>NZ_JBHZQA010000002.1:0-561159 GCF_042787335.1 Flavobacterium fructosi | reverse complement strand
AGTACCAGTGTGGGGGATCTCCCTCTCAGGACCCCTACCCATCGTAGCCTTGGTATGCCGTTACCATACCAACTAGCTAATGGGACGCATGCTCATCTTTCACCGATAAATCTTTAATATATAAATGATGCCATTCATATATACTATAAGGTATTAATCCAAATTTCTCTGGGCTATCCCTTTGTGAAAGGTAGATTGCATACGCGTTACGCACCCGTGCGCCGGTCTCTAGTTCCGAAAAACTATACCCCTCGACTTGCATGTGTTAAGCCTGCCGCTAGCGTTCATCCTGAGCCAGGATCAAACTCTTCATCGTATATTGTGTGAGTCCAGATAAATCTGGTCTCTTTATTTATGTGACTGAAGTTCTAGTGGTTTTTTCAAATCTTTCAATTCTATTACTCTTATTCTTTTGTCTTAAGATCGCTCTTAAAACGGCTGTCAATTCAATATGTCTAGGAACGTGTTCTGCTTGTTTTTCCCTTCGTTTAACACACATTGTGCGTCTCTGGAAGCGGGTGCAAAAGTGCAACTTCTTTTCTTAACTGGCAAGAAATTTTTGAAGTTTTTTTAGAAAAATTTTATCTCCATTTACTTCTATTATTCTTATCAGTTTGTCAAGGAACTTTACTCTTTTTGCGGGGTGCAAATGTAGTAAGCGTTTTCTAATCTCACAAGCTTTTTAAAATCTTTTTTAGAAAATAAATTCTCGTTTTCGATTCGTAGTACTTGCCAGTTTATTAAAGAACGTATGCGTTGTTGCGGGTGCAAAACTAGCACCTTTATACCGTTATTCAAGCTTTTTAATCCCTTTTTTTTGACCTTTTCCTAACATTCGCTTTAAATCGCTGGAAACGTGATTTTTGAAAGTGAATTATTTTACTATACCAGACCCTCTCCGAAGGAAAGGGTAACTTTATATCTCAAAAATCGCAGATATAGTTATATAAGTAGCAAATACTATATACGCTGCCAAAACCACAATCCGATATATTAAGGTAATAGATGAATATCCATCAATGAGATTTCATCTTTGACTAAATGACAAAGTCAGCGATATACTGTGCCTTATCAAGAAAGAAAAGAAACTAAAACCCGTACAAACGTCATGAAATCGTTATTATCTGAAATTTTTCCTTTTGATTAAATGGCAAAGTCGATGAAACGCTGCGCGCGTTAGGGATAGTAGTGTAAAGCCCAGAGGAAAGTGTAGTGAAACGTCACTTTACGAGGACTTGCAGCGAATAGCCTGACCCATTATAAAAAAAGAGGCAACTACCCTCCACGATAATTGCCTCTTTTTTTATAATGGGGAACGCCCAAATGAAATCTAATCGAAACGAATGGCTTTTACCGGAGATATCTTGGTTATTATATAGGAAGGAATTAGTAACACTAAGAAACAAATGGTTACAGTTAGTAAATTCAATAATAGCACATATCCCCAATTAAGATATACTGGCGCTTGGTTGACATAGTAATTTTCTGGGTTGAGTTTGATTATTCCAAAATGCTGCTGGATTAACAACAAAGATATCCCAATTAAATTTCCCCAAAACAATCCCCTTACTATAAGGTAAAAGGCATTGTAGAGAAATATTTTCCTAACTAACCAATTATCAGCCCCTAATGCTTTTAATATTCCTATCATTTGGGTTCGTTCGAGAATTAACACTAATAGCGCAACTACCATGTTGATTGTCGCCACTAAAATCATCACGACTAAAATGATTATAATATTAAAATCAAATAATTGAAGCCACTCGAATATGTAACTGTATTTCTCGATAATGGTTTTTGTATCAAGCGTTGAAGCAGTTTGCTCGTACACCTGCTCACCAGTTGTTTTAATATTGTTGAAATCATTTACGAAAACTTCGAATGCCCCTACTTCATTTGGGCTCCATTTATTGATGCGCTGTAGGTGGCGAATATCACCTAACACATAAGTAGCATCGAATTCCTGAAAACCAGAATTAAAAATACCGGTGATCTGGAATCTTCGGATGTTAGGTAATTTATTTTGGCTCTCTTTTATGAAGAATGTATTGAATGAATCGCCAACTTTTAAATTTAGTCTGTTCGCCAAGAATTGAGAAATCAATACTTCTTGATTTAAATCTTTAGAAAAATCGGGCAGTTTACCCGAAATCAGGTATTCTTTAATATTATCCCATTGGTAATCTTCCCCTACACCTTTTAGAATAATTCCTTCAAAAGCGCTTTCGGTTCTTATAATTCCGGCTTTTGTCGCGATGGCTTGAATGTGATTTATTCCTGGAACGGAAATGAATTTTGGATAAAAATCCTGCTTCTTGGAAATAGGCACCAGCGTAACTTCCGACTGGTTGTTGTCGTAATTTGAAATAATAATATGCCCATTGAAAGCCGAAACCTTTTCCCTTATTTTTTGTTGCAACCCAATTCCCGTTGCTACAGAAATAATCATCATGATCATACCAATGGCTATTGCTGAAATTGCAATTTTTATAATTGGTGCAGATATGCTACTTTTATAATCTTTAGCAGTAATGAGTCTTTTGGCAATGAAGTATTCTAAATTCAAGTTGATTCGATTTCTATTTTGGATTTGCTAAGCCAGTTTGCTTCGCTTGCATCAAAAATACAGCTAAAACACGAATTACACTAATAGACATTAATTTTATTATGCTTTATCACATGACTAAATTTATAAAAAACACCTTTTCTCTTTTATTTTTATTCACCAATCTAATCTCTTGTACGGTCAAAAAAACTCAAGCGCAGGAGATGAAAAACGACAGTTTAAAAAAAATAACCATCGTTTCCTATAATAGTATTAAAACTGGTGCCGATAATTATACTGTTTATCTTCCTTTATTAAAAGGCAAAAAAATTGGAATCGTAACCAACCAAACTGGAATTCTATCTAACAAAACTCATCTCGTCGATTTTCTATTAGAAAAAGACATTGCAATCAAAACCATTTTTGCTCCCGAACATGGTTTTCGAGGAACTGCGGATGCAGGTGAACATATTGCCGACGGAAAGGATCGTAAAACAGGATTGCCAATCATTTCGCTTTATGGGGAAAACAAAAAACCAAAATCTGAACAACTGGCTGGAATTGACATTCTGATTTTTGATCTGCAAGATGTCGGCGCTAGATTTTACACCTATATTTCCTCCTTACATTATATCATAGAGGCTTGCGCCGAAAATAATATTCCACTACTCATTCTTGACCGACCAAATCCCAATATAACTATTATTGACGGACCGATTCTGGAAGCAGCGTTTACTAGTTTTGTGGGCATGCACCCAATTCCTTTGCTTCACGGAATGACCATTGGTGAATATGCCAAAATGATTAATGGAGAAAAATGGGTAAAGAATGGAACTCAATGTAAATTGACGGTGATTCCTTGTGTGAATTACAACCGAAAAATGAATTACAGTTTGCCAATTAAACCATCTCCAAATCTTCCTAACGACAAAGCGGTGAATTTATATGCTAGTTTATGTCTTTTTGAAGGCACAAATGTCAGCGTGGGCCGCGGCACTGAGAATCAATTTCAAATTTATGGTTCGCCTTATTTACCAAAGAGCGACTTTAGTTTTATTCCGAGACCAAATTTAGGCGCCCAAAACCCAGTTTATAATGGAGTGCTTTGTTATGGCGAAGATTTGTCAAAATATCCACAAGTAAATCAACTGGAATTAAAGTGGCTTATTAAATCCTACGATACAACCTATGATAAATCAAAATTCTTTAATTCCTTTTTCACAAAATTGGTCGGGACCAAGAAACTACAGCAGCAAATAGAGAGTGGACTTCCTGAAAAGGAAATCAGAGAATCTTGGAAGAAGGGGATTCTTGAGTTTAAGGCAATGAGATCTAAATATTTGATCTATTAGTCCTCACCCCAGCCTTCTCCAAAGGAGAGGGAGACAAGACTGAATATGTTTAGTTTATTTTGATGAAAATATTTTTTAAAGAGGCAATTTCTTTTTCATCTCCTCAACAATATTAAAAGCTGCAGGACATATAGCAACATTTTTCAGCGTTAGATCCGTAATTTGCTGAAATTTCTTTCTATCAGTATGAGGAAACTCCCGGCAGGCTTTTGGACGAACATCATAAATCATACAAGCATTTTCATTATCTAGAAAAGTACAAGGCACACTTTGCAAAACATAATCTCTGTCTTCATCAATTTGAAGATATTGCGCGATAAATTGTTGGGGTTTTTGTCTAAGATATTTTGAAACACGTTCAATATCGGCATCGGTAAATAAAGGTCCAGTTGTTTTGCAACAATTGGCACATTTTAAACAATCCGTTTTTTTGAATTCAGCATCATGCAAATCCTGCATAACATAATCTAAATTCTTTGGTGTTTTCTTTTTTAGCTTATCGAAATACTTTTTGTTTTCGATATGCTTATCTTTGGCTTCTTTAGGAAGATTATTTAAAATAGTATCCATTTGTCTGGTCGGTTATTCGATAAAACATTTTGCGAAATTACTTAAAACAAATCAACAAATAACTAAATTAACATACCAACTCTAATGAAAGACCTTTTCGGCAAAGCCATACTTGATTATCAAACTAATAATGCTCCCGAAGATTTAATTACGGAGACTACCATTTCTGAAGAAGATGAAATGTCAGTTGCCTATTTATTTCGATCTTATGATGAAATGCCACAAATGGAAAAAAAAGCGTTACAACTTGCCAAAGGTAAAGTCCTAGATGTAGGTTGTGGCGCAGGTAGCCATAGCTTGTCTTTGCAAAACGAACGAAATTTAGACGTTACTTCAATTGATATTTCAGCAAATGCAATCCAAGCATGTACACTTCGTGGATTAAAGAATGCAAAAATTCAGGATGTGATGACACTAGATAATGAAAAGTACGACACTATATTACTTTTAATGAATGGTGCTGGAATGTGCGGAAAATTAAAAAACATTCCTAATTTCCTTCTAAAACTAAAATCTTTATTAAATCCTGACGGACAAATTCTATTGGATAGTTCTGACATCATTTATATGTTTGATGATGATGAAGACGGCGGAAAGTGGATTCCTTCAAAAAAAGAATATTATGGCGAAATTGTTTTTAATATCTCGTACAAAGGTGATAAAGAAAAACCGTTCGATTGGATGTTCATTGATTACAATACGCTACAAAATGCAGCTTTAGATAATGGATTTCAATGTGAATTAATTCTTGAAGGTGAGCATTATGATTACTTGGCGAAGCTTTCGATTTAAAGAAAGATAAAAGAACCACCAATAAAGACAAATAAAATTATGGAAAATTCAGTATTAGAGAAACTACGTTATCCGATAAGTAAGTTTATTGCACCCGAATTATATTCTGGTAATTATTTAGCAGAAAAAATAGCGGAGATTTCTTCTTTTCCAGAACGACTAAAAAAAGAAGTGATTTATTTAACCGAGGAACAACTCGACACACCTTATCGACAAGATGGCTGGACAATTCGTCAAGTAATTCACCATTGCGCAGATAGTCACATGAATTGTTTCATTAGAATCAAATGGGCTTTAACAGAAGATAAACCCATAATAAAATTCTATCATGAAGACCGTTGGGCAGAAATGCATGATAATTTAAATATGCCTATTCAACCCACCTTATCTTTTCTAGAAGGGTTGCACTTCCGATTGTCCTATTTAATAAAAAGTTTAAACGAAGTAGATTTAGAAAAGATATTCATTCACCCCGAACATAATAGCGAATTTAAAATCAAGGAAATAATTGGGCTTTACGCTTGGCATGGCAATCACCATTTAGCTCATATCACCGAATTGAAAAAACAAAAAGGTTGGTAATTAAGTTGGCCTTATGTTTTAACATTCCCACTAATGAAAATACCCCAAACTGTAATTACGTTTGGGGTATTTGTGTATTAAGGGATATTTAGATATTTATGTGTTTGTAAAGATACGCGCCACTTAGGATTGTTCATTACATAGTCTACTATTAATGGAGTCATCTCTTCTTTCTTGCTCCACTCTGGCTGAAGAAATAAAATAGCATTTGGATTCACTTTTTCGGCTTGTTCTTCTGCAAAAATAAAGTCATGCTTATTGTAAATAATCACTTTCAGCTCATGCGCATTATCATAAACGGTTTCTGTAGGTAATTTATTTTTCTTTGGCGAAAGACAAATCCAATCCCAAGATCCTGAAAGCGGATACGCTCCTGAGGTTTCAATATGTACTTTTAAATTTTGATCTTTGAGTTTATGAGTAAGTAAAGTCATATCCCACATTAACGGTTCTCCACCAGTAACAACAACAGTATCGGCATATTTATTTGCATTGGCAACTATCAGATCAATGCTTGTTGGCGGATGTAATTCCGCATTCCAGCTTTCTTTAACATCACACCAATGACAACCCACATCACAGCCTCCAATTCTAATAAAGTATGCTGCTGTACCAGTATGAAAACCCTCACCCTGAATAGTGTAGAATTCTTCCATCAGCGGAAGCATTGCACCTTTATTAACTTCTAATTGTATTTCTTTTGATAACATTCTTTTATTTTAAAGTGCAAAGATAGTTAATTTGAAAAGGAGTTAATTTGAAATTTTAAAAATGCTTACGGAAAATTACCATTAATAACCGAGCCCCGACAGAAGCGACATCTTTTTTAAAAGGCCCTTTATCGGCCTTTAAAAAGATAGAGCAAATAGCAAGACTAATCCTAGCAAATTAATCTCAGAGTATACGTTCAAAAAAAAAACCGATAGTTCTTTTGAAACTATCGGTTTTATATTTGTTGAAATCTCCTAATTATTTCAAAGTTTTCAATGCGTCTAATGCGTATTGGTTAGCTGGATCAATAGCAAGTGTTTTGTTTAAGTATTCTTTTGCTTTTACTTTATCCGTTTTAGAATAGATTACGGCAATATTATTATAAGCTTCTATAAATTTGGTCTTCACAGCTGGTTTAGCTAACTCTTCAGCTCCTTTTTGTGTAGTCTTATCTATATAATCTTGGTATGCTTTAGTCATTACAGCATCGTTTTCAAGCAATCTATTTGTTCTAGCGCTATACAAATAAGCTTCTTGATAGCTTGGAGATGCGGCAATTACATTGGCGAAGGCGGCATCTGCTTTTTGTAAAGCAATAGGATCAGCTTTTACGTCTTTTCTGTTATTATCATAATATAACGATAAGCCATAATAAACATTATCATCTAAATAGTTTCTTGACTCTTTATTACTTGAACTAAGTTCAAAAATTGCAGCGGCTTCTTTGAATAATTTTTGAGCAAATAATTTTTTACCCACTTCATTCAAATCCTCAGCTGCGATAGGTAGAAGTTCGATTCCTTTTTTGATGATAGCCAAACCTTCTTTGAAAGCAGTTGGATCAACCGAAAGACCATCAGCACTTGTTCCCTTTTTAATTTTCACCAAACCTAAAGTAATATAATCTTTAGCGATAATCTTGTTAGCTGGATTTGATATAAAACTTTCTAAAGAAGTTTTTGCTAAATCATCATTTCCGTTTTCGTATGCAGCATAACCCAAATAACGTAAAATTCTTGGATTAACATTATCCAATTCTTTCATTTTATTAGCCTCAATTTCAAGTGCTTTATAATCCCCTACAAGAATAAGGAAATCAGCATGACGCATGCGCGATGTTATGGAATAATCTGTTAAACTCATGTATTTATCATAAAACCCAATCGCCGTTTTCAAACTTTCAACAGATTTTGATGGTTTATTTCTAGCAATTTTATAATAGGTTTCAGCAAGTTCTCTATAAACTGGTCCATAATTAGGATTTAAAGCAATTACTTCATTAAATGCTTTAATTGCCTCGTCATATGATTTAGCACCTTTTAGCAAAACTCCTAATTGCATTTTAGCCCTTAACAATGTATTATCGGCTTGAAAAGCATTCCTGTACGCAACATAAGACTCATTCTGATTATTATCACCAAAATAAGCGTCTCCTAATGCAAGTAGCACTTGAGGGTCAGATGAATTATTAATTTTAGCGCGATTCAAAATTGCGATGGCACTCTTATAATCTGGCTTTTCAGTATTCATATAAGCTCTACCTACATATACTAATTCTTCAACATCTTTTTTATTAATTCCTTTAGTACCAAGTCCAAAATTAGTTTGAGCTGCAGCTTTATTATCATTATCTAAATCAATTTGTCCTAAACCGATATAGTTTAGTTTTCCGTTATCACTCCCCGTTAATCCTTTTTGAAAATAGATTTTAGCAGAATCCGTTACACTTTGATTAAGATAGATATTTCCTAAAAGAAACGAGGCTCTTCCATTACTTGGTTTAGCTTGAATGACCGATTTTAATATCGATTTTGCTTTCTCAAATTGTTCTGCGTCAATTGCTTTTTTTGCTTGAGTTAAATCTTGAGCTTGACTCACGGACACCGAAGCTAATAAAGCAACACTAAAAATTTTAAATTTATTCATCTTTGTTGTAGTTAATTTATTTTTTATCGTTTTCAATATTTTTCCTAATTGTTATATTCCTTCCGGGAATACGAACAGGAAGCAATCCAGATTTTAAAATTATTCTTTGTCCTATATCTCCTGCTACAAATGAAGCGAAGCCCATTCCTAATCCAGAATATCCCTGACAATTTATAATATACAAATCGCGTGCCAAAGGGTATTTTCTCTCTGCGATATTATTCTGAGTTGGGGCAAAAGCATTTTCACTATCCAGCCCTTTTACGTTTAATGCATTTACATTATCAACATATTTTTGCATTGCCGGCATAGGTTGTGAAAGCCAATTAACCCCAACAATCCCAATCATACCTTCATTTTCCGAAACATATTTAATAACTTCATCATTCGTCTTAAATGAAAACACACCCTTTTCAGGTATTGCTTTTACTCCTGCCAAAGAATTCATGTATCGAATAGTACTTGAATTTGGATTATCGAAAACTAATCCCTTAATGGATGGAACTGTATTCCCCTGCATAAAGCTGATAATATCCTTTAACGCGACAATAGTATCATTATTATTTTTCTTGGAGATTAAAGCCACTGCATCAGTAGCGAACATCGTTACTTTAGGAACTATTTTCTTTTGTTCAAATATCTTTGTTTCCTCTACTGTCAAATTTCTTGACAAGATAGCTATCGCAGACTTTTCGTTAAACAATGAGTTAACAGTCTCTGCTTCTGATTTAGAAATAAGTTTAATTTTAGCTTCATATCTATTTTCAAAAACTTCAACCTGGTCTTCAATAACAGGGGTTAGCGTTTCATCGACATAAACAGTTGCTGAACCTTTAAGTATGGTTTCCTTGTTCTTAGCGCTTTTAGATTGGTTGCATGCGAAAAATAATATAATTACTGCAAGAAAAACAAAATACGAAATGTTAACATAATTTTTCATAATCTAGTTTGTGTTAGCATTAATAATCCGGAAGAATCTAATGGAAGCATACACTATAAGTAATACCCCAAAAGCAATTCTATAATTTGGTTGAATCGCAAGAGGAAAATTCTTCATAAAGATAATAAATAAACCCAAAATAAGATAAACCAGAAAAAACAAAATCCCTAAAACAAGAAGAAATCGCTCTTTAAGCGATTTCTTCTTAATATTCTTTACTATGTTATTCAACATTATTCTGCAGTTTGAATAGTAATAGGAAGAGAATAAAGCACCCTTACTTTTTTACCATTTTGCTCTCCAGGGTTCC
This sequence comes from Flavobacterium fructosi, assembly GCF_042787335.1. Taxonomy (NCBI): domain Bacteria; kingdom Pseudomonadati; phylum Bacteroidota; class Flavobacteriia; order Flavobacteriales; family Flavobacteriaceae; genus Flavobacterium; species Flavobacterium fructosi. The sequence goes on along the minus strand of NZ_JBHZQA010000002.1, from coordinate 551,431 downwards.
ATCTAGGACATTTGTTTAAAACACGAATAGCTTCTTTTCCTGTACCGTAACCAATATCTCTAATTACTTTGATATCCGTTAATGAACCATCTTTCTCCACTACAAATGTAACATACACTTTACCTTTCAGACCATCTTCTTCAGGAGTTTGGTAATTTTTACCTACATAAGAGTAAAATTTATCCATACCACCTGGGAATTCTGGTTTAACCTCGATACCAGCAGTATTATAAATTTGATTATCCTCTTCAACAACTGCGGCAGGACCTGTACCTACTGGCTCAACGGTCAATACTGCATCTGGATCACCTTTAATAGTTTCAGCACCTAATTTTTTGTCTTTTATCTCAACAATTTTTGGTGGTTCTTCCGTTACTTCATCTGCTTTGGCCACTACTGGCTTAACAAATTTTACTTGATCCACCTTTGGAGGCGGTGGTGGAGGCGGAGGAAGATCTTTTTTTATTTCTTCTTTCTTAGGCGGCAATTTGATTGCTGTGATTTTCGTATCTAATGTTTCAGTATCATCTGAAGAATTAGGAAGAAGACTTACAATAAGTGGCGCACTAACTGCAAGAGCAAAAACAATTGCGCCAAGCACAAGTGCTTTAACCGTGGTCTTGTTATTTGTCTTTCTAAGCTCATAAGCGCCATAGGCCTTATTACGACCTTCGAATACAATATCAAGCCATTGGTTTGTGAATATATCTAATTTCATTTTTCTTAGTTATTAGGTTATTGAGTAATAAGATAAATCTTATTTACCTTCTAACAATTTTTGTTCCTCTGGAGTAAAATCATTTACGATAGCATACGTTGGCACATCTACAATCGCCATTTCATCTAGAATATCAACTAAATTACGGTAATTTGATTTTTTACTTGGTTTGATAATAACAATCATTCCTTTATCTTTATTACCTGTGTATTCAAGAACTGACATTTTTCTTTTCTGCAATTCTTTACGAATCCCTTCTTTACCGTAAGAAATTTCTTTTGGACCTGCAATTGGAGTTGCTAATAACCCCATGTAATATGTCAACTTATTATCATCACCTAATAATAATGTCATAGTACGGTTCTCATCAACTTTGATTGGCTTATCCTTATTTTTATCGTCTTCCTTATCTGGCAAACCCAAACTCATCGATTGAGGTTTAGACAACGTCGTAGTAAGCATAAAGAAGGTGATTAATAAGAATGCTAAATCCACCATAGCAGTTAAATCTACTTTTGATCCTGATTTTTTACTTCTTACCTTTCCACCTTTTTTGCCACCACCGTCGCCGGTATTTAATTCAGCCATTTTAGTGTATTTTTTTTAGTTTTTTTCTTTTGCTTTTAAACCAGTAACTAAAGAGAAGTTATTGATTTTTTGGTCTTGTAAAATATCCATAACTCTAAATATAGCTGGATACTCTTCTTTTGCATCACCTTTTATAGCAATTTGCAATTCTTTATCATCTACTTCAATATTTGCAATACGAGCATTGTAGATCCATTCTTTCAATTGATTATCAAGCGAATCTTTAGGAATACCTGGTTGCAAACCTTCTTTACTTCTTTCTGCAGTTTTCATTGCAATCAGCTGCTTAAGATTTGCTATTGGCACTCCAATTCCCTCCATTAATGCAAATTTTGAAGATTCCTCTTCTGTAAATGCAACACCGTACTTTTGACCCATCAATTCAAGCGTTCTTTTACGAACCTCTCTACCTTTTAAGTCAAAAAATACCTTGCCTTTCCCTATAGTGATTGTAGCCAAATCCGTTTCTGGGAGCTTTGTTTGAACTTGTGAAGCAGGAGTGTCTACTGGCAATGCTTCCGGAATCTTAGCTGTAGCAGTCAAAATAAAGAAAGTCAGCAAAAGAAAAGCCACATCACACATAGCTGTCATATCAATAGACGCTGCTTTTTTGGACATTTTTATAGCCATTAATATATTTTTTAATATTTATAAGAAAATAGATCTTTTTACAAGATTGCTATTTTCTTATAAATTAAATTATTAATTATTTTTGAGTACTTCTGTAGTGTCTGTAAGTATTTACAATTGTATTACCAGCCTCATCGATAGAATAAGTCAAAGTATCAATTTTAGAAGTAAAAAAGTTGTAAGCAACAATAGCTAAAGCTGAAGTCGAGATACCTGTTGCAGTGTTGATCAAAGCTTCAGAGATACCATTTGCAAGTGCAGCTTGATCTGGAGTTCCAGCAGAAGCCAACGCACCAAAAGCTTTAATCATCCCTGTTACTGTACCTAACAAACCTGCAAGGGTTCCTAATGAAACTAAAGTAGAAAGAATAGTCATATGTTTTTCTAACATTGGCATCTCTAACGAAGTAGCTTCTTCGATTTCTTTATGGATAGTTTCAGCAGCAGCTTCGCTATCTAATCCTTCTTTTTTAACGTCTTGGTATTTTAACAAAGCAGATTTTATTGCATTAGCAACTGATCCTTTTTGTTTATCACACAAAGTAATAGCACCATCGATATCTCCAGTAGTAATGTTATTTTGAACATTTTTCATAAAAGTATCTAAATTACCTTTTCCAGCTGCTTTTGAAATTACTGCAAAACGCTCAAAAGAGAATACAATTACCATTAATAGACATCCTAATAAAATTGGTACAATAGGACCTCCTTTGTAAACCATTGCTAAATAATTTCCTGGTATCGGGTGACCTGTATTAACTCCACCTTCGAAATTAGCACCATTACCCATTATAAAATTCCATACAATCCATCCAACAAAAACACATGCAACAATAATGATTCCTGAAATCATTCCTCCTCCTTTTGATCCGCTTTCTTTTTTAACGTTTGCCATTTTTTTTTTAATTTTAATAGTTTTAAATAATAATCTTTAGTTATAATAAACTTGTAGTGGAGCAAATTTATATTTTTAGTTTAAATAAAAAAACTTTTTTTTATTTTATTGTAATTAATTTTATTTCAATAAATACACTATCTTCCATTCCTTTGCATTTATATCAAAATATATAATAAATTTAAACGTTTAACTTATATAAACCTACTATATTATGAAATATAGTGACAATATGCTAATGTACAAGCAGAAGATAAATAAAATATTTTTTTTAACAATTCTTAACAAAAAAGCAATAAAACAGTAGTAAATACTAAAAATAACGCCATTTTAAAAAAAAAAATAACTTGCAATTAATTTAAATTTTATTAAATTTGACTAAACCATGGCTAGAAAAGATGCTTTTATAAAAAACATTTAATGAAGGGTATAATTCAAAAGGGGAAAGTATCATTCTGGGCGGCGCTATACTTGATGGTGAAGCTTTAACTGATGATCAAGTCAAAATACCTTTAAAAACATTAAATCGTCATAGATTAATTGTTGGCGCTACTGGGACTGGAAAAACGAAAACTATTCAGGTTTTTTCGGAACAGTTGTCTACAATTGTAATTCCGGTGCTAATGATGGACCTTAAAGAAGATTTTAGCGGTATCGCAAAAGAAGGCGAAGAAAAAGCTTTTATAACCGAACGCTATGCTAAAATAAACATTCCTTACTCTACCTCCAGCTTTCCCGTCGAACTACTAACGATCTCAGAGCAAAATGGAGTTCGTCTTCGCGCCACCGTTTCAAAATTTGGACCCGTTTTATTTTCCCGCATACTAAACTTGAATGATACGCAAGCCGGAGTAGCTTCAGTAATATTCAAATATTGTGACGATAATAAGATGGCCTTATTGGATTTAAAGAACCTCAAAAAAGTAATCAATTATATTACCGAGGAAGCCAAAGATAAAATTACAGAAAACTATTGCAAAATATCCACTTTTATAACGGGTACAATCCTAAGAAAAATAATTGAACTGGAGCAGCAAGGAGCTGAACTGTTTTTTGGTGAAATATCATTTGACATCGAAGATTTAATGCGGATTGATGAAAACAGAAAAGGATATGTCAATATTATCCGCTTGACAGACATTCAAGACAAACCCAAACTATTCTCCAGATTTATATTGAGTTTAGTGGCTGAAATCTACCAGCAAATGCCGGAAAAAGGAGATATGGATCAGGCTGAATTAGTTATTTTTATTAACGAAGCCCATTTAATTTTTAATAAAGCTAGCAAAACCTTGCTAGAACAAATAGAAATCATTGTTAAACTGATTCGTTCTACAAGGAGTTGGCGCGTATTTTATAACTCAAAACCCTATGGATATCCCCAGCGGAGTTTTGGCACAATTAGGATTAAAAATACAACATGTTGTAAGAGCTTTTACTGCAAATGATAGAGAATCTATCAAAAAAACAGCCGATAACTATCCGATTTCAGAATTTTATAAAACCGATAAAGTACTGACTAGGTTAGGAATTGGAGAAGCATTAGGGACAGCGCTGAATGAAAAAAGAATCCCTACGACACTTGCCGCTAGTATTATGCGAGCGCCAATGAACCGAATAGATCTTTTGACTGAAAGCGAGATCCAATCAGTCCCTAAAAATTGAAAAAAACACCCGAGTTCAATATTCCAATCTTTTTGACGTAGCCTGCGAATACATTGCTAATTGCAAACCGGCTTTCGATTTTACAAAAGTTCATCGAGAAGAGGATTAACAGCGGCAATTAAAATTCAATTCTAACACTTTAGAATTGAATTTTGATTGCTATTTTTTATTCTAAAAGAGTCAAAATCATATCTTCTACTACTGCGGTATTCCAGATATTCTCGATATTATCCATTCTCAAAACTTCATCCATAATGGCATTTTGATAATCACCTATTGCCAAAGCCTCAGCATACGGACGATCACTAAATGTCACTCGGCTATAAAGCGGAATCCATTTATCAGGATGTTTATCAGAAAATGATTTTTCGATTTTCTTCTGCAACAAAAATTTCTCATCAGCCGTTTTGGAACTCATTTCCAAAAAATTGCGATAGGAAAGCTCGGCAATAGCATCAGCATTGGGTTTACGGGATTTTTCATATTCTGAAAAGATCGTTTTCCAATCATCGCCATACTTTTCAATCATTTCATGAAGTACTGAAATATCTTCAAAACCGGCATTCATCCCTTGTCCATAAAAGGGAACAATAGCATGACAAGCATCGCCAATTAACGCCACTTTATCTTCATAAGTCCACGGAAAACATTTCATAGTTACGAGCGTACTCGTTGGGTTTTTGAAAAAATCTTCGGCTAATTTTGGTATAACATCAATTGTATCGGGTAGATTCTTTTCAAAAAACTCCTCAACCAATTTTCTATCAGTCAAAGAAGCAAAAGAGTTTTCTCCTTCAAAGGGCATAAATAAAGTACAGGTAAAACTACCGTCTAAATTAGGCAACGCAATTAGCATGTACTCGCCTCGCGGCCATATATGAAAGGAATTCTTATCTAATTTATGAGAACCATCAGCATTTGCAGGAATATTCAATTCTTTATAGCCCATATTTAAAAACTCTTGCGAGTAATTAAACATGCTCTGACGCTGCATACGGTGACGAATTCTTGAAAAAGCGCCATCGGCACCAAAAACCATATCATACTTCTTATCTTCCCAAGCTCCACGCTCGGTTTCACCAATATGCAACGTAGCATCATCTAAAGTGACATCCCAAATTTTATGTTCAAAGAAGAACTCAGCACCAGCATTTTCGGCTAAGTCTATCATTTTCCTGTTCAAACTACCTCTCGAAATCGAATAAATAGATTCGCCTTCCTGACCGTAATTCTGAAAATTGAGTTTATCAACCAAATGTATGGCGCGTTTATCCATTGGTATCGCAATAGTACGAACGTCATCCCCTACCCCAACAGCCTCTAATGCTTTCCAACCACGGTTTGACATTGCCAAATTTATGGACCGGCCCGAAAATTGAATTTGTCGAATATCTGGACTACGATCATAAACATGAACAGTATGACCCGCTTTACGGAGATAAATAGCTAATAAGGAACCGACTAATCCGGAACCAACAATTGCTATTTTTTTAGGAGTTTGCATCAAGAAAAAAGTAAATGTAAGTTCGCAAAATTAAGTAATAATCAACAGAATCAGGCAATTTAGCAGATTTATTTGGGCGTGACCCTCCCAAAAAGGTTGGGTCGGGCTTTTCGTTGCAATCCACGCTAAAAAGCGTGGGATTTCCACTGCAATCCCTCACGCAAACCATCGTTTGAAAGATACTAATTTAAGCACCGACAAAAATAAAAGTCGATAAATATTAAAACAACACTTTTCTACTCGTTTTTCATTTTGGCAAGAAAACTAATTTCGTCGAAGTCTTAACAATCTCCACTTTATTCAGCTTCATTTTTCTAAATTCCCCTGCATTGTAAAGTTCCGCTTGATCGCTATAATGGGAACTCAGCGGATTCCCAGATTGTCCTGTTGGTAAAATACCCCAACTGTTTTCTATATCCGAAAAATCGATGACTCTTCTCGACGACGGGCCACCTTTTACAACGTATGTTGCATCATCGGTATAGTCAAAAAATTGGTTGTTGATTACCTCATTAGAACCCGGAACTTCAAACGGTCCCACATTAAAAATTCTTCTCAATGCTGCCACCTTTCCTAAAGGATGTTGATGTTCCAAAACATGAACTCGATTCCAAGTCCACGAAGTAACTGAATTTCCCAGTTGTTTTTCTAAGGACGCCATTGCTTCTTTATAAGATTTCAAAAGAATCTGGCTTCTGTTTTCTTTCACACTTTTAGTAGCAATGTTATCCCACCAAAGTGAGTTTTTATTTGCCATTTGTTTGGCAACAATTTGCTTCATGATATGCGTTGCAAGAAACTGCTTAAAATTAGCTTTTCCAAGTTCATCTTGAAAGGTGTTCTTTAAATAAAAATAAATCCATTTATTGTAAATTGTCGGAGCCACATCATCCAGATTAGTAGATCCTTTCCAAGATTTTAAAACATCAATAGCTGTTTTTTCATTTTTAGAAAGCCCATTATAATTTACATTCGAAATTAAAGTCGCCACAACTTCTGGCGTAACTACTGAGGTATTATCAAAAATCATTTTGCTGACAGACTCTTTATCCCAATTGGATTTTTGATCTAGCAATTGAGTGATTCTTTTAGCTCTGTCTTCTGGAAGATAGTATCCAGGATATAAAAATCCATCTATCGGTTCTGGTTGATTATTGGCAGAATAAACATAATTCCATTCTGGATTTACTGCCGAAGGATTTTTGGAAAAATCCAAAAATTCGGTAATATCATCTTTGCCGCTGGCGCCATCCAATATAAAATTAGTATTCACACCTTCATTGTGTTTGTATAACTTCCCGGTTGCCCACCAAGCCACATTTCCTTTGGCATCGCCATACATTACATTCAATCCCGGCGCAGCGATTAAAGCCACTCCTTTGTGAAAATCATTTTTATTTTTAGCGTGCGAAAGGGTATATACAGCATCGAGAATCTGGACAGGTTGTTGGGTATAAATCCAAGACATGGCAACGGGTTTATCTATATTTAAACCATCAATCAGATCATTCATAATAGGTCCGTGGCGGCTTACTTTTAAATTCAAAACCACATCGAGAGAGTCTTTTACTTTTAGGATTTTTTTTCTAGTTTCATAATTACTAAATCCTTTTGGTGTTCTATACTTAGTGGCGTCATAAGGATTGTTCTCTTCTTGATAAAAATCGATATCATCATTTTCAAACATCGTCAAACCATACGCATATTCTCTGTTATGACCCAATAAAGGATATGGTGTTCCTGCCAGATAACAACCGTACAACTCAAAATCTGGTGTTACGATATGTGCTTCATACCAAGTTCCCGGCTGTGAAAATCCAATGTGCGGATCATTGGCAAAAATCACTTTCCCGTTTTTCGTCTTATGTGGTGCTAGTACCCAACTGTTACTTCCCACAAAAGGAGGAATTGGAGATTGGTCTAAAAGAGAAGCTACTGAATTAGCAATTGCGGCATATTCCTGAGGTTGTACTTTGGCATTTTTAATTCGGGTAGTATTGAAAGAGCCATCGATACCAAAATCCTTCAAATAATTCATTCCGTATTTATTGCGAATATCAGTCAACAACGGATCTGACTTTTGAGCCATTGCAAAACTAAAAGACATATAACCAAAGATATTATAAACGTCGTTTATAGTAAACTTTTCCTTCTTAACTCCAATTAAACTAAACTCTATAGGAGTTATTCCTTCATCAATATATTGATTAATTCCATCTAAGTAGGCCATCGTCAATTGATAACTTGGGCTATTTTTATCCAATACTGCAATCGCTTTTGCAGAAGCTTCTTCGATTCCTAATCCAGCAAAAAACTTATCATTTTTCAAAGCAACTGAGCCAAATATTTCAGACAAACGCCCAGGAGCTATGCGCCTCATCAATTCCATTTGCCATAATCGGTCTTGCGCATGGACATAACCCAAAACTTCCATCGCGTCTTTGGAGCTGCTAGCATAAATATGAGGGACCCCAAATTCATCAAAATAAACTGTAGTTTCTTTCTGGATATTTTTCAGTGGCACCTTGCCTTCATATTTTGGTTTTAGATAAAAACCATAAACAACTAAAGCAGTTGTTATACTAATTAGTAAGGCAAGTAAAACCAGTATGGCTTTTTTGAGTGTTTTCATCTTTGAATAAATTGGTTAACAAATATATATGATTTGTAAGTTATTTTAAACAATTAATTTTCATCGCCTTTTTGGCTTTAAAAATATTTATAAATAAATATTTTTATTTTTGTTTAATTTATTCTATATTTACTTAAACAAAAAATATTTTTGTTTTTTTTTAAATTATAAAGACATGAAGCACATTTCTAAAGATGCTATTTCTCAAATGGAGAAAGTAGAAAGATTGAACCTTATCAATTCCTGTACTGGATATAAATCAGCTAATCTTCTGGCTACAAAATCACTTGACGGGAAATCTAATGTAGCTATTTTCAGCAGTGTTACCCATTTAGGAAGCAATCCTGCCTTGATCGGATTTATTATGCGTCCTACCACGGTGCCCAGAGATACCTATAAAAACATTAGAGAAAGTGGTTTTTTTACAGTAAATCACATTACTGCAAACATGATTGCTGATGCGCATCATACCTCGGCTAATTACGAGTCGGGAATTTCTGAATTTGACAAAACGAATCTCGAAGAAGAGTATAAAAATGATATTGCAATTCCATTTGTAAAAGGAAGTCCAGTACAATTGTATTGCAAATATGTAAATGAGTATTACATCAAGGAAAATGATACGATTCATGTTATTGCTTTAATTGAAAGTTTATTTTTTGAAGAGGAATTAGAACACGAAGATGGCTGGTTACAGATTGATAAAGGAAATGTTGTGGCATTGAATGGTCTTGATGGCTATTGTTTACCCAAATTAGTGGATCGTTTTCAATATGCCCGAAAAGAAATTCCCAGTACTTCATTTTTTAAAAAATAGTAAATGCAAAAATTACGATTAATCCTAGGCGATCAATTAAATACAGAACATTCATGGTTTCAGGAATGTGACAAAGACACGATTTATCTTCTGGCCGAAATGCGTCAAGAAACGGATTATGTAAAGCATCACATACAGAAAGTAGTGGCCTTTTTCTTGTCGATGAGGAATTTTTACTCAACGATACACGCTCAGGGCCACCAAGCCGTTTATTTTCAAATTACAGATCCTGATAATCCACAAGATCTAGAAAAGATTATTGCTGCTTGTATCCAAAAATATGACATCAAAAAATTCGAATACCTGTTACCCGACGAATATCGACTCGACGAGCAACTTAAGACGATTTGTGCTAATCTTAAAATAGCATCAGGAGTTTTTGATACCGAGCATTTTTACACCACGCGCCACGAACTCTCTGATTTTTTTGAAGGTAAAAAACTATTGTTGATGGAGAATTTCTACCGTACTATGCGCAAGAAACACCATCTCTTAATGGATGGTCATACTCCTGTAGGAAATCAATGGAATTTTGATGCAGATAATCGAAAAAAATACAAAGGAGAGGTACCTGTTCCATCAGAGAAAAATTTTCATAAAAATGTATCTGAAGTAGCTTCTCAAATCCAAGAAGCCGGCATAATTACTTTTGGAAATATTACTGAAACTGATTTCAGCTGGCCTACTTCCCGTGAGGAATGTTTGGAGGTTTTGGATTATTTCTGTAGGAATTTATTAAAACATTTTGGCGATTATGAAGATGCGATGCACACAGATGAAAAATTTCTGTTCCATTCTCGTTTGTCGTTTGCAATGAATAGTAAAATGCTTTCTCCAAAAGAAGTTCTGGAAACCGTTATTGCTTTTTATCATAAAAATGAAGCTGAAATTTCCATCTCACAGGTAGAAGGATTTGTGCGACAAATTTTAGGTTGGCGCGAATACATTCGTGGAATCTATTGGAAAGAAATGCCCAATTATGCACAACTGAATGCTTTGGAAAATCACAATAAATTACCAAATTTCTTCTGGACAGGAAAAACTAAAATGAATTGTATGAGCCATGCCATCAATCAGAGTTTAGACGAAGCGTATGCACATCACATTCAACGCCTCATGGTGATAGGAAACTTTACCTTGCTGACACAAATTAATCCTGATGAAGTAGATGCCTGGTATCTTGGTGTTTACATTGACGCCATTGAATGGGTAGAAATGCCCAACACTAGAGGCATGTCACAATATGCAGATGGCGGAATTATTGCGACCAAACCGTATATTTCCTCCGGGAGCTATATCAATAAGATGAGTAATAACTGTGCGAAATGCCATTACAATGTAAAAGAAAAATTTGGAGACAAAGCATGTCCGTTTAACACCTTGTATTGGAATTTTCTGGATGAAAAAAAAGAGTATTTCAAAGGAAACCAACGTATGGGTATGATGCTGAATTTATTAAAAAAAATGGATCCTGAAGAATTATATAGAATCAAAGTAAAAGCTAATGCCATTATTGAAGATATGGACTCGCTTTAAATGGAAACTACCCCCTAAATAAAAAGAGTGTTTAAATTCTATTTGAACTTAAACACTCTTATTGAACTATAGAATACATTTATTCATTCTTACTCCCATCTATAATTGCACCTGTTCCTGCACCCACTCCAGCGCCTGCAATACCACCAATTATAGCACCTTGAACTTTTTTCTTACTTATGATTGCTCCTGTTGCTGCACCAACACCAGCACCAATTACAGCACCTTTAGCCGTGCTGCTCCAGCCTTTCCTTTTTGTGGTAGTAGCTGTTGTTGTCGTGGTAGTCGTTCTAGGGGCTTGTTGATTAACAACAATAACTTCTTTTTGAGTTTCTATCTTTGCTGCTTCTATTTTAACTATTTCAACCTGCATGGAATCAATAACGCGTTGTTTCTCTATTTCAACTTTCATAGAATCCACGGAAACTTGTTTGGCTTTCTGAACATCCATTTTTCCTTGATTTTGACAAGAAACAATAACAAGAGAAACTAGTATAAAATATAATGCTTTCATGATCTTAATTTTTTAAAATTACTAAGTCTACAAAGAAACACTAAAACCTTCTTGTAAAACTTATAGAATTCAAACAATTTCTTATATAATTCTGACAACCGTTACCTTAAAATTCCTGCTTTTAGAATTTGTCCAAAACGATAGATATCTTTAAATGAAGTATACAATGGAACGGGAGCTAATCGAATTACATTTGGTTCACGCCAATCAGTAATCACACCATGCTTCATTAAATAATCAAATAAACCACGGCCTTCTCCATGAAGCAATACGGATAATTGTGAAGCCCTTTCAGAGGGATTAGCAGGAGTAATTATTTCGAAAGTACTGTATACTTCTTTGTCTATTTCTTTTAGTACAAACTCTAAATACGAAGTTATTTTATCTCTTTTTGAAATTAAAGCATCCATTCCAATTTCGTCAAATAGTTCAATTGATGCTAAATAAGGCGCTAGAGAAAGTATTGGAAGATTACTTATTTGCCAACCATCGGCCCCATGAATTGGATCAAAAGTTTGTTCCATCTTGAAACGGCGTTCTTTATTGTGTCCCCACCATCCTGCAAATCTTGGCAACTCTGGATTGTTATGGTGTATTTCGTGTACAAAGCATCCTGAGGCATTTCCTGGCCCGGAATTCATATACTTGTAACTGCACCAAGCAGCAAAATCTACCTTCCAATCGTGCAACTCCAATTTTACATTTCCGGCAGCATGCGCTAAATCCCAACCAACATAAGCACCCGCTTTATGACCAGCTGCAGTTATGGTTTTCATGTCAAAAACTTGTCCCGTATAATAGTTAACACCACCAATTAAAACCAAAGCCAACTCCTCTCCTACCTCTTCAATTTTTGCCAAAACATCTTCTAAGCGAATGTTGTGTTCGCCTTCGCGACGCTTGATTTCAACAATAGCCTCTTCGGGTTTGTACCCGTGGAAATGCACTTGACTTTGAAACATATATTGGTCCGAAGGAAATGCTTTCTCCTCACAAATAATTTTATATCTGGTTTTTGTAGGTCGGTAAAAAGAAACCATCAACAAATGAAGATTAACCGTTAAGGTATTCATAACGGTAACCTCACTTGGTAAAGCACCCACAATTTTACTCAAGGGATTAGCAAAACGTTCATGATAGTCCCACCATGGTTTTTCACTATAGAAATGACCTTCAACAGCCAAATTCGCCCAATCATTCATTACCTCATCAACATAAGCTTTACTACGTTTAGGCTGTAATCCCAATGAATTTCCAGTAAAATAAATCACCTTTTCACCCTTGATCCTAGGAAAAATAAATTCATCCTGATACTTATATAATTGATCTTGTGAATCCAGTAGTTTTGCAAATTCAAGAGTATTTTGAAAAGTCATATTTTGTATTTTGTTTTGTAAAAGTAGTAAAAAAAGACAAATGGATCAGAGACTCTATCCTAGTTACCTGACCTATGCGAAAGAAAAAAATAGTTCCCGATTACTATATTGAATTAAAAACCAAATCTTTATTTAAGTCCATTTGATTGATTTTAATAGTATAAAAACAAAAAATCTCGCCAGTACTGACGAGATTTTGTTATTTGTAAAATCGGTTTCTAATTAGATAATCAACATCGCGTCACCGTATGAGTAGAATTTGTATCCTTCTTGGATCGCTTCTGCATATGCTTTTTTCATTAAATCATGTCCACAAAATGCTGAAACCATCATTAACAAAGTTGATTTTGGCGTGTGAAAATTAGTAATCATGCACGTTGGAATTGTGAAATCATGAGGAGGAAAAACAAATTTATTTGTCCATCCATCAAAAGGATTTAAGGTGTTATGTGAGGACACTGAACTTTCAACGGCGCGCATAGAAGTAGTTCCTACGGTACAAATACGTTTCTTTTTAGCTTTGGCTTCATTCACAATATCACACGCTTCTTGAGTTATTTTCAATTCCTCAGAGTCCATTTTGTGTTTCGATAAATCTTCTACCTCTACTGGATTGAAAGTTCCTAAACCTACGTGAAGCGTAACTTCGGCAAATTTAATTCCTTTGATCTCTAATTTTTTCAATAGGTTTTTAGAAAAATGCAAACCTGCGGTTGGTGCTGCTACTGCTCCTTCTTCTTTTGCATATATTGTTTGGTAACGTTCCGCATCTTCCGGCGTTACGTCTCTTGAAATGTATTTTGGGATTGGAGTTTCTCCAAGTTCCGTTAATTTATTTCTGAATTCTTCATAAGAACCGTCGTAAAGAAAACGCAATGTTCGTCCACGAGAGGTTGTATTGTCAATTACTTCAGCAACTAATGAATCATCATCTCCAAAATATAATTTGTTTCCGATTCTAATTTTACGCGCTGGATCAACCAAAACATCCCAAAGTCTTTGCTCAGAGTTTAATTCTCTAAGTAAAAAAACTTCGATTCTTGCTCCTGTTTTTTCCTTATTTCCATACAAACGTGCAGGAAAAACTTTAGTATTATTCAAAATTAAAACATCACCGTCATCAAAATAATCGATAACATCTTTGAACATTTTGTGTTCTATGGTTTGCTTCTTACGATCAATAACCATTAGACGTGATTCGTCTCTGTTTTCAGCTGGATATTCAGCAAGAAGTTCTTTTGGTAAATCGAATTGAAAATGTGATAATTTCATTTGATAAAGTTATGAGTTATGGATTATGAATTATGTCCTTCAGGATGACAATCTTAATCCGAGTGTGCAAATATACGATTGTGAGATAGGCGTTGTCAAGTGTTTTGCTGTTTATTTTCAAAAGCGGCTGATTGACTACCCTTTACAACTCTTATTTTTCTGAAATTTCGAAGCCTAAACTTTTTAAATCATTCCAAAAATCAGGATATGATTTTGAAACTACTTCAGCATTTTCGATGATTATTGGCACTTTTAAAGCTAATGGTGCGAATGCCATCGCCATTCTGTGATCGTTATAGGTAGCTATGGTTACATTCTGTTTGATTTCGTCTGAGGCCAAAAGCGTCAAACTATCATTGGTAACGGATATACTGGCTCCGAGTTTTGTTAGCTCAATTCGAAGCGCTTCGAGTCTGTCTGTTTCTTTAATTTTCAACGTATGAAGGCCTGTAAGATGGCAACCAATTCCTAATCCAAGGCAGGTAACTACTATCGTTTGGGCAATATCTGGCGTATTATTGAGTTCAAAATTTACAGTTTGAGGAATAAAACCCGCTTGTTTGGTAAGCGTCATTTTGTTTCCTTCAAAATGCGTATCAACACCCATTTGTTTGTAGATTTCAACCAACCCAGAATCGCCTTGCAAACTAGTTTCTTTATAACTGGTCAGTGAAACGGAAGCACTTTCGGCCAAAGCAGCCAAACTAAAAAAGTAAGAAGCAGAACTCCAATCGGATTCTACGGTCATTACTTTCGATTCCACTTCTTGTTTTGGATAAACCGTAATTACATTTCCTTCAAAACTGGTTTTAATATCTAAATCATTCAATAAAGCCAAGGTCATTTTGATATAAGGAATAGATGTTATCTCACCCACTAAAGTAATTTCGATGCCGTTTTCCAGTTTTGGTGCCACTAATAACAATGCCGAAATGTATTGACTGCTTACATTTGCAGGAATGTTAACTTTAGAGGCCGTGATTTTTTGTCCTTTGATTCGAATAGGCGGATAACCAACTTCATTTTCATAAGAGATTTGCGCGCCTAATTGTTGCAATGCTTCCACTAAAACTTTTATTGGACGCTCTGTCATTCTTTGCGAACCAGTCAAGACCACTTCTCGGCCCTCGTTTACCGCAAAATAAGCCGTTAGAAAACGCATCGCCGTTCCCGCATGATGAATGTCAACTATTTCCTCATTTCCTTTCAATGCTTTTTGCATCACTTCACTATCATCGGAGTTCGAAGTATTGGCCAAAGTAATATTAGGAAACAATGCCTGTAACAATAACAGTCGGTTAGTTTCGCTTTTTGAGCCGGTAACTGCAATTCGAGCTTGTAAATCAGATTGGGAAGTTTGTAACAGTAAATTCATGTTTTTAATTATGAGTTATGAATTATGAGTTATAGCTTTCGCTTTCGACTCAAATAATTTAGGGTGGCAATTTACCACTACTCGTTCACAATTCATAATTTACAATTCACAAATTATTTAAGTTTTTCGTTGTTTTTGTGACGGTCTTTGTCACGAATAGATTTTAAATCCATTTTCTTATCGAAAGCGGCTTGTAAATCAATTCCGGTTTGATTTGCCAGACACATAACCACAAAAACCACATCGGCTAATTCCTCGCCAAGGTCTTTGTTTTTATCGCTTTCTTTTTCGGATTGTTCTCCATAACGACGGGCAATGATTCGGGCGACTTCCCCTACTTCTTCTGTAAGTTGCGCCATATTGGTAAGCTCATTAAAGTACCGAACGCCGTGTTCTTTGATCCAAGTGTCAACGTCTAGTTGAGAATTTTTCAAATTCATCTTATTCTTTATTTTTACTGTCAATTTGTATTGTTACCGGTCCATCATTCAACAAAAGCACCTTCATATCTGCTCCAAAAACTCCTGTTTGCACTTTCTTTCCCAACTCTATTTCCAGACGTTTTACAAAATTTTCATACAACGGAATAGCTACTTCTGGTTTTGAAGCTTTTATATAGGACGGGCGATTTCCTTTTTTCGTTGAAGCATGAAGTGTAAATTGACTCACTACAATGATATCGCCATCTATATCTTTAACAGACAAATTCATGACGTCATTTTCATCACCAAAAATTCGGAGATTTGTAATTTTACCAACCAGCCAATTACTGTCTTCCTGTGCATCAGTGTCTTCTATCCCGACTAAAACCAATAACCCTTTTTGGATGTCGGCTACAACTTTTTTATCTATGGTTACGGAAGCCGTGGAAACTCTTTGAATTACAACTTTCAAAATAATGGTGAATTATGAATTGTAAATTATGAATGGTAAACATTCATAATTATTTTTTTTTAAATTGTTTTTAGTTGAAATAATAACTGAAGTTAAAATTTTTTAATCTCACCTATGACAGAGTTTAAAGACTGAAATTGAGATTATTTCAAATATTTAGATTGAAAATTCCAACCAATAATGAAAACTATTCCCTCGTTTTATCACTAATTATTCGGTCTTCATTATGAATGTCGGTACGGTAATGTTCATCGTCCCCTTCGAGAATTTTAAGATAACTTCTATAACGAGACCAAGCAATTTCATCTCTTTCCAAAGCTGCTTTAATAGCGCAATGCGGCTCGTCTTTATGCAAGCAATTATTAAATTTACACTGGTCTTTCAATTTGAAAAACTCAGGGAAATACCCACTCACTTCTTCTTTTTCCATATCTACAATTCCAAAACCTTTGATACCGGGTGTATCGATGATTCTGGCATCAAATGACAAATCATACATTTCTGCAAAAGTCGTCGTATGTTGTCCTTGTTTGCTAGCTTCAGAAATTGTTTTTGTTTTTAGATGCAACGAAGGTTCCATCGCATTTACCAATGTTGATTTTCCAACACCGGAATGTCCGGAGAACATACTTACTTTGCCAATCATCATTTCTTTCAACTCTTCGATTCCTTTCATTTCAGTAGAAGAAACGCGCAAACATTTATATCCAATTTCCTGATAGACATGCTGCATATACAACTGCTCGTCAAGCGTGGCTTCGTCAAAAGTATCTATTTTATTAAAAACCAATATCGTTTCAATTCCATACGCCTCGGCAGTAACCAGAAAACGGTCAATAAAATTAAAGGTAGTTGGCGGATTATTGATGGTCACTAACAAGAAAACCCGGTCAATATTCGAAGCAATAATATGCATCTGATGGGATAAATTTACTGATTTCCGAACGATATAATTCTTCCTGTCATGAATTTTATGAATGGTTCCCGTAACGACATCTGATGTTTCTTCGAGTTCATAATCCACAACATCACCTACAGCAATAGGATTGGTACTTTTGATTCCTTTAATTCGGAATTTCCCTTTCATACGGCATTCGATAAAATCACCTTGTTCAGATTTTACGGTGTACCAACTTCCTGTAGATTTGTATACTAGTCCTGTCATTTTTCAATTTACAATTTACGAATTCGATTTTTTAATTTAAAACCTTAGACTTTGCAAAGGTAATTCTTTGTTTCCCGTTTAAAGTTTAAAGTTTAAAATTTTTCACTTCGATTCGCATTACTGCCCATTACAAATAGAAGATCCCCATACTTTATTATGAAGAAATGGGGATTAAAACTTAAATACTTATGTCATCTAGACTAATCTTTTTCGTAAGGAAAATTACGACCTACTTTTCTCATCATTCTTTCCATCATAGCACTTGGCGAGCTCATAACATCTTCATTCATCTGTTTATAGAATCTCCACAAAAGACCTCCATCTTTGGCATTATTAATTTGCATTGTCAATTCTCCTGTTGCAACCTTTCCAGTACCAAAACCTATTAGTAAAGATTTTACAATCGCAACTCCCTCACTTCCTGTTTTCTCATAGGCATAACTACATTTAATAACAGCATCAACACCTAATATTTTTGCAATTTCATCAGACGATTGTTCATCTAATATTTCAAAAATTCCATTTTTCTTCAACAAAGCATTTGTTTTATCAATGTCCTGAACAGAAACGGTGTAATCTGACGATTTCCTTAACAGATAAGTATAAAGACCTGACTGCATATTCATCCCTAAATTTTTTTCATCTTCTTTATTAGCAACTTCATTAAAATTTTTAGGCAATCTTTTAAATGAAATTGTAGCCTTGAACGGCAAAATAGCTACCGTTTTGTGAATCGTTATTTCCTGCTTTAAATTTGGAGATTCAAAAACACTTGTTTTACACCATCAAATTGAGCAAATACCATTACTGATGTAAATAGAAAAATAGAAGTTAAGATTTTTTGTTTCATGAATTAAAGGTTAGATAGTTAAAATTTCACACAATACTACAAAAAAACCTACAAATAATTTGTAGGTTTTTAATAAAAAATAATTAATCTTAAACTAATTAAGAATTTAATATTTTTTCTTGGTGTCCAATACTTTCTTGGTGAATATTTTTGAACAATTTAACTATAAATTCTTCTGTCAATCCTTTTTTTCCACCTTCCAAAATCATTTTCTCTTGGATTTCATTCCAACGATTGTTTTGCAATACTGCAACGTTAGCGTCTTTTTTCACTTGACCAATTTCGTCAGCAACTTTCATACGTTTCCCTAACAATTCCAATAAATTAGCATCCAAAACATCTATATTCGCTCTCAATTTTGTCATTTTATTGGTAAATTCATCAGATGCATCGTCATGTTTTCTCACTTTCAAATCTTTGAAAATTTGTTTCAAAGCGTCTGGTGTAACTTGTTGTGCAGCATCACTCCAAGCATTGTCTGGATCAGTATGCGTTTCGATAATCATACCGTCATAATTCAAGTCCAATGCTTCTTGAGTCACTTCAAGAATCATCTCACGGTTTCCTGTAATATGTGATGGGTCAATGATTAATGGTAAATCAGGGAATTTGCTTTGCAATTCGATCGCAATCTGCCATTCTGGAATGTTTCTGTATTTTGTTTTTTCGTATGTTGAAAAACCTCTATGAATAACTCCTAAATTCTTGATGCCAGCAGCATACAAACGCTCTACTCCACCTAACCATAAAGCCATATCTGGATTTACAGGGTTTTTAATCAATACAATTTTATCAGTACCTTTTAATGTATCAGCAATCTCTTGAACCGCAAATGGATTTGCAGTTGTACGAGCACCAACCCATAATACATCAATATCATGTTCCAAAGCCAATTTACAATGCGCAGCAGTTGCTACTTCAGTTCCCATTAGTAAACCTGTTTCTGCTTTTGCTTTTTGCAACCATTTCAATCCTATTTCTCCAACACCTTCAAATCCTCCCGGACGCGTTCTTGGTTTCCAAATTCCTGCTCTAAAAACACTCACGTCTGAATCTTTCAATTCATGTGCAATTTTCAATACTTGTTCTTCTGTTTCAGCACTACAAGGTCCTGCGATCACAAATGGATGAGTCAAATTGAATTCATTCAACCAATTTCTCATTTCTTTCTTGTTTTCCATCTTTTCTAATTTTATTTTTTTGTGTTGTTCTTTTTTACTGTAAGCTGTGACTAATCACTGATCACTTTTTTACATTAATTCCGTTTAATATTTCTTTTATTTTATTGACACTCTGCATTTCATTGTAAATTGCGTCATAATCTTCTTTTTCTAATAGTTCTTTAAATTTTGATAAATTCGAAATGTATTCCTCTAATGTTTTTACCACCTGTTTCCTGTTTTGTTTAAAAATAGGCGTCCACATTGCCGGTGAACTTTTGGCCAAACGAACTGTACTTTCAAAACCGGAACCGGCCATATCAAAAATATCCTGTTCGTCTTTCTCCTTATTGATTACCGTTTTCCCAAGCATAAATGCACTGATATGCGATAAATGCGACACATAAGCAATGTGTTTGTCATGTGATTTCGGATCCATATATCGGATTCTCATTCCCATAGCAGTAAAAAGTTGCAATGCTTTTTCCTGTAATTTGAAAGTCGTTTTCTCCACCTCACAAATAATATTCGTCTTCCCTTGAAACATTCCTTTTAGCGCTGCCGAAGGACCAGAAAACTCCGTTCCTGCAATAGGATGCGTTGCAATAAAATTTCTTCTCTTAGGATGATTGGCTACCGCTTCGCAAATAGGTGTTTTAGTTGACCCTACTTCAAAAACAATTGTAGCCTCACCAATAACATCCAATACTTTTGGTAAAACAATCAGCGCTACATCAACTGGAACAGAAACGATTACAAAATCTGCATCCACTAAATCATCAAATGTCGCACCAGCATCAACAACTCCTAAAGCTATTGCTTCCTGCAAATGACTTTCACTAGTATCGATTCCATAAATCTTGGCTTCCGGATGCAGTGCTTTAATGTCCAATACCATCGAACCACCTATCAATCCTATTCCTATTACAAATACTTTCATCGTTTTATTTTTATACCTACAAAGTTTTTTAAAACTTGCAGGAAAATGTGAAATCTAGAATCGTTAATCAACAATCTAAAATCTATTTATAGCTTCTTGTACTTTTTCTTCTTTTACACAAAGCGCAAATCGTATGTATCCTTCACCATTACTGCCAAAAATAGTTCCCGGCGTAATGAAAATAGATTTATTATATAATATATCATCAATAAAGTGCTCAGCCGATGTGATTCCGTCCGGTAATTTTGCCCAAACAAATAATCCGACACCTTCTTTATATACTTTACATCCTAATTTCTCCGCAAGTTGTTCCGTTAGAATTCGGCGTTTTCTATAAATCACATTCATCGATTCAAACCAGGTCTTGTCACTTTTTAAAGCTTCAATTGCCCCTTTCTGAATCCCGTAAAACATACCGCTATCCATGTTGCTTTTCACTTTTAGAACGGCATCAATACAAGCTGCATTTCCTAAAACCATTCCAACTCTCCAGCCTGCCATATTAAAAGTCTTACTCAAAGAATTCAATTCTAATGCTACTTCTTTTGCTCCTTCCACTTGCAACAAACTCATCGGATTGTCATTCAAAACAAAACTATATGGATTGTCGTTGACTAATAATAGCTGATGTTTTTTGGCAAAAGCCACCAATTTTTCAAACAACTGCAAACTTCCTCTTGCTCCTGTTGGCATGTGTGGATAACCAATCCACATAATTTTTACTTTTGATAAATCTAATTTTTCCAAAGCTTCAAAATCCGGCTCCCAATTATTCGCTTCTTTTAAATCGTAATAAACTGGAACTGCTCCCACTAAATTCGTCACCGAAGTGTATGTTGGGTAACCTGGATTTGGAATTAAAACATGATCTCCTTCATTCAAGAAAGCCAGCGAAATATGCATAATTCCTTCTTTCGAACCCATCAAAGGCAAAATCTCAGTATTCGGATTCAACGCCACCTGAAAGTTGTTCTGATAAAAATCAGCCATTCCTTTTCTCAATTCCGGTAACCCTTGATAACTTTGATATTGATGGGCACTTTCTTCTTGCATCGCCAGCACTACTGCATCAACAACTGCTTGAGACGGTTGTAAATCCGGACTTCCAATTCCCATATTGATAATTGGTTTCCCTTCAGAAGCCAATTGTCTCACTTCTCTCAGTTTTGAGGAAAAATAATATTCTTCAATTATATCCAGACGTTTCGCTGTAGTAATCATGGTTTTGTATTTTTATATTCGCCTAAAACTTTAAAGTATTCTGCCATAATGGTCAGTAATGCTTTTGCCTTAGCATAATCTTCGTATTTATCGAAAGTAACATCCACAAAAAAGGAATATTTCCAAGGCGTTTCTATTTTTGGTAACGATTGTATTTTGGTTAAATTCATTTTACAATCACTCATTACATTTAAAACTGCCGCTAAACTTCCACGTTTGTGATCCAATTCAAATTTAATAGAAGCTCTGTTTATTTCATTTTCTGCCACAAATGAATTCTCTTTTTTAATAATAACAAATCGGGTCATGTTATTATTTATCGTCTGGATTTCCGGAGCTAAAATTTCTAATTCATACATTTCAGAAGCTGTTTTGCTCGCAATTGCCGCAATTCCTTTTAATTGATTCTGATGAATTCTTCTGGCTGTTTCAGCGGTATCTTTATCTTCGACTAATTTTATATTTGGATACTTTTTCAGAAATTCCATACATTGCAACAACGCCATCGGATGCGAATGCACTTCTTGAATATCTTCAATTTTTTGGCCTCTCAACGCCATTAAATTCTGATGAATATCCAAATAATGTTCTCCTATGATGTGAAGATTATTTTTGTCAATTAAGGCATAATTCGGAATAATTGGTCCCGCAATAGAATTTTCTATAGCCATAACTGCCTGGTCAGATTTCCCAGACAATAAACTGTCTACCAATTCTTCAAAAGACAAACATTCATCTACCTCAACATTTTGATAATAATATTCTTGTGCCACTTGATGATGAAAAGAGCCTTTTATACCTTGTATTGCAATCTTTGTATTCATATTCTAAACTTTTAAGCAAAAAAAAATCCTGATTTTCATCAGGATTGTATATTAGTTTTATTTGTTTGTTGTTTTTCAAATAACCATAGCACAATCCCTTACTCCCTAAAGAAGAAATAATAAGTGTTGCTAAAATAAAAATGGTTATGAGACATGATATCGAGTGTATTATTCTTAATAATTATAATGCAAATGTAGGCCTTATTTCGAACCGACCCAAAAAAAAATATTCTTTTACGTAACAAAAAAAGAATTCTTTGTTAAACAACCTTTTTATTATCAAATACTTAAATAAATGATTTTTAACTTAGGGTTTATTACAGATTTCAAAATGACTTTTCCTTTAATTTTAATTTAAAATAGCAATTAAGAAGATCTCTTAACCGACAGCCACCTTTTTCCATCAGCAATTCGGGTAATCAACATCGATGAAACAACATCGCCATTGGCATTTAATAAAGTAGCCATAGGATCTACTAAAGTCCCAACAATCATAGCAGCCGGTAATGCTTGTTCCATTGGGAAACCATAAATTGTAATAGCTAAAATCTCTCCTATGTAACCACCGTTTGGAATTCCGCCTTCAACCACCGATACGATTACTGTAATACCTAATGCTAACAGTAAAGTGTGTGGGTCCGTAAAATCCTTTCCAAACATCGCAAAAATAACCGCAATCTTTATAACTGATGACATGCTCGATCCGTCTTTGTGTAAAGGCGCTCCTAGTGGTATTGCAATATTGCGTATATGTGCCGGTATGAGCATTTTCTCCGTTGCTTCTAAATTAGCTGGAATTGTCGCAATGCTGCTACAGGTCCCCAAAGCTGTTAATGACGGTGTAATATTATTTTCCCAAAATATTTTTAGTCCCTTTTTTCCTCCAGCGATAAAGGCATACAAACTAAAAAATACGACAAAATAGAAAGCACAAACTGCATAATAAAGTCCCAAAGGCTTAGCATAGGCCCCAAATAGTTGTGGTCCGAAAATTCCAACTTGATACGCAAAGTAAGCGCCTAATCCTATTGGAGCGGTTTTCATTATCAGATGCAGTAATTGTTTCATTACTTCATTTCCTGAATTTAGAAAATCTCTAAAACTGGTGCCTTTTTCACCCGAACGTAAACTGGCAAAGCCTATTAAAAAAGAGAATATAATTAATGCCAACATGCTTTTTCGAGAAAGCAATTCATAAAAATCTCCTGCTGTCAGCAATTGAGTAATTTGCGATCCTGCATTTCCACTTTGAATACTTTCCAGTGGTATTTTTGAAATAATGATATCTTGATGAATCGGAAAAAGTAATACTCCAATAATCATTAGTATTGCCGAAATAAGTACCGTACTTAAAAACACACCGATGACAATCACAAATAGTTTTCCTAATTTCTCTGATTTTTCTAAACTGGCAATCGAAGATGCGATGGTGAAAAAAATCAACGGTATTATCGCTGTAAACAGTAAATTCAGAAATATATCGCCCAAAGGCTTAATTACTTCTACTTCTTTTCCAAAAACTAAACCCAATATACTTCCTGCCAGAATCCCGCCAAGTAGCAATAAAATACTTTTGTAGTTTTTCAAGAAACTGCCCGATTGTGTATTTTTTAAATTCATATTTATATAGTTTAGGGTAAATATATAAATCTTAATGAGATTATTCTAAAAATAAAAAGCATCCGTAAAACGAATGCTTTGTTAAAATTAAAAAGAATAGGAATTAAAAATTTTTTGAAATTCCTGCAGAAAATGTTTGGCCAAAAGTGAACTCAAAATTTTTTGTTTTTTGAAAATTATTAGAATCATTTTCAAAAGTGACTTTGTTAGAGTTATATCCTAATCCTCCAAAACCAAAATTTAATGCAAACCCATTTTTGATTTTAAGTAATAATGCTGGTGTGACACTTACACCAAATCCATTTGATTTATTTGTATTTACTGTTGTACTATTAGTATTCGCATAGTTTCCACTACCAAAATTATAACCTGAACCTAAATCTGCATATACTTCAAAAATTTCACTTAATGGTTTTGAGTAGCGAACAAATGCGCCTATACCGTAATAGTTTGATTTACCATTGCCTGAATCTGTTTCATTTTTAGTAAATGAAGCATTAGTTTGAACACCAACTGTCAAATAATCGGTAAATTGGTAGCCAACTTTCGGCATAATACCAAAATTATTTTGAGTCGCATGATTTCTAGAAGAATTTACTTTCTGGGAATAAAATCCGACACTTCCTGATACCAAGTACGTACCTTTTTGAGCATTTGCAAAGCTAAAAATAGTCAATGCAAGAATCACTAATGTTTTCTTCATAGTTTGTTTGATTTGTTTAAAATTAATATTTAATTAACAAGAATAATGCCATTTTATTGCAACATTGATTTAACCTATTTAATAAAATATTAATAAGTTATAAAATATAATATAAAAAAATTTGGTTTAATTGAGTACTATTCATTTTCTGTTTACTTTTGCAACAAATAAAATTCCATGTCAATAGAAGTAAATAATATATCCAAAAGTTATGGTGCCCAAAAAGCATTGGATAACATCTCGTTTTCTATAAAAAAAGGAGAAATCGTTGGTTTTTTAGGTCCAAATGGAGCTGGAAAATCGACTTTGATGAAAATATTGACAACCTACATCAATGCCGATGAAGGTATTGCACTAGTAAATGGAAATGATGTAAACACCCAACAAAAAACGGTACAGCTTTCTATTGGTTATCTTCCGGAACACAATCCTTTGTATTTGGATTTATATGTGAGGGAATATTTAGCTTTTAATGCTGATGTTTATAAAGTAGCCAAATCCCGTATCGAAGAAGTGATTCAACTGACCGGTTTAAGAACTGAGAGTCATAAAAAAATAGGACAATTATCTAAAGGATATCGACAACGTGTGGGACTTGCCAATGCGTTATTACACAATCCCGATGTTTTGATTCTTGATGAACCAACCACTGGTTTAGACCCAAACCAATTAATCGAAATTCGAAATGTGATTAAAAACGTAGGGAAAGACAAAACCGTTTTTCTATCTACGCACATTATGCAGGAAGTAGAAGCGATTTGCGACCGTGTGATCATCATCAATAACGGCAAAATTGTTGCCGATAAAAAATTGGGCAACTTAATTTCAGAGGGCAAAGAACAGGTTATCGAAGTAGAATTTGACTATAAAATCGAAGAACAAGCCATTGCTAAAATCGAAAATCTTGTTTCTTATAAAAATACGCACGACATGATTTGGGAATTAACTTTTAAAGCAGACAAAGACATGCGTCCCGCTGTTTTTGACTTTGCGAATGCCAATGGTTTGAAAACCTTACAGCTGAATCAGAAGAACAAAAATCTAGAGGCTATTTTTAGGGAGATTACGAAGTAATTATCAGTATTCAGTTTTTTTTTAGTAATCAGTGTAGTTTTCCATAAAAAAGAAAATATGTTGATAACCATAAAATCGCTAGCCCAGATAGCCGTGAAAATCCTTTTCTTGTCTCGTTTTTTGAGACAAGAAAAGATTGTAACAAATAGCTGGAAAAAGCTCTTAAAAAACCTTACTCGCTATTTGTTGGATATTTTCTGATTTTCCCATAGAATAATAGTGCAGGACGGGAACACCGGCAGCTTTCAATTCTAAAGATTGTTGAATTGCCCATTCGATTCCTACTTGTCTGATATCAGCATTATTTTTACACTGGTCAACTGCATGAATCAAATCTTCCGGCAAGTCGATTCTGAAAATTTGTGGCAATACTTGCAGGTGCCTTTGCACTGCAATAGGTTTGATTCCCGGAATAATAGGGACCGTAATTCCCATTTCTCTAGCTTTGGCGACAAACTCAAAGTATTTTGCATTGTCAAAAAACATTTGGGTTACTACATAATCAGCACCGGCATCTACCTTTTCTTTCAGCCTTTTTAAATCTGAAATTAAGGAAGGAGACTCCAAATGTTTTTCTGGATAACCTGCAACTCCAATACAAAAATTGGCTTTATTATCAATATCCATCACATCATGCAAGTACTTTCCGCAATTCAATTGGTTGATTTGTTTCACCAAATCAACCGCAAAATCATTTCCTCCTTGTTTCGGCACAAAAGATTGTTCATCTTTCATAGCATCACCACGCAATGCCATCACATTATCAATTCCCAGATAGTGACAGTCCACCAATAAATACTCGGTTTCTTCTTTAGTAAAACCACCGCAAAGCACGTGAGGAACTGTATCTACGTTATACTTGTGCTTGATAGACGCACAAATTCCAAGCGTTCCAGGACGCATTCTGGTTAATTTTTTTTCTAATAAACCATTGCCTTTATTAACGTAAATATACTCCTCGCGAGAAGTTGTTACGTCTATGAAAGGCGGTTTGAACTCCATTAACGGATCAATATTATCGTATAATTCCTGAATGCTTTTGCCTTTTTGAGGCGGAATAATTTCAAAGGAGAATAAGGTATTTCCTTTGGCGGCTTCTATATGTTGTGTTACTTTCATTCTACAATTATGAGTTATAAATTATGAGTTATGAGTTGAAAAATCTAAAATAAAAATTAGTTAATCAACAATCATAAATCAATTAATCTGCTATATTCGGGTTCAACCATTTCATCGCTACTTCGGTTGGAATGCTTCTTCGTTTAGCGTAATCAATAACTTGGTCTTCTTTTATTTTTCCAAGTCCAAAATACTTACTTTGTGGATTTCCAAAATAATACCCAGAAACCGAGGAAGCGGGCCACATTGCCATACTTTCAGTCAAGGTCACTCCTATTTCTTGTTCTACACTCAGTAATTTCCAAATCGTTGGTTTTTCTAAATGGTCAGGACAAGCGGGATACCCTGGAGCCGGACGAATTCCTTTATAATCTTCAGCAATCATAGCCTCGGTACTCAAAGCTTCATCTGATGAATAACCCCAAATTTCTTTTCGTACTTTTTCATGCAAATATTCCGCAAAAGCTTCCGCAAAACGGTCCGCCAATGCTTTCACCATAATCGAATTGTAATCGTCTAAATCTCTTTCGAATTCAGCCGCCCACTCATCAACACCAAAACCTGTAGTAACACAAAATGCACCCATAAAATCGGTTTTACCGCTGTCTTTCGGAGCAATAAAATCTGATAAGGCAATATTTGGAGCTCCTTTTGTTTTTTGTGATTGCTGACGCAACGTCAAAAATTTCTCTAACACTTTTCCGTTTTCATCACTTAACTCAATGTCATCATCGTTCACTTGATTCGCTGGAAAAATTCCGTAAATTCCTTTAGCGGTAAGTTTCTTTTCTCTTAAAATAACTTCCAACATTTCATTGGCATCCGCAAAAACGGAAGTAGCTTGTTCCCCAACAACAGTATCCGTTAAAATAGCAGGATATTTTCCGAACAATTCCCATGTTCTAAAAAATGGTGTCCAATCAATATAAGGAACCAAAACATCTAAATCGACTTCGATTGTTTTTACTCCAATAAAATTGGGCTTTATTGGATTGTAATTCTCCCAATCCAATTTTAGTTTGTTGACACGAGCTTGCTCAATAGTCAAAAAGTTTTTATCGCGCGAACGATTCAAAAAGGTCTCTCTAAAAGCATCATAATCAGCCCTGATATCGCTTGCATATATCTTTCTATCCTTGTTTAATAAATTCCCGGCAACCGTTACGGCTCTCGAAGCATCATTTACATGGATAACCGTTTCTCTGTATTGTGGCGCAATTTTCACGGCAGTGTGCGCTCGTGAAGTGGTTGCTCCACCAATCATTACAGGAATTTTTATGTTTTTTTTGTCTAATTCCTTGGCTAAATAAACCATTTCGTCAAGCGATGGTGTAATTAATCCGCTTAATCCAATAATGTCAACATTATGCTCTATGGCTGCTGCAATGATTTTCTCCGGCGCAACCATAACCCCTAAATCTATGATTTCATAATTGTTACAGGCTAAAACAACCGAAACAATATTTTTTCCAATATCATGTACATCTCCTTTTACAGTCGCCATCAAGATACGACCTGCAAAACTGGAGACCCCATCTTTTTCAGCTTCAATGAAAGGCAACAAATAAGCTACTGCTTTTTTCATTACTCGTGCTGATTTTACCACTTGCGGCAAAAACATTTTACCCGAACCAAATAAATCCCCAACTACATTCATTCCCGTCATCAAGTTGATTTCGATAACTTCGATAGGTTTTGTAGCCGCCAATCGAGCTTCTTCAACATCAATTTCTATAAATTCATCGACTCCTTTTACTAATGAATGCGTTAAACGTTCCTGGATGGTACCTGAACGCCATTCTTGAACCGCTTTTTCATTATTCTTTACATCCCCTTTTACATTTTCGGCAAAGTCTAACAACCTTTCGGTGGCATCATCGCGTCTGTTTAGAATTACATCCTCAACGCGTTCCAAAAGATCTTTTGGAATTTCATCGTAAATAGAAAGCATCTCTGGATTTACGATTCCCATCGTCATTCCGTTTTGAATAGCGTGGTACAAAAAAACCGAGTGCATCGCTTCCCGAACCGTGTCATTTCCTCTAAACGAGAACGAAACATTACTTACCCCACCACTAATATGCGCATGCGGAAGATTTTCTCTAACCCATTTGGTTCCTCTAAAGAAATCCAAGGCGTTCTCGCGGTGTTCTTCCATTCCTGTTGCCACAGGAAATATATTTAAATCGAAAATAATATCCTGCGGAGGAAAACCAACTTTATTTACCAAAATATCATACGATCGCTGGCATATTTCTACCCGACGTTCGTAATTATCAGCTTGTCCCGTTTCATCAAAAGCCATAATAATTGCCGCAGCACCATAGCGCTTAATCAATTTAGCGTGATGAATAAATTGTTCTTCGCCTTCTTTCAAGGAAATCGAATTTACCACACTCTTTCCTTGCACTACTTTTAGACCCGCTTCAATAATATCCCATTTCGAGCTATCAATCATGATTGGAACTCGTGAAATATCAGGTTCGGCAGCAATTAAATTCAGGAATTTTGTCATGGCATATTCGCCATCAAGCATTCCTTCATCCATATTAATATCGATGATTTGCGCGCCACCTTCCACTTGCTCTTTGGCAATACTGAGCGCTTCTTCGTATTTTTCTTCCTTGATTAACCGAAGGAATTTTCTAGAACCCGTAACATTCGTTCGTTCACCAATATTTACAAAAACGCTTTCTGGCGTAATGATTAAAGGCTCTAATCCTGATAATACAAGGTTTCTTCTCTTTTCTGCGTGTGCCATTTTGTTTTATTTAATCCTGCAAGGTTTCAAAAACCGTGTAAGTCTAGCTTTTTTTTGTTTATTTCTACCTTTTTTAAAACGTGTAGTTCGTTTTGTTTCTTTTTATTTTGGGCGTGACCCAAGGGTCGGGCTATTCGTTGCAAGTCCTCGACTAATTCCGCTTCGCTTCATTTGTCTGTGGGCTTTTCACTGCTATCCCTCACGCGGATATTGCTACTAACATAATCTATCATTAACAGAATATACTCGTAATCCTAATTTCTATTTCATTCAACGGAATAAATTCCGTTGCTACAAAATATATCGTTCCTACGGAACTCGTACTTCGCTAGTGCTAGCGTCCCGCTCGTGCCTATTCTAAATTATAATTCTATATTTCAAAATCTATTTATCCTGCCTTTGTTAGTGGGCACGAGCTAGAAGCTCGCGCTAGCGCGGGGTTTAATTTATTTAATGACTAAAAGAACTATTCTTCCAACCGATTGTACCCATTCCAATTTGAAAATCAAATATCCGTCGAACGTTTAATCCCACAATATATTTTTTTAATTTATGTAAGATGAAATAAATCGCATCTCTACGTTTTACATAGTCGCTGTTGAAACTCTAGGTTTGTACTCTTTTGCAATATCAGCAATCAATTTGATATGTTCCGGCGTTGTTCCGCAACAACCGCCTATGATATTGACTAAATTATCGTCTAAATATTCTTTAATAAAGGCTTGCATCTGCTCCGGGGTCTCATCGTACTCTCCAAATGCGTTAGGCAATCCTGCATTAGGATGCGCCGAAACATTGAAGGAAGTGTTTTGCGCCAATGTTTGTAAATACGGTTTCAGCAAATCAGCTCCTAAAGCACAATTAAAACCTACGCTCAACAACGGAATGTGCGAAACCGAAACTAAGAAAGCTTCCACGGTTTGACCTGAAAGTGTTCTTCCTGATGCATCGGTAATTGTTCCAGAAACCATGATGGGAATGTCAATATCGCGTTCGTCTTTGACTTCTTCAATAGCGAAAAGTGCCGCTTTGGCATTTAAAGTGTCAAAAATGGTTTCCACCAATAATAAATCACTTCCTCCGTCAATCAAGGCTTCAACTTGTTGTTTGTAGGCAATGCGCAAATCATCAAAAGTTACGGCTCTATATCCTGGATCATTTACATCGGGCGACATGCTTGCCGTTCTGTTTGTTGGTCCTATTGAACCGGCCACAAAACGAGGTTTTTCTGGATTTTTTGCTGTAAACTCATCGGCTACTTCACGCGCAATTCGTGCCGATTCATAGTTTAATTCGTAAACAAAATCTTCGAGATGATAATCCGCCATTCCTATGGTTGTACTTGAAAACGTATTGGTTTCTACGATATCAGCTCCCGCTTCAAAATAGGCTGCGTGAACAGCCCGAATAGCTTGTGGCTGCGTGATTGACAACAAATCGTTGTTCCCTTTTAAAGAATGTGGAAAATCTTTGAAACGCTCTCCACGAAAATCTTCTTCTGAAAAATTGTAACGTTGCAACATGGTTCCCATAGCTCCATCGAGTATGAGTATATTTTTTTTAATAGCTTCTTGAATACTCCCCCTAGCCCCCGAAGGGGGAACTCCAATACTGTCTTTTATATGTTCTGACATATCTTGTTTTTTAAATATAATATGGTTTGGTTTGATTGTTGCAAAAACAACAATTGATCACCCTTTAGCCCCGATTGCAGCGCTATCCTTTTTTTATTTTACCCTATTAGGACTTTGAACC
The DNA here is from genome assembly GCF_042787335.1 of Flavobacterium fructosi. Classification (NCBI taxonomy): domain Bacteria; kingdom Pseudomonadati; phylum Bacteroidota; class Flavobacteriia; order Flavobacteriales; family Flavobacteriaceae; genus Flavobacterium; species Flavobacterium fructosi. The sequence goes on along the minus strand of NZ_JBHZQA010000002.1, from coordinate 519,823 downwards.
CTAATAGGGTAAAATAAAAAAAGATATAGCGGAAAGCGGGAACGATGACAGCAAAAATTGCGCCAATCATTCGCTCCTAATACTGAAATAAATTCAGTTAGTAAATATCGATATGTTTGTCAAGAAAAGGTTTGAGAAATACTGTGGAAGTATTCTTGTGTTATCTATCTTAAATGCTGAAAAAACCAGAATAAAGTAGAATGTAGCACCTTCTTTAAAGATAAAGGGTTGCTAAGGTTTCATCGGGTCTTTCCCTCCGCCTTTCGTGATAACTTTCAATAAAAATAGGAACACTGCAAAGTAAAGACATAGCGTTAATACTTGCAAGTATTAACGCTATATTTTTTTACTAGTTTTATATTATGGCTTTTACCACTGCTTTAGGAGCCTCTTTACGAGTTCCGTCGAATCCGTCAACACCAGAAACTGTTGTATATTTCAATACATATTTCTTACCTGGATTGATGATTTGGTATGCTGCCTGGCACATTAAAGTCGCTTCGTGGAATCCACAAAGAATCAATTTTAATTTTCCTGGGTATGTATTTACGTCACCAATGGCAAAAATTCCCGGAATATTCGTTTGGTAATCTAAGGCATTATTTACTTTGATTGCATTTTTTTCAATATCCAATCCCCAGTCTCCGATAGGACCTAATTTTGGCGTTAATCCAAAAAGCGGAATAAAATAATCCGTTTCGATAGTACGGTGCGCACCATTTTCCTCAATATCAATTGACTCTAAATGTTCGGCACCATTCAAACCAATTACCTCCGCAGGCGTAATCATTCTTATTTTTCCTAAATCTTTCAATTCTTGTACTTTTTCAACAGAATCTAAAGCTCCTCTAAATTCATTTCTACGGTGAATCAAAGTCACCTCAGAAGCAATTTTAGACAAGAAAATACTCCAGTCCAAAGCGCTATCTCCTCCACCGGCAATTACAACTCTTTTGTCTCTGAATTTCTCCGGGTTCTTAATGAAATATTTTACTCCTTTATCTTCATAAAATTCGATGTCTTCGATAAGTGGTTTTCTTGGTTCAAAACTTCCTAATCCACCAGCAATCGCCACAACCGAAGCATGAAATTTTTTCCCTTTATTTGAGGTTACAATAAAACTTCCGTCTTCTTGTTTTTCTATAGTTTCTGCACGTTCACCAAGTGTGAATCCTGGTTCAAACTGCTTGATTTGTTCCATTAAATTACCCACTAAATCTCCAGCTAATACTTCCGGAAATCCTGGAATATCATAAATAGGCTTTTTTGGATACAATTCTGAAAGTTGTCCGCCCGCTTGTGGTAAGGCATCTAAAATATGACATTTTAGCTTTAACAATCCTGCTTCAAAAACTGCAAATAAACCTGTTGGTCCGGCTCCTATAATTAATATGTCTGTTTTAACCATTTTTTTATTCTTTATGTAATGTAATTGTACTTAACTATTTTATTGCAAATTAACGATTGATTTTCACTATGTAAAATGATAAATATCATTTAGTAATTTGCGCTACTTTTATTTTTTGTTTTTTAATGCTTCTGTGATTTCGTTCATTTTCTGCACTTTTTCTTCAAAATTTCCTTTTAGCGTCTTGCGGTATTCATTCAGGTTTTCGACCATTTTATTGATGTCATCCGGAATTATTTCTTCGAAAAACTCCCGTAATCTTTTGGCAGTTGTCGGTGATTTACCGTTGGTTGAAATGGCTATTTTCACATTTCCTTTGGTTACGATTCCGCCCAAATAATAATCACATAAATCCGGTGTATCGGCAATGTTGCAAATCAAATGTCTTTTTCGACACAAGTCGAATACCCGTTTATTGACTTTCAAATCATCGGTGCAGGCAATTACCATATGGCGTTTGCGAAGCATCCAGCGATTGAACTTTTTATAGGTCAATTTTACCAAAGGATGTTTTTGTACTAGCGTTTCCAGTTCCGGTAAAAACTTCGGTGCTACCACCTCAACATTGGCGTTAGGACTGGATTTTAGCATAAATGATAACTTTTCTAAACCTACATTTCCTCCGCCTACAATAAGTACATTGAGTTTGTGTAGTTTTAAAAAAACTGGATATAATTCGTTCCTTTCCATTACTATCTTATTTTCCTCTCCCCAACCCTCTCCTTCGGAGAGGGTTGGGGAGCTTGAATAATTTATACTTATTTTTTATGCAATGTTACTTAAAATCAATTCTTCGTAAAATCCTTTTAACTTGCTACTTTCTTTTACCACTTCTCCAATAACAATTATCGCTGGTGAGCTTAACTTATTCTTCGCCACAACTTCTTGGATAGTGTTAATCGTTCCAACACCCACTTTTTCTTGTGGAGTAGTTCCGTTTTGAATAATTGCAACTGGAGTTTCTCCTTTAAATTCTTTTTGAAATAAAGAAACAATTTGCGATAGCTTACTCATTCCCATCAAAATCACAACTGTTGCTGATGATTGCGCTGCGAGAGCTACATCATTCGACAAATTCCTGTCGGAAGTTGTGCCTGTAATGACCCAAAAACTTTCAGAAACCCCTCTTTTTGTCAAAGAAATTCCTTGGTAAGCGGGAACTGCAATTGCCGATGAAATTCCGGGAACTACAAATGTAGGGATTCCAAAACTTTCTGCATATTCTATTTCTTCGCTTCCACGGCCAAAAATAAAGGGATCTCCCCCTTTTAACCGAACCACATTTCCATACGTAAGCGCATTGTCTACAATCAACTGATTGATTTGGTCTTGCGAATATTCATGTGCGCCAATTCTTTTACCCACAAATATTTTTATGGCCGTTTTTGGTGCGTGATTCATTATTTCTTCATTGGCCAGCGCATCATATAAAACCACGTTCGCTTCAGCAAGTGCTTTAACTCCTTTCAGAGTAAACAAATCTGGATCGCCAGGACCAGCACCCACTAAAGTTACTTTTGGTTGTATTGTATTATGCATCAGCTAAATCTTTGGCTCTGTATTTTTCTATTTTATCAAAAAACGCAACTCCTTCTTGAATGTATTTTTGTGCAAATTCTGCCGAAGGCTCATTCGCTTTTATTTGATAAACTAACTCTTTAAAGCTTGAGTCCAATTCGATTTTTTTGCTTTCGATAAAAACAGTATCAAACAAATCGATAATTCCAGCGTGGTGATTTGTTTTTTGGTTTTCGGCCAGTAAAATTGCTTTGGCACCGTTTACAAAACCTGCGTAGGCTAAATAAATAGCATCCGCCCATTTTTCATCTTCAAAAGCTTCTTGTGCAAAAGTCATTTTATCTTTGGCTTCTAATATTAAAGTAGCCACTAAATCAATTACTACACCCGCGCATTCTCCTATTCCAACTGCTTTTACGTAGTTATCGGCATTTCCCCAATCTACAAAATCAGCCTCAGTAAGGTTTGTTATATCTGCTAATGGTTTCAAAAACTCATAGAAATATTTCTCTCCTTTGGCATCGTAATAATTCAAGAATGATTGTCCGTTTCCATTGGCATCAAAATCATTTAAGATATAACGCAACGCATCTGGTCCTCTTCTACTTGGAATTTTAATCACTTTATCCGAAAATCTTCCGTTTCCGTTTCCTAGATTTCCTCCGCCCAATAATACCTGAAGTGCCGGAGCAACCAGTTTTCCTGCATTGATTGACATTCCTTGGAAACCAATTTCGGACATATTATGTTGTCCACAAGCATTCATACAACCGCTAATTTTTATTGCGATTTGTTGATTGTTGCTGTATTGTGGGTATTCTGTTTTTAATACTCTTTCTAATTCATCTGCAATACCAGTACTACTTGCAATACCTAAATTACAAGTATCTGTTCCCGGACAAGCCGTGATATCTCCGATAGTATCATATCCTAAAGCAACAAAATCCAATTTGGCTAATTCTTGGTAAAAGAACGCTAGATTTTCTTCTTTAATATTACGTAAAACGATGTTTTGTCGTAATGAAAAACGCAATTCGTTAGCACCATAATTTTTAATCAAATCGGCTAATAATCGTGCTTTGTCTGTATAGAAATCTCCTAAAAGTACTTTGATACCAATAGCAACATAACCCGTTTGTTTTTGTGCAATCACATTCGATTTTTTCCAAGCTTCAAAAGCTTCAACATCCTCGATCGTTACTGCTGGTACTGCCAATAAAGGTTCAGTAATTGGGCCTTCAAAAGCGGTAGTGTCTATCTCGTAAGTATGGAAAGGCAATGCTTTTTTCTCTTCTTCAACCAAACGTAAAAACTCATCACGACCTAGGTCTTTGATTAAGAATTTCATACGCGCTTTCAAACGTTTTGCTCTTTCTCCGTAACGGTCAAAAACTCTAATTATACCTTCGGCAGTTGGAATAATTTGATTCACCGGTATAAATTCTGAAAGCAATTCGGCGTGACTTGGTTGAGAACCTAAACCTCCGGCAAACATTATTTTGAACCCTTTTTCGCCATTTACAATTTTTGGAATAAATCCTAAATCATGCAAATAACTCAAAGCAGTATCTTTATCTGAAGAGGAGAAGGAGATTTTGAATTTACGCCCCATTTCCTGACAAATTGGGTTACGCAATAAATATTGAAACAAACCGTGTGCATAAGGCGATACGTCAAAAGGTTCGTCAACATCTACACCAGCTAATTCGCTTCCAGTAATATTACGCACAGTGTTTCCACAAGCTTCTCTCAAAGTGATATCATCTTTGGCTAACTCAGACCAAAGCTCAGGTGTTCTATCTAAACTCACATAGTGAATTTGAATATCCTGACGGGTCGTAATGTGCAAACGTCCTGTCGAATATTTATCAGATACTTCAGTAATACGCTTCAATTGCTCGCTAGTCACTTTTCCGTATGGCAATTTAATACGAATCATTTGCACACCTTCTTGACGTTGACCGTAAATACCACGTGCCAAACGAAGACTGCGAAAACGCTCATCGTCAATTTGTCCACTTCGGAAGGAATGAATTTTTTTCTCTAAATCGATAATCTCTTTTTGGACAATCGGATCTTCTATTTCGGTTCTAAAACTTTGCATCTTTTTTAGCTTTTAGCTATTGCCTTGGGCTTTTAGCTGTTAATCTATATCTTTTAATTTATTTGTTTTTTTAGCAAAAGCTAAAAATTATTTTATAAATCCAACTCCTGCTGTTGTGTTGGTTGCAGCATCTATTAAGATAAAAGCTCCGTTTGATTTATTGTCATTATACGCATCAAAATAAATGGCTTTGCTTAATTTAATATTTACTTCTCCAATTTCATTTATAGCTAATTCAGTTGCCGGAGTTGAACCGGAATAATCCGTTGCAATTACATTTTTCACACTCTCGATTTTAGCCAAAACTCTATTCGTATTGTGCTGTATAAAATATTTTGTTCCCGGAACTAACTTTTTGCTGTCCATCCAACAAATTGTAGTGTTGATATCTTTCTCGATTCTTGGAAGCTCATTCGATTTCACGATCATATCGCCTCTAGTCACATTAATATCATTTTCCAATTCAATTGTAATAGAAGAACCCGCAGTGGCTTCGTTAAATTGTTTATCGAAAAAATGAATGTTAGTCACTTTAGATTCTGTCAAAGATGGAAGAACGGTTACCGCATCACCCACTTTAATATTATTTCCGTATAATTTTCCGGCATATCCTCTAAAATCATGGTATTCCTCCGTTTTAGGTCGAATTACTGTTTGAACAGGGAAACGTGCGATTCCGTTTTCGTAGATATCATTTGGCTCTAAAGATTCCAGATGTTCCAAAACCGTCTGTCCGGTGTACCACGGCATATTTTCTGATTTGTCAACGACATTCCCACCATTAATAGCACTTAAAGGAATGTAACTAACCGTTTGCTCTTTGAACGTGCTTTTTGCATTCAAAGCCTGAAAATCAGCTTTAATTTTATTGTATACTTCTTCCGAATAGTCCACCAAATCCATTTTGTTTACCGCGACAATCACTTCCTTGACACGCAATAAATTATTGATAAAAAAGTGACGGTAGGTTTGCTCAATAACTCCTTTACGAGCATCAATCAAAATGATTGAAACTTGTGAAGTTGAAGCTCCGGTAACCATATTACGTGTATATTCTACGTGACCCGGAGTATCGGCAATAATGTAACTTTTCTTTGCAGTCGAAAAATAAATGTGAGCCACATCAATCGTGATTCCTTGTTCTCTTTCGGCAACCAAACCATCGGTAGCCAGTGAGAAATCTAAATAATCATATCCTTTTTGCTTGCTGCTTTTTTCTATTGCTTCAATCTTATCTGTAGTCAACGATTTTGTATCGTATAATAATCTTCCGATTAAGGTACTTTTTCCGTCATCTACACTTCCCGCTGTTGCTATTTTTAAAACTTCCATCAGTTTTTTTATTTTAAATATTGAATTTGATTTTTTTATTTTAAATGCTGAATTTTAAATTTTAAATGCTTCAGAATAATTCAAACATTTAGAATTTATAATTTAAAATAATTTTCTAAAAGTACCCTTGTTGTTTTCTTTTTTCCATTGCGGCTTCAGAACGCTTGTCATCAATTCTGGCTCCTCTTTCAGAAATAGTTGAAGATCTAATCTCACCAACTACTTCTTGAATAGTTGCTGCATAAGAATCAACGGCAGCAGTACAACTCATATCTCCAACAGTTCTAAAACGAACAATTCTTTCTTCGATTTCTTCGTCTTCTTCTTGAAAAACAAATGGAGAATGCGACCAAATCATACCGTCTCTCAAGAACACCTTACGTTTATGTGAAAAGTAAATTGATGGAATTTCAATTTGCTCTTCTTCAATATAACTCCAAACATCTAATTCTGTCCAGTTGGAAATTGGGAAAACACGAACATTTTGACCGTTCTCAATTTTTCCGTTCAAAATATCAAACAATTCCGGGCGTTGGTTTTTCTCATCCCATTGACCAAAATCATCGCGAACAGAGAAAATACGTTCTTTGGCTCTTGCTTTTTCTTCATCTCTGCGTGCTCCACCAATACAAGCATCAAATTTGAATTCTTCAATAGCATCTAAAAGAGTTACGGTTTGTAAACTGTTTCTGCTAGAGTATTTTCCGGACTCCTCTACTACTTTGCCTTCATCAATAGCATCTTGTACATTGCGCACGATTAATTCCAATCCTAATTCAGCGACCAATCTATCTCTAAATTCGATTGTTTCCGGAAAGTTATGACCCGTATCAACGTGTAATAATGGAAAAGGAATCTTTGCTGGAAAGAATGCTTTTTGAGCTAAACGCACCAATGTAATTGAATCTTTACCACCGGAGAAAAGCAAAACTGGTTTGTCAAATTGAGAAATAACTTCTCTGAATATGTATATCGCTTCGCTTTCTAAAGCGTTTGTTTTTAATATTGAACTCATTTTTTTTATTTAAAGATTTAAAGGATTGAAAAATTTAAAGATTCCAACAATCATTTATAATTTATAATTACTTTTGGTGTAAACCGCATTCTTTATGACTAGATTCCCACCACCATCGTCCCGCTCTGATATCCTCGCCAGGCATAATGGCTCTGGTACATGGCGCACAACCTATACTCACAAAACCTTGTTTATGGAGTGCGTTTTGAGGCACATTGTTATCATTAATATATTTTTGAACTTCTTCTAAGGTCCATTTCAATAATGGATTGAATTTGATGATATCAAAATGCGCGTCGTATTCAAATAAATCCAGATCATTTCTGTTTTCGGATTGTTCCGCTCGTAAACCGGTAATCCAAATCTTATTACCTTTTAATGCTTTAGTCAATGGAGCCACTTTTCGAATAAAACAACATTCTTTCCTATTTTCAACTGATTCGTAAAAGCTGTTTGGACCTTTTGTTTGCAATAAGTTTTCAACCGCCGTAGCTTCTGGGAAACATACTTTAATCTCTTTTTTATATTTCTTTATGGTTTTGTGAAAAACATCATATGTCTCTTGAAATAATCTTCCTGTGTCTAAAGTAAAAATGGTAATAGGCAAATTACTTTTGGCAATCAACGCAGTAATTACTTGGTCTTCTTGTCCAAAAGAAGTCGAAAAAACTACTTTATCCTTGTATTCGTTAGCCAAAAAAGCCAAAGTTTCCTCGATCGAGAAATTTGTTGTTTTTTCTAATAAAGTATTTATTATTGCTGTACTCATTATAATAATTTAGATAATGTTCGTAAACTCAAAATAATAATTAAGATCCCAACCAAAATCATCATTGGTTGTCTTTTAATTTTGTTAACCAATAAGGCGGCAATCGGTGCGGCAATTACTCCTCCAAGAATCAATCCTATAATTACTTCCCAGCCTTGTATTCCGCCAAAAATCATAAATGTTATTCCACTTGCAAAAGAAACTGCGAACTCAGCGGCATTTACGGATCCAATAGTATATCTGGGATTTCTGCCTCGCCCAAGTAATGTAGAAGTGACAATTGGCCCCCATCCACCGCCACCAACAGCATCCATGAAACCTCCAAAAGAAGCCAAAATACCTAAACGCTTGGTTTTCTTTTTTATAATATTCTTTTGCATCGCTTTTCTAATAATAATACAAGCTAATGCAATCATATAAACCGCAATAAATGGTTTAATCACATCTCCGTCAATCACATCAGACAACAAATAAGCTCCTGTTATAGAACCTAAAACACCTGGTATTAGCAAGTGTCTCACTAATTTTTTATTTATATTCCCAAATTTATGATGAGAAATAGCAGATGCTCCTGTTGTAAACATTTCAGCAACGTGAACTCCAGTACTACTGATTACAGGGGGAACTCCGTACGCCAATAAAAAAGAAGTAGAGGTTGCTCCATAACCCATTCCCAGAGTACCATCAACTAACTGCGCAAAAACACCAATACAGAAAAAGATTAAAAACTCTTGATTAAAACCAGCTACAAAGCCATCCCAAGAAAACTCGGCGTGATGATTATATACTAATACGGATATCAAACCTATTAACAAACCAACAGGTATTATAACCCATAAACGTTCCTTAAAAGTCGTTCCCGATTTTATTGCTACCGTATTTTCTTTTAACTCTCTACTCATATTTTCTTCGATTCAATTAATTTGTCTATTACCCCATCGGAATAGTAGATTAAAAGGCAAAAATAATACTTTTTACTTAATTACAAAACTTATTCAGAGATTTATTTGTTAAAATGCGATATCAGCCAGTGTGTTACTATCTAAGATTTTCAATGTGTTATCGCGTACTTCGATCATTAGTTTTCTAACCGCGCAAGTTGCTTCATCCGTACAATCCTCACATTTTTCATAAAAATTATGACTTGCACAAGGTAATAATGCAATAGGTCCTTCCAGAATACGGTAGACATGTGCCATATTTATGTCTTTTGGCTCTTTAATTAAATAATAACCACCACCTTTTCCTTTTTTGGCACCCAAAAAACCGGAGTGACGTAAAAGTAATAATATACTTTCTAAAAATTTCAACGAAATATTTTCACTCTTTGCTATTTCAGCAATTTGAACTGGAGTATTATCTTTCTGTCGAGCCAAAAAAGTCAAAGCTTTTATTCCGTATTTTGTTTTCTTTGAAAGCATTTAAAAAAATATAAGATTGAAGATTAACGATTTTTAGAATTCAGATTTTAAAGTAATCTGAAGTCTACCTGTCTTTTATTGTAGCAACAAAAATATAATTTTTGATTTAAGAATAGTGAATGCAGATTAACGATTTTCGATTTGCACTAAATCTGCTCCCGAACTTCGGAATAAAAATCGTTAATCTACTCTCTAAACTTCGGGACAAAATCTTTACGATAGAGCTTGCTCTAAATCTGCTATAACATCTTTCACTGTTTCCAACCCTACAGAAACGCGAACCAACCCATCCGTTATACTTACAGCCAAACGTTCTTCAACAGATAATTTACTATGCGTTGTAGAAGCTGGGTGCGTTACAATTGTTCTGGTATCCCCAATATTTGCCGAAAGGGAACAGAGTTTTATTTTATCTAGAAATTTTCTACCAGCTTCAATCCCACCTTTAATTTCAAAAGCAATAATATTACCCCCTAAAAGCATTTGCTTTTTGGCAACATTATACTTTGGATGTGATTTCAAGAACGGATATTTCACGCTGTTCACATTTGGATTATTTTCTAGAAATTCAGCTACTTTCAAAGCATTTTTGCAATGTTTTTCGACACGAACCGATAAGGTTTCTAAACTTTTAGATAAAACCCAAGCATTGAATGGAGACAAAGCCGGCCCTGTATTTCTGGAGAATAAATAAATTTGACGTATCAAATCTTCACTTCCCACAGTCACCCCACCCAAAACACGTCCTTGCCCGTCAATCAATTTGGTTGCTGAATGAATAACTAAATCCGCTCCCCATTTTATCGGTTGCTGTATATATGGCGTTGCAAAGCAGTTATCTATAATCAAGATCAGATTGTGTTTTTTGGCAATTGTTCCTAATAATTCCAAGTCAATAATATCAACCGCAGGATTTGTGGGCGATTCAGCGTAAAGAATTTTAGTATTTGGTTTGATGAAACTCTCAATAGTTTCTGGTTTATTAATGTCAAAATACGAAGTTTCAATATTCCATTTTGGAAAATAGGTCATAAACAAAGCATGTGTAGAACCAAAAACACTCCCAGCAGAAACGATATGATCCCCTGAATTCAACAAAGCTGCAAATGTAGAATATACCGCAGCCATTCCTGTTGCAAAAGCATAACCAGCTTGAGCACCTTCCATTTTGCATATCTTTTCTACAAATTCAGTTGTATTGGGATTACTGAAACGACTGTAAATATTGCGATCTTTTTCTTCTGTAAAAGAGGCGCGCATGTCTTCGGCATCTTCAAATACAAAACTCGATGATAAATACAAAGGCACTGAATGCTCCTGATATTGTGATCTTTCTAATTGGGTACGGATGGCTTGGGTTTCAAAACCAAAATCTTGTTCGTTCATATTATTTTTTAATTTAAAGTTTAAGGTTTAAAGTTGTTGGAATCATGAAACTCCAAGCTCTTGTATTTAAACTATAATGATTTATTATTCAAGACTACTTTATAATGTATTGTTGCTGTTGGTTCTAATGTTTTAGAAACCGAGCAGTATTTTTCGAAAGAAAGTTGTGCTGCTCTGGCTGCTTTTTCTTCATTGATAGGTCCCTCCAAATAAAACACAACGTGAATATCTTTGAATGGCTTTGCTTCTCCTACTTGCACACGTTCGCCTTCGACCTCAGCTTTGAAAGAAGTGATTTCCTGACGCTGTTTTTTCAAAATAGAAATCATATCAATCGCACTGCAACCAGCAACACCCATTAAGACTAATTCCATTGGGCTTGGTCCCATATCATTCCCACCAAATTCTGGCCGGCTATCTACATTTACTATATGTCCTCTTTCATTTTTTAATTCAAAGTGAAAGTTTTCGTTTACTCTGTTTAATGTTATTTTCATTTTGTGTGTTTTTATTATAAATCAAAAATCTGTAATCTCAAAAATTACCCTTTATCCGACAATCTCAAGATATCTCCAAAAACACCTCTCGCCGTAACTGCAGATCCTGCGCCTGCACCTTGAATTACAATGGGTCTGTCACCATACGATTCCGTGTAGATTTCGAAGAAAGAGTCAGAGCCTTTCAAACCGCCCAAAGCCGTATCCGAAGGTACCGAAACTAATTTTACTTCAAGATTTCCTTTGTCGTTTTGTAAATCACCTGATAATTCGCCTATGTAACGCAACACATGATTTGGTTTTTGTTCTGCTTTAATTTTATCATAAATAGGATCAAACTCTTTTAGTTTACTCAAAAATTCCGAAGCACTTCCTTCACGCAAATGTTCTGGAATTAAATTCTCAATTTCGATTTCTTCAAATTCATTTTGCAAATCCAACTCTCTTGCCAAAATCAATAATTTTCGACCTACATCATTCCCGCATAAATCCTCGCGCGGATCTGGTTCGGTGTATCCATTGTCAATTGCCTCTTGTAATACTTGACTAAACGGAAGGTCATTGGCGGAGAAATTATTAAATAGATAACTTAATGTACCTGAAAAAACGCCCTTTATTTTGGTGATATTTTCACCAGAAAGATGCAATAACTTAATGGTATCAATCAACGGCAAACCAGCTCCAACATTGGTTTCATAAAGATAACTCTTTTGATTGTCTGCCAATACTTTTCGCAACTCTTTATAAAAACTATAACTTAACGTATTCGCCACTTTATTAGAAGAAATTAAATCGAAACCATTTTCAGCCAATTTGATATAATTTTCAACAAAGGTGGCACTTGCCGTGTTATCTATTGCAATTAAATTCTCTAGGTGATTTTCATTAGCAAAGGCAACAACATCTTCAATTGTATAAGAGAAACCGTTATTTTGTATTTCGTTTTTCCAATTTGGAGTCACTCCGTTTTTATTCAAAAGTACATTTTTCGAATTGGCGATAGCAAAAACATTCAATTTAATATCCTTTCTTTTTTTGATAGCAGCAGCCGACTCCAGTATTTGATTAATCAAAGTACCACCCACTAATCCATGTCCAAAAATGGCAATATTAATTTTCTTTGAAACTCCAAAAATTTCCCCATGAATAACGTTTAACGCTTTATGAAGTTGTGACTTGTTGACAACTAAACTTACGTTTTTCCCCGTTACCGTATTATTGAAAAGAATAGGCACAATCTTGTTCTTGATAAGAGCAGTATATGGCTTGTGAAAAGTGCTTAAATCCTGACCAATGATAGAAATCACCGAAACATTATCAGTAACTGAAATTTTGTTAACGTCCTTAGAATAGAAATCATTTTCGAATTCCTTTTCCAGTTCTATCATTGCTTTTGTAGCCTGATCTGCGGCAACTACAAGGCCGATACCTCTTTCTGAGGAACCTTGTGAAATGATACTGACACTAATATCATTATCTCCCATTACTCTAAAAATTCGCGCATCGACTCCAGTTTTTCCCAGTAATCCTCTTCCTTCCAGGTTTACTAAAGACACATTTTCCAGAACGGAAAGCGTTTTAATTCCTTCCTCATTAGAGTTTGACGTGATTAAAGTTCCTTTATTTTCGTGATTGAATGTGTTTAAAATTCGAAGCGGAATATTTTTTTCCAATAGAGGAATAATCGTTTTGGCATGAAGAATAGTAGCTCCAAAATTAGCCAATTCATTCGCCTCGTTAAAAGTCAAATGGTCTATTTTTTTAGCATCAGGAACTAAATCTGGGTTGGCTGTATAAATCCCGTCAACATGCGTATAATTCTGTAGTTCTTCTGCATCAATATAATTAGCAATTAATGAGGCAGTATAGTTACTTCCGTTTCTTCCTAAAGTAGTCGTGTCGTTTTTACTATTTGAACCAATAAATCCAGTAACAATATTGACTGTGTTCCCACTATTTTGCTTGAAATAATTGATTACATTTTTCTTCGAAATTTGTTCCAAAGGTTGCGCGTCTCCAAATTTAGAATCGGTTTTTATCAATTCCCTGGAATCGGTAAAACGAGCATTTATACCATTTTTAACTAAAATAGCAGTAAGTAATTTAGCCGAAAGCAATTCTCCTTTCGAAAGCACTAAATCTTTAATCTTATTGCTATAATCTCCAATTAAACTTACACCTTCAAAAAGTTTTTCAAGAACATTAAATTCTTCTGATAAATCTACGTCTTGATAATCGTCTTGCTGGTATTTTTTGAAGTCTTCAAATAGCGGTTTATAGTTACCATTTTTAGAGGCAATTCCTAAAATTTCTTCCAGTTCATCTGTAGCATTTCCTCTTGCCGAAACTACTATAGCAATTTTTTCTCCTTGATTTACTTTATCAGTAATAATAGCGACCACTTTGTTTATTCCCTCACCATTCGATAAAGATTTACCTCCGAATTTTAATATTTTCATCTTTTTATATTATATTTATGCTTGAAAAATAGCCACAAGCAAATTGTCTAATTGTTCATATTCTATCAAAAAAGCATCGTGACCATGAATGGAAACTATTTCCTGATAAGTAACATTATTTTTATATTTTTTTAATTCTTGATAGGTCGCTTTATTTTCCTCTGCAGTAAAAAACAAATCTGAATTGATTCCTATAATATGAATGTCGGCATCAATTTTTGAAACTATTTCTTGGAATGACTCAGCATTTCTGGTGATATCTATCGTTTTAAGCATTTGGTTCATCATTTTATAAGAGGAAAGTTGAAAGCGTTTTTGCAATTTAGTTCCGTGATGACTCAACCAGCTTTCCACATTAAAAATGTTTAATTCTTCGTTTGTTGTCCGCTGGAATTTTTCTTTGAATGATTCTGGAGTGCGGTAACACAACATAGCATGGATCCTTGCATCTTCGATAGGTTTTCGAGAATTATTAAGGATTTGTTCCTGTAAAAAACAATTGGCAATCAGCCAATCCGTCGATTTCCAGTCGGACGCAATAGGAATCAAATGATTTGTTAGTTTAGGTTCTAAGGCAGCTATTTCCCATGCTATTCCTCCTCCAACTGATCCCCCAATAATAGCGTACAATTGTTTAATTTTAAGAATTTTAATTCCTTTAATAAATAGTTTTGCAATATCTCTGGCGTTGAAATCCAAATAGTTTTCTATTTTGGTTCCATCGTATCCATTCCCAGGAACATTAAAAGCTAATACGGTATATTTAGTGGTATCAATGGTTTTATTGACACCTATTAAATCATTCCACCAGCCGTTTTCTCCCACAACTTGGGAATTTCCGGTTAAAGCATGATTTACTAAAACGATCGGCGCAGTGTTTAATGCGGGTCCAAAAACTTCAAAACTTAAGTTTAAGATAGCACAAAACACGCCACTTTCTGTGGTAAAATCTTTTATTTTAATATAGGTTGGTTTATTTTCCAATTTCAAATCTTTTATGATTTTTGATTTGCGTCTGGAAATATTAGAAAGAAAAAACTAGGGTAGTGCAGTTAAATTCTTGTTGTTATCTTTCCACGTTTGGCGTGGTAGAATGCAGCACCTTCTTCGATAAATCGAAGGGTTGCTAAGGCTTCATTGGGTCTAATCCCTCTTCCTTTCTTTATAACATTTCAATACGTTTGTGAACTTAAAGCAGCAAATAAACTACATTTTTTTTTAAGAAACAAATTTTTTAAAGAATTGATTACTGGTATCAAATAAAAAAAAATGCGCATAAGCACAAAAAAGCATCCATCTATTTGAATGGTGCTTTTAAGTTTTTGAACGAAATTCTAAATTTAATAAAGTCGTTTCTACCCATATAGAAAAATGCATTTTGAATATTTTTAATTAATAAAAACATGCTTTAAATTATATAAAAAGCATTTCATTTTCTTGAGAATACATTAAAGCTAATAGTGAATTAGACCCTTTTTCTCCAAGAACACCTATGGTTTTAACTTCAAACCTACGATGTATTAATTCATTTTCTGGTTGAATCTCTTTTGTTTTTCTTGCCTTGAATTTGAAATTCGGCATTGACGGAATTGTTTTTGATGCTCTCATTATAGTTACTTTTAGTAGTTTGTTTTAGTATTAATTAAATTTACAAAATCCCAGTTAAAAAGAACTGATATTCCTTACAATCAATTTCATTGCCAATAATAAATTAAATCTAAAAAATAAATGCCAAATAAGGTATTCGTTGGTAGTTTACTGAAAAAATATATTTTTAAAATAGCTGATCAATAATGTGATGCTTAGTTTTCAATGCAATTCATTGAAAAACAATTCTTAATTATTTTTCATGTTAATTTTAATTACTCTTTTGATTTGCTTTTTGGTTAAGCATTTTTTGGCATACGCTTTAGTGATACGCTCTTTTAAATCTTCCCACTTAACTCTCATATAAGGATATAGCGATAATGAGATTTCATCTCCGTTTTGTGAATTCTTGTAATGTCTCTTATATTCCTTGATATAATTATTATAATCATCCAGATATTTGTCCCATTTGTTAGTATGGATTTTGACTCTTTTTTTTACTGTATTTTCCAATACAAAAACGTTTTCGCTTGCTTTCATGGTTAAATTATTTTAGTTAAAAAATCATTCTACTAATAAATCATTGGCTATACCACTTCTCTAAGATATTTTGGTACTACAAAAATGTGGTGAATTTTGTGTAGGTTGTAATTTCTTACTTGTAAGCATTAAAAAAACTAACCTTGAAAAGTAATTATTTTTTCGATTATTCGTTCTGGGTTTAACAAATTTACTGAAATAATAAGGTTACAATAAAACATATCCGACCAACTAACACTATATCAGATATAAAGCATTTTTTCAAGATTAAATTTCAGAAAAAAGTCATAAAAAATAAAAATTTTCCCTTATACTAAATAGCACAAAATTAAATGGTTAAAAAAGAGTACTCTTTGTTTTTTTTCAACTTTCTTCACGTAAAGTATTATTCAATTTAAAATAAAAAAAATAAATATTTACAATTTAATGAATAATCTAAAATCGTTTACTCAATAATTTAAAAATAGCTGCCATTTTTGCAACAAAAAAAAAGACAAGATTAATTTGCAATTCAAAATGGTTTCATACATTTGCACTCGAATACAAGAGGAAAAATTTGAACTGATTGCAACCTCTTCATAATGAAAGGAATTCATTATGGATGCTGAAAAATTTTCAGTAGAAAAAATGCTAAAGCAGAAACTCTCCTTTAGTATTTTTAGCAATTATTTTCCTCCGTTAATTTTAATTTATATTTATTATGGCATATTTATTTACGTCAGAATCTGTGAGTGAAGGACATCCAGACAAAATTGCAGATCAAATTTCAGACGCATTAATTGATAATTTTTTAGCATTTGACTCCGAGTCAAAAGTAGCTTGTGAAACTCTAGTTACAACTGGACAAGTAATTCTTGCTGGTGAAGTAAAATCAAATACCTATTTAGACGTACAACAAATCGCTCGCGATGTAATCAAGAAAATTGGTTACACGAAAAGCGAATATATGTTTGAAGCCAATTCTTGCGGAATCCTTTCCGCTATTCACGAACAATCTGCTGATATCAATCAAGGTGTTGACAGAAAAAATCCTGAAGAACAAGGCGCCGGAGATCAAGGAATGATGTTTGGTTATGCAACTAATGAAACAGAAAATTACATGCCTTTGGCACTTGATTTATCTCATAAATTGTTGCAGGAATTGGCCATTTTAAGACGTGAAAATAACGAAATTACGTATTTACGTCCAGATGCTAAATCTCAAGTTACATTAGAATATAGCGATGACAACAAGCCAACTCGTATTGACGCTATTGTAATATCTACTCAACACGATGATTTTGACGAAGAAGCTGTTATGCTTGCAAAAATCAAAAAAGACATCGTTACAATTTTGATTCCAAGAATTATTGCAAAAAACCCAAAACAAGCGCATTTATTCAACGATTCAATTCAGTACCATATCAATCCAACAGGGAAATTCGTAATTGGCGGACCTCACGGTGACACTGGTCTTACGGGAAGAAAAATCATTGTGGATACTTACGGTGGAAAAGGCGCTCACGGTGGTGGCGCATTTTCTGGAAAAGATCCAAGTAAAGTGGATAGAAGTGCTGCTTATGCAACCCGTCATATCGCTAAAAACTTAGTTGCGGCAGGTGTTGCTGACGAGATTTTAGTACAGGTTTCTTATGCAATTGGTGTTGCAAAACCAATGGGTATTTTTATCGATACTTACGGAACATCAAAAGTGAATTTGACTAATGGTGAAATTGCAAAGAAAGTAGAAGCTATTTTTGACATGCGTCCTTACTTTATCGAGCAACGTTTGAAATTAAGAAATCCTATTTATAGCGAAACAGCTGCTTACGGGCATATGGGACGTACGCCAGAAACGGTTACTAAAACTTTCTCTGCTCCAGGTGGAAATGTAAAAACAGTTACTGTTGAATTGTTTACTTGGGAAAAATTAGATTTTGTTGACCAAGTTAAAACAGCTTTCGGATTGTAAGAAATACAATTCTATTTATACTTAAGACCCAGCTCAATTGAGCTGGGTCTTTATTTTAGCAATATACCTATCCACAAACACAGCAAGTAGAAAAAATTTAACTTAACAGTCAAAAACTAATAGTTTTGCTCTTTTTTTGTAATTTGCTTCAATTATGAAAAACCTGATTCTATTCTTCTTCTTCTGCACTACAATCTCGATTGCATTCGGCCAAAACCAAAAATTACTATCTTCCAAGATAAATCACCTAACTATTGATGCTGATCAATTTTTAGGATACGATCAATTTGGATATTATTATACCCTTAAGAACAATGTTTTTTCTAAAATAAAAGACACCGAGACTCTAGAGTATAAGAACATTTCTTTGGGCAAAATCACGAAAGTAGATTTACTGAATCCATTGAAAATTGTTTTGTTCTACGAAAATTTCAATACCGTTATCTTACTTGACAATCAACTGAACGAAACTCAAAAAATAAACTTTTCAGAAAACACTGTACCAATAGTTGCGACCGCTATTGGAATAGCTTCTCAAAATCAATTATGGATTTACAATAGTTTGAACCAACAAATTGGACTTTATGATTATTTAAAAAAGGATTACAAAACCATTTCTACTTCATTTCCGGAAAGTATAAAATATTATCAATCTGATTTTAACACCTTTCATTGGATCGATAAAAAAAACAATTGGTTCTCTTGTGACATTTTTGGAAAAATAACAAAGAAGGAAAAAATTTCTGATTTTGATTCAATAGAAATTATCAGTGACAACCAACTTATCATTTCTAAAGACTCAATTCTAACTATTGACAATGAAAAGAATCAAAAATTTGAAATTGAAATTTTAGAAAAAACGTTTAAAAAATTCTGCTACAAAGACCAAATTTTATCTATTTTTACATCACAAGGAATTACAAATTATAAAATCATAATACCGTAATGCACATAGCAGTAGCAGGAAACATTGGATCAGGAAAAACAACTTTGACGCGATTATTGGCAAAGCATTTTAAATGGGAGCCCCATTTTGAAGATGTTGTAGACAACCCTTACCTGGATGATTTTTACCATCAAATGGAACGCTGGTCATTTAATTTACAGATTTATTTCTTGAATAGTCGTTTTCGCCAAGTGAAGCAAATTCGCGAAAGCGGTAAAAAAATCATACAAGACAGAACAATTTATGAAGACGCTCATATTTTTGCTCCCAACCTATATTCGATGGGTTTGATGACAAATCGCGATTTTCAGAATTATTCTTCTTTATTCGAATTAATGGAATCAACGGTTAAAGCGCCAGATTTATTAATTTATTTAAGAAGTTCTATTCCTAATTTAGTAGGACAAATTCATAAGCGTGGCCGTGAGTACGAATCCACAATTTCTATTGATTACTTAAGCCGATTGAATGAGCGTTATGAAGCTTGGATTCACACGTATGACAGAGGTAAATTATTGATTATTGATGTAGACAATATTAATTTTGTCGATAACCCTGAAGATTTAGGGAACATTATTAATAGAATTGATGCCGAGTTACATGGGTTATTTTAGAATCCTCTCCTCTCCCGAAGGTTCGGGATACTCCGAAGGAAAGGGAGCATTAACGGAATAAAAATAAACACAAACAAAAATGCCCCGCAATTGCGAGGCATTTTAATTTATAATAATTTGCTGATTATTTCAAAGAATCAATCTTAGTTTGAACTTCTTCATCAGTTCCTTCAAAATTTTGAATATCCACTTTACCGTTTACGGTTGTTTTAATGGTAGCTTTTACTTTTCCGTCAACATTCGTTTTTTCAATTGAGACTTCTTTAGACATCATATGAGCAGGCATTGCTGCATTCATATATTTACACATTTTACTAGTACATCCTTTAGCAATGCATTCGGCTGCAGACATTGAAGTACACATTTCAGAAACAGTACAACAAGAAGCTTTATTGGCCAATGTATGACTTCCATTTCCTAGAATTGGAGCAATTACCAATCCGATTAAACAAGTCAATTTTATCAAAATATTCATTGATGGTCCAGAAGTATCTTTGAACGGATCTCCGACGGTATCACCCGTTACCGCAGCTTTATGTGCATCAGAACCTTTATAGGTCATTTCTCCGTTAATTAAAACTCCTGCCTCAAAAGATTTTTTAGCATTGTCCCAAGCACCGCCCGCATTGTTTTGGAAAACTGCCCAAAGCACACCAGAAACGGTAACACCAGCCATATAACCTCCTAACATTTCCGCAATTAATTGGTTATTGTCTCCATAAACTAATTTACCTAGTAGTACAATTGCTATTGGAAAACCAATGGTCAAAACTCCAGGTAACATCATTTCGCGCAAAGCGGCTTTGGTAGAAATATCAACACACTTCGCATATTCCGGTTTTCCGGTTCCTTCCATAATTCCGGGAATCTCCCTGAACTGACGACGCACTTCATACACCATGTCCATTGCGGCTTTTCCAACAGAATTCATCGCTAATGCCGAGAAAACTACAGGTATCATTCCGCCCACAAATAGCATCGCTAAAACTGGTGCTTTAAAAATATTGATTCCGTCAATTCCTGTAAAGGTTACATATGCAGCGAATAAAGCAAGTGAAGTTAATGCCGCTGAAGCAATAGCAAAGCCTTTTCCAGTTGCAGCAGTAGTATTTCCAACAGAATCCAAGATATCTGTTCTGGTACGAACTTCTTTTGGTAATTCGCTCATTTCAGCAATCCCACCCGCGTTATCCGATATTGGTCCAAAAGCATCGATTGCTAACTGCATGGCCGTCGTTGCCATCATCGCTGAAGCTGCCAAAGCCACACCATAAAATCCTGCAAAGGCATAAGAAGTCCAAATTGCTGCAGCAAATAATAAAACTGTTGGAAAGGTAGAAATCATTCCAGTTGCTAAACCCGCAATTACGTTAGTTCCTGCGCCAGTACTTGATTTTTGAACAATCGCCATAACCGGTTTTGTTCCTAATCCCGTGTAGTATTCCGTTACTGATGAAATGACTGCCCCAACGGTTAATCCAACAAGGGTCGCATAAAAAACTCTCATGGAAGAAATATCTTGAATCCCTTCACCGAAGAAATTCATTTTCATCGTTTCCGGCAACATATATTGCACTAAAAAGTAACATGCTACAGCAGTTAATACGATAGAAACCCAGTTTCCAATATTCAATGCTTTTTGAACTTGCGCTTCTTTTGCATTTTCATCTGTGATTTTTACTAACATCATTCCGATTATAGAAAATAAAATTCCGAAACCAGCAATTGCCATTGGTAATAATATAGGTCCAATTCCGCCGAAAACATCTTTGATATTACCACCCATATCTTTAATCACATAATTTCCAAGAACCATGGCGGCCAAAACTGTCGCTACATAAGAACCAAATAAATCAGCTCCCATTCCGGCAACATCGCCCACATTATCTCCTACGTTATCCGCAATAGTAGCTGGATTACGAGGATCATCTTCTGGAATTCCTGCTTCTACTTTACCTACTAAATCAGCACCAACATCGGCTGCTTTTGTATAAATACCACCTCCAACACGGGCAAACAAGGCAATTGATTCTGCTCCAAGAGAAAAACCAGCTAATGTTTCCAGCACTTTGGTCATATCTTCTGATGAAGTCCAAACGCCACCCATAAAATAATTATAGAAGAAAATAAAGAAACTTGTCAAACCCAATACGGCTAGACCGGCAACTCCCAATCCCATTACTGTGCCGCCACCAAAAGAAACTTTTAGCGCTTGTGGCAAACTCGTACGGGCTGCTTGCGTCGTCCTAACATTAGTTTTCGTTGCAATTTTCATTCCCATATTCCCGGCGAAAGCAGAGAAAAATGCTCCAAAAATAAAAGCAACAACTATTAATATATTGGTGGTATGAAATAAATAAGACATTCCTGCAAGAACAACACTTGCACCCACTACGAAGAAAGCCAACAATCTGTATTCAGCATTAAGGAAAGCTAATGCCCCTTCATAAATATAATCTGAAATCTCTTTCATTTTACCGTCTCCGGCATCTTGTTTTAAAACCCATTTTCTTTTACCTAGCATAAATGCCAGTCCAATAAACGCCATGACTATTGGCAAGTAAATCATTATTGTATTCATAATTTTGGTTTGGTTTTTGGTTATTTTTAATAATGTAACGAAACGAATTTAAACAAAAAAGCAATACTCTTAACGGAGTATTGCTTTTTTTGTAAAAATTACGTACAAAAATTATTTAATGCTAAATAATCCTTCCGGTTTATTTTCAATATCGTCAAAACGTTTAGTACATTCTTTGATAATGGCATACGCTTCATTCACATCGCCCCAACCACCAACATCTACTGTTTTGTTTTCAAGGTCTTTATATACTTGAAAGAAATGTTCGATTTCTTTTAATAAATGCGGATTCATATCAGACAAATCGTTCAATGAATTCCATATTGGATCAGAAACCGGTACACAAATTACTTTTTCGTCTGGTCCTTTATCGTCTGCCATATGAAAAACACCTATTGGTTTTACTTCCATTACGCATCCAGGAAAAGTTGGCTCATTTACTAAAACTAGAACATCTAAAGGATCTCCGTCTAAAGCTAATGTTTCAGGAATAAATCCGTAATCAGCAGGATACATCATGGATGAAAAAAGCATTCTGTCAAAACGCATTCTTTTTATTTCGAAATCATATTCGTATTTATTTCTACTTCCTCTTGGTATTTCGATTAGAACATCGAAAGTTGTTAATTTGTCTGCAGTCATTTTAGTTTTTTCTTTTCTATAATTATGGGTGCAAAAATAAGCAAACGATACGTTTTTACAATGAAAAATCCATGTTATCTCTGTATTAAATTTTCATAAAATTAATATTGGTATACCACAGTTCTGTTTCTTTTGTTCAAATAATAATGCCATAAAAGAAATGTGGCGTAAGAACGATACGGACTCCATTGCACAGCGTGAACTTCCATCGCGTTTTTTTCGTGAATACCTAGTAATTCTTTTATGGTATTTATTACGGCAATATCTCCAAGCGGAAGTAAATCTGGAGCTTGCAGACAAAACATCAAATAAATATCTATGGTCCAGTTTCCTATTCCTTTTATTTTAATGAGCTCTTGTCGTACTTGATCCGCTGTTTTGGATGGCAAGCTTTCTAAATCTATATCTTTGTTTAGTATTGCATTTGACAACGCTTTGATGTAAGACGTTTTTTGATGGCTTACGCCAAGGGTTCTAAATTCTTCATCCGATAGACTAAGCAGAATATTGGGTTCAAAGATTTTTATCTTTTCTCTTAATTTTAAAAAAGTGGCTTTGGCGGAATCTATCGAGACTTGTTGTTCCAATATTAACAACACTAAAGTCTCAAAACCTTGTGGCCTTTTTGGAATCGTTGGAAGTCCGTATTTTTCTATTATGAGTTTGAAAATGGTATCTTTTTCAGAAAGATATTCGATTGCTTGTTGCATAATCTGATTTTTTTTAGCCCTGATGGGAACGGCATCCTTTTTGTCTCGTTTTCAAAACGAGATAAAAAGATACAGTGTACAGCTGGATTAGCTTCAAATAAAAATAGTAGGATTAAATCTGAAACAAGTTTTCATTAAAAATAGAATCCGAACGATCCTTTTACAGAAAAACGATTGGTATCGGGAGTATTCAAATAACTGCCTCTCCATGCGAAATCAATACGCAAAAATTTGAAAATATTCCCAATGCCTGCTTGGTATTCCCAATAGACTTTGTCAGGTGCACTATACTTTAACCCCGAAGCATTAATCGCTCTATTCGCATCTGATATTGTTCCATAAACTCCTTTTACTCCAATAATTTCTCTCCAATTAAGTTTTCTCATAAAAGGGATTCTGGAAAAAAATCGCCCCTGAAAATTATGATTCCACTGCAACGTAGTATATTGATCCGATATAAACTCATAATAATTGAGGTTGTTAAAGGTACTTTCGTTCGAAAAGAAGGTTTGATTCCCAGGAATAACGCTCATCAATCCTAAAGGAATTGTCCCAAAGGTTTTCCCAACTTCAAGAATTATATTGGAGCGGCCTAAAGGCCCTATTATTATAGGTTGTTTATAATACAATTGAATTTTTTCGTATTTAAAATCACTATTCAGCAATCCTTTAAATCCGTGCCTGTAATTTACAGAAACCGCACTGTAAGGACTGTCTACAATATCTCTTTCTACGGCAAACCCAATGGTTTTTCTTTGCGGTGTAAAACCTACCTGAATATTAAATTCCGATTGTTTCACATCGCTTTTCGTTATTGTCTTCGCTGCATCTGTATAGTAATCTAAACTAAATGTCGGCGAAGCAGATTCTAAAGTTCGATAGGAAAATCCCGCTTGAAAAGTTAAGTTTTTAACCGGTTCAATTTCTAAACCAAATGTACTTAAATTGATAGTAGTCAACTTACCATTATTCCCCGAAGCAAAAATCGTTGACGAAGCATTACTTCGACCCAAGACATCGGTTGAAGCGGTTAAACTCGAGCCTATTTGTTCTACATCACGCCTATTTCCTCCAGATAAAATAAGGCGATTTTTCTTATCGACCATCCACTTTCCTGAAAATCCGTACTTAAACTTATCATCCTTAAATCCGTATGCAGTATAGCCTTGCAATCTCCATGTATCCGCTGTGCCAAAATAAGTTCTTGCTCCGGTCCGCAGTCGAAGACCTTCTACTTCATTGTATCCAAATGTCGAAAAAACAGGACCATAATCGATATGATTAAATTGGATATAACCACTGGCAAGTACCATTACTGAACTTGATATTTCTTTGAATTTTTTAACGCTCTTCAAAGTATCAAGCATTTTATAAACGCCTAACTCATCTTTGCTCAAATTTTCGAAACGGTTTTCATTCCAAAATTCATCTGATTTATCGTAAACCGCTTTATCCATATAATTAACCTCCTCCTTATAAAAGGCAACTGGTTTCTCTTTATTGAATTCATGGTTTCTGTAGAAAGAGGACCTCTTTCCATACAATCCTTTTGATTTTTCTTTTTTGTTTAAAGCAAAATCAGACATCATGTAATCGCGGGTCAATAAAAAAACAGAATCATTTACCACATCAAATTCCTGCTCTAAATAAATATCTTTTACCCAGTTAATATTAGCGCTTTTTGTAACCGCCATGTT
Organism: Flavobacterium fructosi; assembly: GCF_042787335.1. Lineage (NCBI taxonomy): Bacteria > Pseudomonadati > Bacteroidota > Flavobacteriia > Flavobacteriales > Flavobacteriaceae > Flavobacterium > Flavobacterium fructosi. Next base: position 494,646 of record NZ_JBHZQA010000002.1, on the reverse strand, counting down.
GATTTTCTTGATAGCAAATGTGGAATCATTTACATAAAAATCACCTTTGAAAGTAAGCTCATTTTTACGTCGAGGATAGAACACTATATGATAACACCATTTTTTATCAACAAACGAGCTGTCTCTTAACACATAATTATAAACATCAATTCCGGTGGTAGACAATGGACTGGTAAAGCTTTTGTCAAAAAAAGTAAGGTGGTTTTCATAGATATTATAATCCGAATACAAATCTTTGACAAAAGTCAAAATTTGCTGATTGCCTTCAAAACCAGAAGTTTTATTAGCTTTCATTTTCTCTTTTACCTTCTTCAATTTAGTATCTCCATACACATCATACAAAGATTCATTGATGAAAATAGGTAAATACGTTTTTCCGGTAATTCTGGAAGTATCTACTTGATCAAAAATAAATTCCATGCCTTTGAAAAGCTTACTTTTCATAAAAGCACTGTCAATAGTATTCATATCAAACTCAACCTTCTCATATTTTTCCATTTGGTATTGAGCAAATAAATTCAATCCATTTTTACGCTTGTGCTCCCAAATTTTTCTAAGAATATCAAGTGCCGGATTATTTTTCTTAGAAGTTTTTCCTGAAAAAATCACTACTTCTTTGAGGCTTTCGGCTTCATTCAACTGAATTCTAAAATTATAATTTACCGGTTTATCCAAAGTAATCTCTTTTTCTGAAAATCCTACTGAAGACACTACTATTGTGGTATAGGTTTTTTTGGATTCAATGTAAAAACGACCATCTTCATTGGTAACAATTCCTGCATTTGAATCTTTGAAAACGACATTCGCAAAAGGAATAGGCTGACCTGATTTATCGATAACAATGCCGCTCACTTTTGTTTGAGCAAAAATGTTATTCGCAAATGTGAATAAAAAAAGCAGACTGAATACTAAAATTTTTTTCATAGTTGTAAAAAAAAACTTCATCAAATAAACAATTGATGAAGTTTCAAATATAGGTATTTAGATAATCTAAAATTAAGTCCGTTGACTGTTAAAATTTATTTAAAATCAAATTCTTAAAAAAATTTATTTTTTATACAGTACTTTCTTAACCGCTTTGATAACATCTCCGGAATTAGGCAACCATTCTTTCAGCAAAACTGGAGAATAAGGTGCTGGTGTATCCGCCGTAGTGATTCGTTGAATAGGAGCATCCAAGAAATCAAAAGCACGTTCTTGAACTAAATACGTAATCTCAGAAGAAACACTTGCAAAAGGCCAAGCTTCCTCAAGAATAACTAGTCTATTTGTTTTTCTTACTGAAGTCAAAATTGTTTCGAAATCCAAAGGGCGAACTGTTCTTAAATCGATAATTTCACAGGAGATCCCTTCTTTTGCTAATTCATCAGCAGCGATGTACGCTTCTTTGATGATTTTTCCGAACGATACAATCGTAACATCAGTACCAACACGTTTTACATCAGCAACACCAATTGGGATTGTATATTCGCCATCTGGCACTTCTCCTTTATCACCATACATTTGTTCTGATTCCATAAAAATTACAGGATCATTATCACGAATAGCTGATTTCAAAAGTCCTTTTGCGTCATAAACATTAGAAGGAACCACAACTTTAAGTCCCGGAGTATTTGCAAACCAGTTTTCTAAAGCTTGTGAGTGTGTTGCTCCTAGTTGCCCTGCCGAGGCAGTTGGACCACGAAAAACGATTGGCACATTGAATTGCCCACCGGTCATCTGACGCATTTTAGCGGCGTTATTTATAATTTGATCAATTCCTACTAAACAGAAATTGAAGGTCATATATTCTACAATTGGTCGACACCCATTCATTGCTGATCCTACCGCAATACCTGTGAATCCAAGTTCCGCAATGGGAGTATCAATAACCCTTTTTTCGCCAAATTCAGCAAGCATTCCTTTTGATGCTTTGTAAGCACCATTATATTCTGCAACTTCTTCACCCATTAAGTATATGGACTCATCGCGACGCATTTCTTCACTCATCGCTTCGCAAATGGCCTCTCTAAATTGTATCGTTCTCATAGTTATAGTGTATGTGTGTAATTTTTAGAAAAGCAAAAATAAATATTTAAAACCACTTAAATGCATAAATTACTTTAAAATAATTAGGATTTATCCTGATGAATATCAGGAGCTATTTCCAGCTAGCCGCTATATCTTCTTGCAGTCTAGTTCCAAAAAACTAGACTGCAAGAAGGATGCCGCTTTTATCCGGGCTACGAAATCGATGTAATAGCGAACTTTTTTTACTCTATAAAAAATAACGATTAAATTTCTAATTTATTTATTTTCAAAAGAGCCAGTATTATCCTAAAATCTAAAAAAATAACTATACTAATTTTCAACAAAAGCTATCTTTTCTAACGAAACAACCAAATACGATTAAATAATTTCCGAAATCGTAATAGTTATGATAAAAATATTATGCGCGCATAGTATTTATTCAAATTAAAATTTTAAATTTGTAAAAGAAATTAAGAATAATTAAATATATACTTATGAAAATATTAGTTTGCATCAGTCACGTTCCTGATACTACTTCAAAAATTAACTTCATCAATGGTGACTCAGAATTTGATACTAATGGTGTACAGTTTGTGATTAACCCAAATGACGAATTTGGTTTAACACGAGCTATTTGGTTTCAAGAACAACAGGGTGCAACGGTTACCGTTGTCAATGTTGGAGGGCCGGAAACAGAACCAACTTTAAGAAAAGCATTAGCAATAGGGGCAAACGAAGCAATTCGTGTAAACGCAAATCCTACTGACGGATTTTATGTTGCCAAACAACTTGCTGAAGTAATTAAAAATGGTGCTTACGATGTAATAATAGCTGGAAAAGAATCTTTGGATTATAATGGCGGAATGGTTCCTGGAATGATTGCCGGTATTTTAGGTTATAACTTCTTAAATTCTTGTACATCGCTAACGGTTGACGGCACAAATGTAAAAGCAGTTCGCGAAATTGACGGCGGAAAAGAAACCGTTGCTACTACTCTGCCTTTGATTATTGGTGGACAAAAAGGATTAGTAGAAGAGAAAGATTTGCGTATCCCTAACATGAGAGGAATAATGACTGCTCGAACTAAAGCAATGACTATTCTTGAGCCTGTTGATGCTCCAAAATCAACTAAAGCAGTGAAATTTGAAAAACCAGCTCCAAGATCGGCGGTGAAATTAATTTCTGCAGATAATTTAGACGAATTAATCAATTTATTACACAACGAAGCGAAAGTAATCTAACTGTCATAAAGTCGAATGTCGAAAGTCAAAAGGATAGAAATTTACACTAAATTCCCTTTATGACTTTAGACTTTAAAACTTTAAGACTAAAATAAAAAATTATGTCAATATTAATATATGCAGAATACGCAGAAGGAAAATTCAAGAAAGTAGCTTTCGAATTGGCTTCTTATGCTAAAAAAGTAGCGGAATCATTAGGAACAACTGTAACAGCAGTGACTGTTAATGCAGGAGATGTTTCGGAATTATCAAAATATGGAGTAGACAAAGTATTAAAAGTAAACAACGATAAATTATCAGGTTTTACAGCTAAAGCGTATGCTGATGTAATCAAACAAGCTGCTCAAAAAGAAAATATTAAATTAATTTTACTTTCTTCAACTACAGACAGTATTTACCTTTCCTCACTTGTTGCTGTAGCTTTAAAAGCTGGTTATGCTTCAAATGTTGTTGGATTACCAGTTTCAACCTCGCCTTTTCAAGTAAAAAGAAATGCTTTTTCAAACAAAGCATTCAACATTACGGAAATTGACACTGATGTAAAAGTACTTGGACTTGCCAAAAACTCGTACGGAATTGTCGAAAGTGCATCTACGTTAGCTGAAGAAGATTTCAACCCCACTATTGGAGATAATGATTTTGGAGTAAAAGTTGAATCAGTGGAAAAAGTTTCTGGAAAAGTTTCCATCGCTGACGCTGACATCGTAGTTTCAGCGGGTCGCGGATTAAAAGGACCTGAAAACTGGGGAATGATTGAAGAACTAGCTTCGGTACTTGGTGCTGCAACAGCTTGTTCAAAACCAGTTTCAGATTTAGGCTGGAGACCTCATGGAGAACACGTAGGACAAACTGGAAAACCGGTTGCCACAAATTTATATATTGCTATTGGAATATCTGGTGCAATCCAACATATTGCGGGAATCAACTCTTCTAAAGTAAAAGTAGTAATCAATAGTGACCCGGAAGCTCCCTTCTTTAAAGTGGCTGATTACGGAATTGTTGGTGATGCATTTGAAATTGTTCCAAAACTAATTGAAAAACTCAAAGCTTTCAAAGCACAAAACTAGTCTTTTTAATAAATCATCTAATTTGCTATCTAAAAAACAAGATATTTGTATCTTTGCTTTTAGACAGCATTTTTTTTGAACGCTATTTATTATTAAAAAAGTACACGGTACTTTCCCATTACAACAATTATGAGCTTAGTTAAATTATCCATAAAAGGAATTTCATATAGTCAAACTCAAAACGGAGCGTACGCTTTGATTTTGAATGAGGTTGATGGCGAAAGAAAGTTACCTATTGTCATAGGTGCTTTTGAAGCACAATCTATAGCTATTGCTCTAGAAAAAGAAATAAAACCACCACGTCCTTTGACGCACGATTTATTCAAAAATTTTGCAGAACGTTTTGATATCACTATAAAACAAGTCATAATTCATAAACTAGTAGATGGTGTTTTTTATTCGAGTATCATTTGCGAAAGAGATAAAATTGAGGAAATCATAGATGCTCGTACTTCTGATGCCATAGCATTGGCGCTACGATTCAATGCTCCTATTTTTACCTACAAGAACATTCTGGACAAAGCCGGGATATATTTGAAAGCAAACCCATCTGACGCTAATAAAGACTCCCAAGAAATAGATGATGTACTTTCTAATCCGGACACTTTCGGGCGAGCAGAAGAAAGCAATCAATCCGGTAACACTTATTCCAAGCATAGTTTACAAGAATTAAATGAATTATTGGATCAAGCCGTAACTCATGAAGATTATGAAAAGGCAGCAAAAATTAGAGATGAAATCTCGAAAAGAGAATCGTAAAAAGCTTTAACCTTTAGGCTATATGCTTAAAGCAAAAAACAAACTTAGGTTTACAACTTATAGCATAAAGCATAAAGCAAATGAAACAGTATTTAGATTTAGTGCAACACGTTATGAAAAACGGTTGTCAAAAAGGAGATCGAACAGGAACAGGAACAAAAAGCGTCTTTGGTTACCAAATGCGTTTTAATTTAAGTGAAGGTTTCCCGATGGTTACCACTAAGAAACTGCATCTAAAATCTATAATATATGAATTGCTTTGGTTCTTAAAAGGAGATACAAACATAGCCTATCTTCAAGAAAACGGAGTGAGAATATGGGATTCTTGGGCTGATGCTAATGGCGACTTAGGACCCGTTTACGGACATCAATGGCGCAATTGGAACAGTGAGGAAATAGATCAAATCACAGAACTAATTACCGAACTTAAAACCAATCCAAACAGTCGTAGAATGCTAGTTTCGGCTTGGAATCCTTCTGTACTTCCTGATACAACAAAATCATTTGACGAAAATGTAACCAACAACAAAGCCGCATTGCCTCCTTGTCATGCTTTTTTTCAGTTTTATGTTTCTGATGGAAAATTATCCTGTCAGTTATACCAAAGAAGTGCCGATATATTCTTGGGAGTTCCCTTTAATATCGCTTCCTATGCATTACTGACTATGATGATTGCACAAGTTTGTGATCTCGAAGCTGGAGAATTCATCCATACTTTTGGTGATGCACATATTTATAACAATCATTTTGAACAACTTGAATTACAATTATCCCGAGAGCCAAAATCATTGCCAAAAATGATTTTGAATCCAGCCATAAAAAATATATTCGAATTTAATTTTGAAGATTTTACTCTTGAAGGCTATGAGCCTCATCCAATTATAAAAGGAAGCGTCGCTGTTTAAATTAGACGGAATCCTTGCCCCTAAATTAAAAATAATAAAAAATATGCTTTATGGCGGATTTTCATATTTGATTAGATAGACAAAACACTATTTTCTGCCCCAGCAAAATCATTCCATCTGAAAGAATCTGCATCTGGTTCATTTACGAATTGACCATCTACTACATATTTAAACTCATAAGATGCATCTTTGTTCAAGTCAAAAGTAGCTTTGAAGGTTCCGTTTTTTAACTTACTTAATACTCCTTCAGCTAAATTCCAACCATTAAAATCACCAACTACTGATGCTGATGCTGCTTGCTTTGCTTCTACCGAAAATGTAACTTTACAAACCGGTTTTGTTTTTACAAATTGTTTCTTTATCGACATAACTATTTCATTTTTAGATTTATGAGACAAAGAAAATGAATTCAGTTGGACTTTCAAAAAACCACCCGAAGTTTTAATGAAATAAGTTAAACACTGTTAATTTTTTAAATGTTTTGCTTTTTTTTTAGTTTAAATTTAGATATCCAAAATAAGAAAACGTTTTCTCCCTAAATTATAAACAACCAAAATATTACCTTTCCAAAATAAATTTTATCTTTATAAAATAAAAACGAAATATGGAAAAAGAACTACACGAACAATATGAATATGCTCGTAGAAGAATAAAACAAAAAAAAAGACTTTATTTTCATTCTGTTTTATTCCTTTTAGGCAGTTTGTTTTTGTTTATTGCCCATAAATTCCTCAACATTGGTATAGAAACAAATTGGTGTATTTGGGTAATCACAATATGGTTTTTCCTTTTTATTCTGCATTTCATAAAAGTATATATAACAGATCGTTTTATGAATAAAGATTGGGAAAGAGAACAAATAGACAGACTAGTTGCTTTACAGCAAAAAAAGACCACTCAATTAGAATCGCATATAAATGAAGAATCCGGTACATAAAATTTTAAAAAAATGATAATAATGATTGCGGCTGTAGCCGAAAATAATGCACTTGGAAAAAATAATGAATTGGTTTGGCATCTTCCAAATGACTTCAAAAGGTTTAAAGCACTTACCTCAGGGCATCACATAATAATGGGTAGAAAAACATTTGAAAGTTTTCCAAAACCTTTACCTAATAGAACCCATGTAGTTATATCCAGACAGAAAGATTACAAGCCGGAAGGTTGTGTGGTTGTTGACAGCATAGAAAAAGCAATAGAAATATGTACTGAAAATGAAACCACATACATTATTGGCGGAGGAGAAATCTATTATTTGGGATTGCCGTTTACGGATAGAATTGAAATTACACGAGTGCATGAATCTTTTGATGCAGATGCTTTTTTCCCAGAGATAAATCTTGAGGAATGGGACAAAACCACTTCAGAATTTAATAAGAAGGACGAAAAACATCTTTACGACTACAGCTACGATACCTATTTAAGAAAATAAAAAAACATCCCTTTAGGGGATGTTTTTTTTTACAATGATAAGAGAATGACCTACTCTTGAAACAGTATTTGATAACATAAAATAAAAATTACAAATATTAAAAATACTCCAGATATGAAGATAATAATATTTGATGTTTTTTGAGAATACATCTCAAAAAAGCCTTTAATACCAAATACCACGAAGGTACTAAAGACAAAGAAAACTAAAATTTCCAAAAACAAATTTAATCCTAAGAACGTATTTTGCGCTTTAAACATAGTACCATTTTGTAAAATGGTACTTTCAATACAGCTTACAAGAACAAATGAGATTGTTAGCGCAAGAAAAAACCACTTTGTTTGGGTCATTAAATCTCTCTTAATCATTGATTCTAATATTAAAAACTAGAAAGTAAAATTCAACATTAAAAACCGTCCGTGCAATACCCACTTTTAGTGATATTTCATTTTTTTTTAAATAATTACGAGACCCTTTTTTTAACCGTTTACAACAAAATCGAATTCAATTTTAGAAACCCATTTTTAGTTCGTGCCGTTTGTATTACATTTGTATAAATAAAAATAAAATGTCAAAAAACATTACACCATATAAAAATTCGACTCTAGGGAAAAAAGAGCAAGTTGCACAAATGTTTGATACCATATCCGGGAATTATGACAACCTTAATCGCGTCATTTCTTTTGGAATCGACATAAAGTGGCGTAAAAAAGTTTTACAAATAGTTGCCAAATTTAATCCTAAAACAATTTTGGATATTGCGACCGGAACTGGAGATCTGGCAATATTAATGGCTCAGACAAATGCCGACACGATTATTGGCTTAGATATTTCCGGTGGAATGCTTGAAGTGGGTAAAAAAAAGATTGCCGCTAAAAATCTTTCTGGAACGATCAAAATGATTTTAGGAGATTCAGAAAATATGCCTTTTGAAGACAATTATTTTGATGCCATTACAGTTGCTTTTGGTGTAAGAAATTTTGAAACCTTAGATAAAGGATTAGCTGAAATACTTAGAGTCTTAAAGCCAAAAGGTGTATTCGTAATTTTAGAAACTTCAGTACCAGAAAAAATACCTTACAAACAAGGGTATAATTTTTACAGTAAAAACATACTTCCTCTGATTGGTAAATTATTTTCAAATGATAATGTAGCGTATGGCTATCTATCAGAATCTTCAGCTGCATTTCCTTATGGCGAAGCGTTAAACAATATTTTGAGAAAAATTGGGTTTATAGATGTGATAGCAATGCCACAAACATTTGGCGTTGCTACCATTTACTCCGCTTCTAAAAAATAATACGGAAGATCATTTAGAACAAACATGAAAAAAATAGTTTGCTTAATTTTGTTTGCTTTCACATTAAGTGGATCAGCACAGTTTACTAAGAATATGTTCAGCAAGGACCCTATTATCAACTTGGAAAATTTCCAGAATAAAAGACTGTATTTTGGATACTTTTTGGGTTTCAACTCTTATGATTTCAAAATTGACTATAAAACGGTAGGCCCTGATATTCAGGTAAAAAAATCTACTGGATTTAATGTTGGGATTGTTGGAGATATAAAACTTCATGAATACATCAACCTGCGGTTTGAGCCAGGATTATACTACACAACAAGAGAATTAATGTATCCCAATTTCTCTACGGAATCCGATGCTTTAAGACAGGTAAATAGCACCTACATTCACCTTCCTTTGTTATTAAAATTCTCTTCTTTAAGAACAGGGAATATTCGCCCTTATCTATTAGGAGGACTATCGACTACTTTAAATTTATCTAGTAATTCAAAATCTTTAGACGATAATTTAGAGCAGCGTTTCCGCGTAAAACCTTGGACGACAAATTACGAGATGGGTTTTGGAATTGATCTATTTTGTCCTTATTTTATATTTTCCCCTTCAATCAGAGGGGTTTTTGGGCTTAAAGATGAATTGATTAGAGACAACGATCCTAATAGTCCATGGACGAGCAATATTGAATCCATAAAAACCAGAGCCGTTTTTATCAACTTTACTTTCCACTAAATAGATTTACAGATTTACTTCAAAGTACCCAGCTCTCGTGCTAAAATGATCCTTAAGCTTCGGGATGAAAACTAAATACTAGCCCCGGCGAAACTCACTCAAAACAATCGCCGTAGCGGTGGCTACATTCAAACTTTCTGTTTTTTGGATGTTTCCAAAACGAGGAATCGTTAATCTATTTTGAATCAAATTCTCCAATTCAACTGAAATTCCGTTCGCTTCATTTCCCATCACAATAATTCCTTCCTGTGGTAAATTGGTTTTATAGATATTTGTCCCATCCATAAATGTTCCAAAAATTGGTAATTTAGTTTGCGTTATAAAAGCATTCAAATCAACATAATTTACATTTACTCTGGCTATGGAGCCCATTGTAGCCTGCACGACTTTTGGATTATAAATATCAACGGTTTCCTTAGAACACAACAGCTGATTGATCCCAAACCAGTCACACAACCGCAATATAGTTCCTAAATTTCCGGGATCGCGAACGGAATCAAGAGCAAGAATCAGTCCCGATTCAACCTTATCTTTCTCAACAGGAATTTTAAAGACTGCTAAACAAGAGTTTGGAGTTGACAAAGCACTTATTTTCTTTAAATCATTGTCGTCAATACGTGTCTTTTTTACTTTCGAAACTTCTTTGAAATCGTCTTGAGTAGAATACAAATGCTCCAGTTCAAAATTAGACTGCAATAATTCTTGAATTACTTTTACGCCTTCGGCAAAAAATAATTTATTGGTGTTTCGATATTTTTTTTGCTGTAAACTCGTTATAAGTTTTATTTGGTTTTTACTAACCATAAAATAATGTACTTTTGAATTAAATATTTATAACAATTGAAGAAGATTTCCACAAAAATAACAGCATTTATTCTAATAGCAATATTTATTTGTGCTTGTAATGCTGTAAAACGAGTTCCCGAAGGAAAATTACTGCTTACTAAAAACGAAATTAAGGTAAATGATAAGATCACAAAAGAAGAAATTGTTTTTAATCAACTGTATCAAAAACCCAACAGCACCTTTCTAGGCTATCGATTGCGATTAAATTTATATAACATAGCTAACCTGAATCCAGACTCTACCTATCAAGCGAAATTCACTAATAATCCCGGAAAATATGAAAGAAAATCAAAATGGCTGTCAGCAAAACAAGTTGACAGACTAGGTCAATCTTTCTGGTATCATGGTATCCATGATTTTTTAAAAAAAACAGGGGAACCGCCCGTAATTATTGAGAAAACTAAAATTGACAAATCCATCGTACGGTTAAGCTACTATTATTTTAATTCCGGTTATTTCAATGTGAAAGCTAATTATACTATAGACACGTTGAGCATAAAAAAAGCCAAAACAAAATATACGATAATTACTGGTGCACACTATTCTTTAGACACTATAAAAACAACTATTTTAACCCCAGTCTTGGACTCATTGTATGAATCTATAAAAGCGAATAGTTTAATAAAATCAGGCAATCAATACAAAACATTAGATTTTGAGAATGAAAAAAACCGAATCACCACTCATTTTAGAAACAACGGAGTTTATTTCTTCCAGCCTAACTATGTAACTTTTGACATAGACACAATCAAAAAAGTGAATAAGGCAAATGTAAATCTTATAATCAATAATTATTCTTATCAAGAGCAAGATTCAAGTAGAGCGGAACCTTTTAAAATGTATAAAATAAGTGATGTAAACATTTACACCGACTATTCGCCAACTAAAAAGCTAAACATAACTGACAGCACCACTTATAACAATTTTAATCTATACAGCCAGAATAAATTAAAATACAAACCGCGCGCGATCACAAATGCAATCTTTATTACCAAAGGAAGCTTGTTTGCTGATAACAAAACGGTTTTAACCACACGTTACCTGAATAACCTCAAAATTTTCAATTACCCAACGATTCAATATGAAGTTGATCCAAGAGATACAACCGCACACTCGTTAATTGCCAAAATCTATTTATCCCCACGAAAAAAATATAGTTTTGGTACTAACTTGGACTTAACACATTCTAACATACAGGATGTCGGAGTAGGATTGAGTGTTTCAGAAACTATCAGAAATGTTTTTAATGGAGCGGAAACTTTAGAAATTGGAGCGAGAGGAAATATTGGTTCCTCAAAAGATTTAGCAAACCCAAAGAATAATTTCTTCAATGTTTCAGAATACGGACTAGATTTAAAATTAAATATTCCCAGAATTTTCATGCCTTTTAGTACCGAAAAAATCATTCCCAAAAGTATGATCCCTTCCACACTTGCCAATGCCGGTTTTGCAAAACAACAAAACATTGGTTTGGATAAGGAAAATTTTACGGGTGCATTATCGTATAATTGGACTCCCAAAAAAAACAATACCGCACGCTTTGATTTATTCAACGTACAATTTGTAAGAAATCTAAATCCACAAAATTACTTCAATGTTTATGGATCATCGTACAAAGCGTTAAACGAAATTGGAAAAACATATAGCAACAACAATTCTTATTTTGACACTGATGGAAATTTGATAATTGAAGACGGAACTAGCGGTTTCACCAATGATGTACTAACCGGAACTGGCAGTTTTCTTACACCAATAGCGCAAACAGCTTTTGAAAGCGTAAAAAGCATCGAAGAGCGAAGAGTGCGACTTACAGAAAATGATTTTATTCTTGCCTCCAGTTTTACATTTTCAAAAACAACTAAAAAAGATTTATTGGATAATGACTTTTACCTTTTCAGAACTAAAATTGAGTCTGCAGGGACCCTTTTGTCATTAGTAGCTAAAGGAGCAAGTATGCCTAAAAATACAAATGGGAATTACGAAATATTCAATTTAGAATATTCAGAATATATAAAAACAGAGTTCGATTATATAAAACATTGGGATTTAACTAAAGAAAAAGTCTTTGCCGTTCGAACTTTTTTTGGAATTGCAATTCCTTTCGGAAATTCAGATAACGTTCCCTTTTCAAGAAGTTATTTCTCAGGTGGATCTAATGACAATAGAGCTTGGCAGCCATATGCCTTAGGACCGGGAAGCAGTGGCGCAACTAATGATTTTAATGAAGCAAATATGAAAATTGCTATAAGTGCCGAATTTAGATTCAAACTTTTAGGCAGTTTAAAAGGAGCACTTTTTGCTGATGCAGGAAACATATGGAACGTATTGGATAATGTTGTTGATGAAAAATCAACTTTTACCGGTTTTAGAGATTTGAAAGACATTGCATTAGGCTCTGGTTTTGGACTAAGATATGATTTTAGCTTTTTTGTAATTCGTTTTGATTTAGGATTTAAGACCTACAATCCAGCGAATGAAGGCGGCAAAAAATGGTTTGAAGAATACAATTTTGGACACTCTGTTTTAAATTTTGGAATAAATTACCCATTCTAATTCTATTAATTCTTATTTTTGCAAACTAAAAACAAAAAAAATAACTAAAAAAATCACAATGGCACACAACATAAAACCAGGCGTAGCTACGGGAGATCAAGTACAAGAAATCTTCAATTACGCAAAAGAAAAAGGATTTGCATTACCAGCTGTAAATGTTACGGGATCAAATACCATCAACGCTGTTCTTGAAACTGCTGCAAAATTAAACGCACCAGTTATTATTCAATTTTCTAACGGAGGAGCTCAATTCAACGCTGGAAAAGGACTTTCTAATGTTAATGAAAAAGCGGCGATCGCTGGCGGAATAGCCGGTGCATTACACATTCATACTTTGGCGGAAGCTTACGGAGCAACCGTGATACTCCATACAGACCATTGTGCAAAAAAATTATTGCCTTGGATTGACGGCTTATTAGATGCTTCAGAAAAACATTTTGCAGAAACAGGAAAACCATTGTTCTCTTCTCACATGATTGATTTATCGGAGGAGCCAATCGAAGAAAATATCGAAATTTGCAAAGGTTACTTAGAAAGAATGAGCAAAATGGGAATGACATTGGAAATCGAACTTGGAATCACTGGTGGCGAAGAAGATGGTGTTGACAACTCTGATGTTGACAGCTCAAAATTATATACCCAACCAGAGGAAGTTGCTTATGCTTACGAGGAACTTTCAAAAGTTAGCCCAAGATTTACAATTGCAGCTGCTTTTGGTAACGTACACGGTGTTTACAAACCAGGAAATGTAAAATTGACTCCAAAAATATTAAAAAATTCTCAAGATTTTGTACAAAATAAATTCAATACGGGATCTAATCCAGTAGACTTTGTTTTCCATGGTGGTTCCGGTTCTACCCTTGAAGAAATCAGAGAAGGAATTAGCTACGGTGTTATAAAAATGAATATTGATACTGATTTGCAATTTGCATTTACGGAAGGTATTCGCGATTATATGGTGAAAAATATTGACTATTTGAAAACTCAAATTGGAAACCCAGAAGGTGCTGACGCTCCAAACAAAAAATATTACGACCCAAGAAAATGGTTACGTGAGAGCGAAGTTACTTTCAACACAAGACTTGAGCAAGCATTTGCGGACTTAAACAATGTGAATACATTATAATAAAAAGTTTAAAGTTTCAGGTTTGAAGTTTCTCAACTTTAAACTTTAAACCTGTAACAACAAAAACACTAAATATGGCTTGGTTTAAAAGAAAAGAAAAGGGAATTACAACTCCTACTGAAGACAAAATGGACATTCCAAAAGGTCTTTGGTATAAATCTCCGACTGGAAAAATTATTGATGCTGATGAACTGGCTCGCAACTTATTTGTAAGTCCAGAAGATGGTTTTCATGTTAGGATTGGAAGTTCAGCCTATTTTCAAATTTTATTTGACAACAATGAGTTTGTCGAATTAGATAAAAACATGACTTCTAAAGATCCTTTGCATTTTGTGGATACAAAAAAATATGCAGATCGATTGAAAGACGTGATGGAAAAAACCAAACTTAAGGACGCAGTACGTACTGGAGTTGGAAAATCAAAAGGAAAAAAATTGGTGATTTGCTGTATGGATTTCGCCTTTATTGGTGGCTCTATGGGAGCGGTAGTGGGAGAAAAAATCGCAAGAGGAATTGATCATGCTATAAAAAATCAACTGCCATTTGTGATGATTTCAAAATCAGGTGGAGCAAGAATGATGGAAGCTGCATATTCATTGATGCAATTAGTTAAAACATCTGTGAAACTAGCTCAACTTGCAGAAGCAAAATTACCTTACATTTCTTTATGTACGGATCCAACAACTGGAGGAACAACTGCATCTTACGCCATGTTAGGAGATATAAACATTTCTGAACCGGGTGCTTTAATCGGATTTGCCGGACCTAGAGTGGTGCGTGACACAACTGGTAAAGATTTACCGGAAGGCTTTCAGACCGCAGAGTTCCTTTTGGAACACGGTTTCCTAGACTTTATAACGCCAAGAAAAGAATTGAAAGACAAAATTAATTTGTATATCGATTTAATTCAAAATAACGAAATTAGATAAATTTAAAATCCCGAGATAATCGGGATTTTTTTTGCTTAAAAAGCACAAAGAAAAACGGCTCTCAATTATTTTGAGAGCCGTTTTTATATGAAGTCTAGTACTTTCTTTATCCGATAACAAGTCCTACATCCCGGTTCTTATTGCCTCAACAGGATCCAATTTAGAAGCGGCAATCGCAGGAAGGATTCCAGAAATTAATCCAATTAACGCGGCAAGACCAGTCCCTAAAAGAACATTTCCTATTCCTAAAACGAATTCAAAATCTACCACTTTTGTTAAAACTATAGAGATAATCCAAACTAACAAAAGGCCGATAACCCCCCCAATTACCGAAAGTATGATGGCTTCGAATAAAAATTGAAACAGAATGAATCTATTTTTTGCTCCTAAAGATTTCTGAATTCCGATTAAATTGGTACGTTCTTTTACGGAAACAAACATAATATTAGCAATCCCAAATCCTCCTACAAGTAGTGAAAATCCACTGATAATCCACCCCACAACATTCATCTGACCTAAAATATTATCAATAAAATCAGTAAAACCTGAAAATACATTAATGAAAAAATTATCGATTTCTCCAGATTTCAAACCTCTGTAACTTCTCAATTTTTGAGATATTTCGCCTTTGTAAGCTTCCATATCAATTCCTTTTTCAGGCTTTAAAATAATTACATTCGTTGATGTTGTATTACTGTCCCCGTACAGCTGACGTACAAAATTAACAGGAATAAAAACAGTAGTGTCATTACTGTCTCCAAATAACCCTGCTCCTTCTTTTTTTAAAACCCCAATAACCGTAAATCTTTTCCCGTATAAACGAACATTCTTACCGATTGGGTCAAAATTATCAAATAATTGTTTTGCAATCTCATCACCTAGGACTATTACTGTAGCACCAGAGTTAGCTTCTGATTCGTTGTAAAATCTTCCTTTTTCAAATTCAAGTCCTTGAATATCTATAAATTCATGTGAAACAGGCACAACATTGACATCACTTACGGTTTTAGAGTCGTATTTTATAGATTCTCTTTTTGTGAATATTTGGTATCCCATTTGCGCCGTATTAGTCATAGCACCTTTCATGTAGGTATACTCATCGTATTCAACATTCGGAAACTGCTCCCTTTTCCATTGTGGAATATCAGACGGTCCGAAAGAAAATTTCATTAAATAAATTGTGTTTTTATCTAAGCTGCTTAAATCTTTTGTAATCTTTCTATCCAAAGAATCCACAGCTGCCAGTACCGCTATGATAGAAAAAATACCAATGGTAACCCCCAACAAAGAAAGCAAAGTTCTTAATTTATTGTTTCGTAAGGCATTCATTGCAAAACTAAAACTCTCTTTCAATAACCGAAGATAGACTAACATAAAAACTTTTTTGCGTTAAAGTAAAATTCAATAAATTTTATTCAAAAACCTAATAAAATCCTACCAACAAGTTAGTATGATTATTTAAGATAATGTTACGAATCTTCATTGAAATTTATAATCAAAAAAAAACTATTTTTGCACTTTATAATTATAACTACACAATGAACACTACTAAAAAAATTCAATCTGCATTAATTTCAGTATTTTCAAAAGAAGGTCTTGAGCCTATCGTAAGAAAACTGCATTCTCAAAATGTCATCTTATACTCTACTGGTGGAACTGAGGACTTTATAAAAAATTTAGATATTCCTGTAATTCCAGTTGAGGATGTAACTTCTTACCCATCTATTCTTGGTGGAAGAGTAAAAACATTACACCCAAAAGTTTTTGGAGGTATTTTAAATCGTCAAGACAACGAGAGTGATGTGCAGCAGATGGAAGAATTTAATATTCCGCAAATTGATTTAGTTATTGTTGATTTATATCCTTTTGAAAAAACCGTTGCATCAGGAGCTCACGAATCTGAAATAATTGAAAAAATAGATATAGGTGGTATTTCGTTGATTCGTGCTGCTGCAAAAAATTTTAAAGACACTGTAATTGTAGCTTCTGTTGATCAATACGGGCTACTTTTGGATTTGATTACGAATCAAGAAGGATCGACTACACTTGAGGACAGAAAATTATTGGCTACAAAAGCATTTCATGTTTCTTCTCATTATGACACTGCCATATTCAATTATTTCAATACAGACGAAACTATATACAAACAAAGTATTGCTAATGGACACGTATTGAGATACGGAGAAAACCCACATCAAAAAGGGTTTTTCTTTGGAGATTTTGATGCCATGTTCAAAAAAATTAACGGCAAAGAATTGTCTTACAACAACTTATTAGATGTAGACGCCGCAGTAAATTTGATTAACGAATTCAAAAATGACGGACCTACATTTGCCATTTTAAAACACAATAATGCTTGCGGACTTGCCACAAGAAGCACCATAAGCGAAGCGTATGAAGTTGCATTGGCTTGTGATCCAACTTCGGCATTTGGAGGTGTTTTAATTTCTAACACCAAAATAGATATTAAAACGGCGACAGAAATAAATAAATTATTTTGTGAAGTAGTAATAGCTCCTGAATATGATGCTGAGGCCATTACAATCTTACAAGAAAAGAAAAATAGAATTATATTAGTTCAAAATGATGTGGTTTTACCACAAAAGCAGGTTCGTTCTTGCTTAAACGGAATTCTAGTTCAGGAAAGAAACAATATTACAGACAATAAAGAAGACTTACGAACCGTTACTACTGTAGCTCCTTCAGAACAAGAAGTTCTAGATTTAATTTTTGCTTCTAAAATTTGTAAAAACACAAAATCAAACACGATTGTTTTTGCAAAAAACGGTACACTTATTGCTTCTGGTACTGGACAAACATCAAGAGTTGATGCTTTATTACAAGCCATAGAAAAAGCAAATAATTTCCATTTTGATTTACAAGGAGCAGTCATGGCAAGTGACGCTTTCTTCCCTTTCCCCGACTGTGTGGAAATTGCAAAAAAAGCAGGTATTACGGCAGTGATTCAGCCTGGCGGATCAATAAAAGACGAATTGAGCATCAATTATTGCAATGAAAATAAACTTGCAATGGTATTTACTGGAACGCGTCATTTTAAACATTAATTTGTTTAACTTTGCCCGTCTCAAATTTATAACTTTTTAACCCCTAAAAAACTTATGGGATTTTTTGATTTCATGACCGAGGATATCGCGATAGATCTTGGTACCGCAAATACTTTAATCATACATAATGATAAAGTTGTAATTGACAGCCCTTCAATAGTTGCTCGTGATAGAGTATCTGGCAAAATCATTGCTGTAGGTAAAGAAGCAAGCATGATGCAAGGTAAAACACATGAAAACATTAAGACGATCAGACCTTTGAAAGATGGTGTAATCGCTGATTTTGATGCTTCTGAAAAAATGATAAGCTTATTTATAAAAAGCATACCGGCATTGAAGAAAAGAATGTTTACTCCCGCATTAAGAATGGTTGTTTGTATTCCTTCCGGTATTACTGAAGTGGAAATGAGAGCGGTTAAAGAGTCCTGCGAAAGAGTTAATGGTAAAGAAGTTTATTTGATACACGAACCTATGGCAGCCGCAATAGGTATTGGAATCGATATCATGCAACCAAAAGGAAACATGATTGTCGATATTGGTGGAGGAACTACTGAAATTGCAGTAATAGCATTAGGTGGTATTGTTTGTGACAAATCAGTAAAAATCGCTGGTGACGTATTTACAAACGACATCGTTTACTATATGCGTACTCAACACAACCTTTTTGTTGGAGAGACTACTGCTGAAAAAATAAAAATCCAAATTGGTGCCGCTATCGAAGATTTAGAAACTCCTCCAGAAGACATGTCAGTTCAAGGTAGAGATTTATTGACGGGTAAACCAAAGCAAGTTGAAGTTTCATACAGAGAAATTGCTAAAGCATTAGACAAATCAATTCAAAGGATTGAAGATGCCGTAATGGAAACTTTATCTCAAACGCCTCCTGAATTAGCAGCAGATATCTACAATACCGGAATTTATCTTGCAGGTGGAGGATCAATGTTGAGAGGTCTTGACAAAAGAATTTCGCAAAAAACAGATTTACCTGTTTACATTGCCGAAGATCCATTGAGAGCCGTCGTTAGAGGAACAGGTATGGCGCTAAAAAATATTACGAAATTTAAAAGTATCCTTATAAAATAACAAATTCCAATTTTCAAATTCCAACTTATAAATCAATATTTTGGAATTGGGGGTTTGATTTTTTAAAAATTTTAACTTAAAAAAATGCAGCAAATATTTAATTTTATTTTTAAAAACAGTAATCGTATACTGTTTTTGCTGCTTTTGGGTATTTCGTTAACGCTAACTATTCAATCTCACTCTTTTCATAGAAGTAAAATAATTAGTTCTGCTAACTTTTTGAGCGGAGGTGTTTATGAAAAAGTGAATAACATCAATGAGTATCTAAATTTAAAAACTCAAAACGATGCGCTTGCTCTTGAAAATGCAAAGTTAAAAAGTTTTTTATTTAATAAAAAAGATACCACCGCAATAAAGAAATTAGACAGTTTAAAAGGAGTAAAACCATCGGATATAGTAGTTTCTAAAGTGATTCATAATTCGTTCAATTCGCATGAAAACTATTTAACCTTAAATTCCGGTGAACTTGAGGGCGTAAAACCGGACATGGGAGTCATCAATGACTTAGGTATTGTAGGAATTATAGATAATACATCCCCAAAATATTCTACTGTGGTAAGTATTTTAAATATAAAATCACAAATAAACGCAAAAATTAAAAAATCAAATCATTTTGGTTCTTTGATCTGGGATGGAAAAAGCACCGGTTTCGTGCAATTAATAGATGTTCCCAGATTAGCTTCAATTAGAAAAGGAGACACTATAGTAACGGGTGGACAATCAGTTATTTTTCCCGAAAATATAGGAATAGGTACAATAGCTAATATATATACGGATAATAAAACCCATTATTACATCATAAATGTCAAACTCTTTAATGACATGACAAATTTAGGTCATGTGTATATCATAAAAAGTAAAGATCGCGACGAGCTTATTAATTTAGAAAAAAAAGAAAAAAATGAATAGCACTTTGTTAGTCAATATTTTTCGATTCGTTCTGTTATTGGCAGTCCAGATTATTATTTTTAATAATATGAATTTTTTGGGCTATATCAGTCCATTCCCATATATACTCTTTATCATATTATATCCCGTAAACGGAAACAAATCCGGTTTATTAATAGCCAGCTTTTTTCTTGGTCTTATCATGGATATGTTTTCTAATTCGGGCGGAATACACACAACCGCTTGTTTAGTACTCGCTTATTTTAGACCCTTTATTTTTAAATTTTCTTTTGGTTTGAGTTACGAATATCAAACCATTAAATTAAATGACGTGCTCACTCCGGAACGGTTCTCTTTTATATTACTTTCTGTTTTAATACACCATCTCATTTTGTTTATTTTTGAAGCTTTTCAGTTTAGCTTTATCTTAGACATATTACTGAGAACACTATTGAGTACAGTATTGACATTACTTCTTAGTATCACAATAATCTACCTTATTAAGCCAAACAAAAGATGAGAAAAGTATTGCTGCCTTCTTTAATCATTGTTGCAGCGTTATTGCTGGTGCTACGCATATTTTATTTGCAATTTGTTGACGATTCATTCAAACTTAAATCCGACAACAATGCCATCAAAATAAAGTATGACTATCCTGAAAGAGGTTATATTTACGATAGAAATGGTAAATTATTAGTTGCTAATCAGGCTTCTTATGACATCATGGTTATACCTAGGGATGTGAAAAATATTGATACTTTAGAGCTTTGTCAATTACTTGACATTACCAAAGAAGATTTCTTGAAACGAATGGCAAAAGCCAAAATATACAGTCCAAGATTACCGTCCGTATTTTTACCGCAATTAAACAAAAGCGAATTTGCAGCATTTCAGGAAAAAATTCGAAAATTCGAAGGTTTTTACTTTCAAAAACGTTCTTTACGAGACTACGAAGTCGATTTTGGAGCCAATGTTTTCGGATTTATAACACAAGTTAACGAGAAGCTCGTTGCTAAAAACCCTTACTATAACAGCGGTGATTTAATAGGAAGACAAGGAGTTGAAGAAAGTTACGAAGATATTTTACGTGGAATAAAAGGAGTAAAATATTTTCAAAAAGACAAATACAATAGAGAAATTGGTTCCTATAAAGAAGGAAGATATGATACCGTTGCTGTTCAGGGAGAAGACATCAATCTCACTATTGATGCTGAACTTCAAAAGTACGGTGAACAATTAATGGTTAATAAAAGAGGGGGAATTGTTGCTATAGAGCCTAAAACTGGCGAAATACTGGCACTTGTTACTGCACCATCTTATGACCCTTCCATATTAGTAGGAAGACAACGTTCAAAAAACTATACGGTTTTATATCACGACTCGATTGCAAAGCCATTATATGACCGAGGATTACTTGCGGAATACCCGCCAGGTTCCCCATTTAAAATTCTAACTGGCCTCGTCGCACTTCAAGAAGGTGTCGTAAATGAACATACGACTTTTATGTGTCATCACGGTTTTAGTTATGCAAGAGGCCGATTTATGAAATGTCATGGTTTTGGACCACATCAATTACATAACGGAATCTACAATTCTTGTAACACGTATTTCGCAAGCGCGTATATGCTAACCATAAATAAATATGCAAAACCAGCTTATGCCGTTGATGTATGGAGTAATCATATAAAAAGTTTTGGCCTAGGTCAATTTATGGGATATGATTTACCAACTGGAAAAAAAGGAAATATTCCAGATTCAAAAACATACAAAAAAATCTATCCTAATGGTGGATGGCGCAGTACGACAATCGTGTCAAATGCCATCGGACAGGGGGAAGTTTTAATGACACCTATACAACTTGCTAATATGATGGCAACAGTTGCTAATGAAGGTTACTATTACACACCTCATATCATCAAAAGAATTGAAGGTCATAAAATCGACAAAAAATTTACTACTAAACATGTTACCACGATAGATAAAAAGTATTATAAACCGATGATAAGCGGCTTATTTGATGTGTACAATCTAGGAACAGCAAGTTCACTTCGAGTGGATGGGATCGATATTTGTGGTAAAACAGGAACAGCAGAAAACTTTGCAAAAATAAATGGCAAAAGAGAACAACTAAAAGATCATTCCATTTTTGTGGCTTTTGCACCAAAAGACAACCCAAAAATAGCTATCGCCATTTTAGTTGAAAATGGAGGTTTTGGCGCAACAATAGCGGGGCCTATCGCTAGTTTAATGATTGAAAAATTCTTAAGAAAAAAAATCACAAGAACTGATTTAGAAACTCGCATTCTTAATACAAGTTTACAAGGACAATATGCTAAATTAGGAGGACTTTCAGAAATTATAAAATTACAATTAAGAATTGAAGATTCAATTAAAAATAAAAAAACAGCAGTTCCAGTCCCAGTTATAAAAGTGGATACAACACAACAGAATTAATACGATTATATACCTGAGATGAAAAACCAAAGTATAAAGAACAATCTTGATTGGACCTGCGTAATTATATACATTGCGCTTGTGATCATGGGGTGGTTAAACATTTACTCTTCCTCTTTATCATCTATGGAGGGCACTTCTGAAAAACAGCTCATCTTTATTGTATTAACCATACCATTAATATTTATAATACTGTCTATAGACGGAAAATTTTACGAAAAGTACGCGAGTATCATTTTCGGAATATCTCTGTTATCACTCGCCGGTTTGTTTGTTTTTGGTAAGACAATTGCAGGACAACGCTGTTGGTATGGTTTTGGAAGTTTTACACTTCAGCCTTCTGAATTTGCTAAAGCCGCAACTGCTTTAGCATTAGCCAAATACCTAAGTGATTCTCAAATTAATTTAAAAGAGGTCAACAGGCAGATTCAGGCATTAGCCATTGTATTTTTACCAGTTATGCTTATATTGCCCCAACCTGATCCCGGAAGCGCCTTAATATACAGCATATTCATTATCGTATTGTATCGTGAAGGTCTTCCTTCTTGGTACGTCTGGACAGGCTTTATTACTATATTACTCTTTGTTCTAACACTAGTACTGCAACCACAATATGTTATCCTAATTGCTTTATTAGTACTAGTAATAGTCCATTTCAAATCGAGATTAGGGGATCGCAATCTACTATTAAGCAGTATTCTTTTTGTCCTAATGTCAGGTTTTGTCTTATCTGTAAATTATGTTTTTGAACACGTTTTTAAACAGCATCATCGCGATCGTTTTAATATTTTATTAGGCAAAAGTGTGGACATGAAGGGGATTGGATACAACACCAATCAATCTGAAATCGCTATTGGATCTGGTGGATGGTTTGGCAAAGGTTTTCTGGAAGGCACACAAACAAAAGGTGGATTTGTCCCGGAACAACATACCGATTATATTTTCACAACAGTTGGTGAAGAATGGGGATTTATTGGTTCACTTGTGGTAATTGGGCTTTTTGTTGGATTATTTCTAAGGATTATTTACCTCGCTGAAAGGCAAAAAACCAAATTCAGCCGAGTTTATGGCTATTGCGTAGCCGGTATTTTATTCATTCATTTCTTTGTAAATATTGCTATGGTCGCAGGTATATTCCCAACTATAGGTGTACCACTTCCTTTCTTCTCTTACGGAGGATCGGGACTATGGGGATTCACTATATTATTGTTTATTTTTATAAAAATGGACGCCAATAAAGTAAATGAATGGTAACCAGCATTTATTATCAGGAGCTAAATCCTACTATTCATTTCAAGTTTTTCGTCTCACTATAGTTTTTATTTATTTCTTCAATAGCTTCCCTTGGTCGCTTTGTAAAAATAGAAAAACGATGCTGCGCGCCTTCAAAAGCATTCTATTTCTATCAAAGCTACTTAAAACCCCCCTTTTTAAGACCACTATTTTTTACTACTTGATTTTCTAAATCTCCTTTTAATTTAAGAAAAATCTACCGTCTGTCAGAAAAAAGCGAGCACTTGTGCACTAATCCCAATAACAAACCCTTTGCGATTTCTATTACTGAAAACTAAAGTGAGAATGGATATTGAAATAGGAACAAAATTTTATTTTTCATTTCTAATAACAAAATTTAAACTAAACTCTCTTCAAATACTACCTTAACATTTCCTTAGAATTAAAATCTACACTACTACTAAAAACGCCACAAAAAAAATAGATTTTTTTGTGGCGTTTTAATTCCTTTATTTGTTATTAAAATAAAACAATATCAAATTATGACTTTGCCAGTTTATCCCTTTTTAATTTAGCTGGGATTCCCTTTTTCACAACACCCTTTGATTGTAAATCATCCAAAACATTTAAAGCTTCCTCTACGTAAATATCTTTTGCTAAAGCTTCGTGCCATCTCGCACGTTTTTCTTTCAAAACAACATCTTTACTTACCTCGTCAATTTCATAAGGCAATGAAGTGAACTTCAATGCGTTTTTGTAATCAGAAAGTGGCTTGTACTTTTTAGCAGTTACTTCGATCGCATTTTGAGCAATTTTAAACTTCTCCATGTTCAGGCTATAGGTATTATCCTGACTTCTACTGTCTATCCATTTTGCGTTTTCTTCAATTAATTGAAATTCGGAACTTTGCGCGATTCTTTTTTTACTATTTGCAATAGCCTGATTAAAATTAGCTGTTTTATTCCAAACAGAATAAGCAGCCGGATCAATTTTATCCCATGGCATAGCATTATCTACATCACGTTCACCCATTTTTAAATAAGCATATCTGTCCGGCATAACAATATCACTGCTTACGCCTTCAAGTTGAGTTGAACCACCATTTATTCTGTAAAATTTTTGAGTTGTTGTCTTAATAGCTCCTAAATCTCCCGTAGCACTATTGCGCACAAATTGATTCAAATCGATTACATTTTGCACCGTTCCTTTACCGTAGGTTTGCTTACTTCCTACAATGATACCTCTTTTATAATCTTGAATTGCCGCTGCCAAAATCTCAGATGCTGAAGCTGAAAAACTATTTACCATAATTACAAGTGGTCCATCCCATTCAATTTTTTTGTCTCTGTCAAATAAAACTTCTTTCTTTTTACCTGCGGATTTGATTTGTACGATTGGGCCTTGCTCAATAAATAATCCAGCGATATCAACAACAGTTGATAATGATCCGCCACCATCATCGCGAACATCTAACACAATTCCGTTTACACCGGCTGCTTTTAAACGTTCCACTTCTTTGGCAATATCTTTCCCGGCATCTCTACCATCCTTGTTTTCAAAATCAATATAAAATTTTGGCAGATAAATAACGCCGTATTTTAATCCATTTTTATTTACTACGCTTGATTTAGCGTAGGTTTCTTCAATTTCAACAATATCTCTTACAATAGATATAATTTTAATTGTTCCGTCAACTTTTTTCACAGTAAGGCGAACTTCAGTTCCTTTAGGACCTTTAATTTTTTTAACAACATCATCAAGACGCATCCCAACAACATCAACTGCTTCTTCATCTCCTTGAGCCACTTTCATAACTAAATCACCTGCCTCAAGCTGTTTTCCTCTCCAAGCCGGCCCACCGGAGATAAGTTCTGAAATTTCAGTAAAATCATTCTTCTTTTGAAGACGAGCACCAATTCCTTCTAATTTTCCACTGATACTAACGTCAAAACGCTCTTTTTCTTCAGGAGCAAAATAATTAGTATGAGGATCAAAACGAGCCGTAATAGAATTAATATATACCGAAAACCAATCATTTCTATCTAAGTCCTTCATAAAACCAAAATATTCATCTAGTGATTTCAAGGCACTTTCTCTAGTTTCTTTCTCTAATTGCTCGAATGTTTTCAGTTTTCCTTTATCTAGAGACACAGCCTTATTGTCTTTTTCCGCACTGATGATATCAACTTTCAATTTCTCCGCTTGTTCTATATTATTTGCAGAATCTTTAGCTTCCACTATTCCATTCTTTTTGTTTTCCTGCATTTTCAATCGATCGGTTAGCGAGGAAAGAGCCGACAGTTTAATTTGCTTACGCCATTTATCGGCCAGTTCCTTACTATCTTTCGAATAAGGTGCTTTTTCATAGTCTGTATTAAAACTCTCATCAATTGTGTAGTCAAAAGGTTGGCTCAAAATGTTCTTGTAGAGTTTTTTACTTTCCTCCATCCTTTGCATTAAACGATCGTAAGTAAGATTAAAAAAAGTCAAATCTTTATTTAATAATTGATCATCTAATTGCGTTTCATATTTTGAAAACTCATTAATATCCGACTGCAAAAAGAAACGTTTAGAAGGATCTAAAGCTTGAATATAGTCTTTATAAATTCCTTTTGAAAAAGTATCATCTATAGTTGCAGGATTATAATGTCCTTTTTGTATGACAAAAGTCAATAATTCTAAAAGTAATTTATCTTTCTCAGGGTCTGTATCTTTTGCCGCATTAATTTTGAACGCAAATAGCGATATCGAAAGACACGCAACAACAAGAAGTATTTTATAATTTCTTTTCATATATTCAATAATAGTATTCATCAATTTTTAATCTAAATTAAGGTAAAAACTATGCCATCGTCAACAAGTGCTGCATAATTTTTTGTTAAAGATATAAAAATGTTTTTTTTGTTTTGGCTATAATAAATCAAGTTCATAAATTTTATATTTTTTGTTTATAAAATACCGTTTTGTGTAACTACATTTGTTCTATAAATTGTGAATTAAAAATCTTTTCTTAAAAATAAAAAATGACAAAACAAGCTAAACCTTTAATATTAGTTACCAATGATGATGGCATTTCTGCACCAGGACTTCGAGCATTAATAGCGGTAATGGCAGAAATTGGTGAAGTCATTGTTGTCGCTCCTGATTCTCCACAAAGCGCTACAGGTCATTCAATTACAATAAACGACACGCTTTATTTGAACAAACTTTCAAAGGAAGGTGATACCATCACTGAATACAGTTGCTCTGGTACTCCAGTAGATTGCGTAAAATTTGCGGTCAGTGAAATTCTGAAAAGGAAACCAGATTTATGCGTATCGGGTGTCAATCACGGTTCTAATTCTTCGATAAATGTTATCTACTCCGGAACGATGAGTGCTGCTGTTGAGGCTGGTATTGAAGGAATACAGGCCATTGGATTTTCATTATTAGATTTTGATTGGAATGCAAATTTTCAAGACATAAAGCCATTTATCAAAAAAATAACATTGGAAGTTCTTGAAAACAAACTGCCCGAAGGAGTTGTTTTGAATGTAAATTTTCCGAAATTGAAGGAGAAGGAGATAAAGGGTATTAAAATTTGCCGTCAAGCTAAAGCTATTTGGATGGAAAAATTCGACAAGCGTAAAACACCACAAGGCAGAGACTATTATTGGCTTACAGGTGAATTTATAAACCAGGATCATGGCGAAGACACAGATGAATGGGCATTGAAAAACGGATATATTTCAGTTGTTCCAGTGCAGTTTGATATGACAGCACATCACGCAACACAACAACTTAACACTTGGAATTGGAATGAATAAAATAGATTTGTTGACTGGATTTATAATTGGTCTTTTAGCATCCCTATTAGGATGCTTCATTTTCATCACTTTTTTTACTGATTATACCTTTTTAGGTGGCATACAACTTATGAAATTTGAAGGAAAACTAGGTAAAATAATCACCCTTGGATCCATACTTGATTTGGTAGCATTTGCAATTTTACTCAAATTAAATAAAGAACTAATGGCACGCGGAGTCATTTTGGCAGTCCTATTTTTAGCGCTTCTTTCTTTGTTTGTTTAAAAAACAAAAAAAATAATACCTTTGTTTCATTAGATAGCATTCTAAAATAATTCTGATTTGAGATTCATTTCGACACGTAAAGAACTCCAAACACAACATAAAAAATGAAATACTACATTATAGCAGGTGAAGCGTCCGGCGATTTACATGGTTCTAATTTGATGAAAGCACTTTACATAGAAGATCCCAATGCTGATATTCGGTTTTGGGGCGGCGATTTGATGCGAAATGTTGGCGGCACTTTAGTAAAACATTATCGAGAATTAGCTTTTATGGGCTTTGTTGAAGTCATTTTTAATTTAAAAACTATTTTAAATAACATCAAAATATGCAAAAAAGACATCATTGGTTTTCAGCCCGATGTAATTATTTTCATAGATTACCCTGGTTTCAATTTGCGAATTGCAAAATGGTCGAAAGAATGCGGTTTCAAAAATCATTACTATATTTCTCCCCAAATTTGGGCTTGGAAAGAAAATCGAATTACTGAAATCAAACGTGACATAGATAAAATGTATGTCATTTTACCATTCGAAAAAAGTTTTTACGAAGACAAGCATCATTTTCCCGTTGAGTTTGTAGGCCATCCATTGATTGACGCGATTCATAACCAAACACCAATTGACGGTACTGTTTTCAGAAAAGAAAATCAATTAAACGAAAAACCTATCATCGCTATTTTGCCTGGTAGCAGACAACAGGAAATTAAAAAAATGTTATCCGTGATGCTTAGCGTGGTCGATAATTTTCCTGATTATCAATTTGTAATTGCGGGTGCGCCAAGTCAGGAATATTCATTTTATGAAAAATTCATTTCAAATGAAAACATAAAGTTTATATCAAACAAAACCTATGATTTATTGCAAAATACGACGGCCGCATTAGTCACTTCCGGTACGGCAACATTAGAAACAGCACTATTCAAGGTTCCTGAAGTTGTATGCTATAAAGGAAGCTGGGCTTCTTACCAAATTGCAAAACGGATCGTTACGCTGAAGTACATTTCACTAGTCAATTTGATCATGGATAAAGAAGTGGTAACGGAATTAATTCAGGAAGACTGTTCTACTACACGCATTCGAGAGGAATTAAAAAAAATACTTGAATCCACTCATCGAAGTACTATTTTAAAAGAATATGAGTTATTAGAGGCGAAACTTGGCGGAATTGGAGCAAGTACCAAAACAGCAAAATTAATTGTTGCTGATTTGCAGTAATTTCAGTTGTTTGATAGACTTTATTATTTTACAAAAACAAAAACTTTTGAAACACTTACTGTATCTTTCTTTATTAGTTCTCCTTTTTACTTCCTGTAAACCCACAGCTGCGGTTATAACTTCAAAAAAAGAGAATTACACAAAATCAGAAAAGAGGAACACTAGTCGTTTGATAGAAGAACTAATCGATACTGCAACTGAAAACATAGGAATTAAATATCAATACGCGGGCACTACAAAAGCTGGTTACGATTGTTCCGGATTAATATGCACTATTTTCAACTCGCACAATGTTCAACTGCCACACTCTTCTTATCAACAATCAAAAACAGGAGTGGTTATTGATCGAGAAGAAGCCAAAAAAGGAGATTTAATCTTTTTTAAAACAAATGGAAAAACTCAAATTAATCATGTGGGAATGGTCATTGAGGTCAATGATGACGAAATAATATTCATACATTCCTCTACCTCAAAAGGAGTGATTATTTCCTCAACAAAAGAGTCTTACTATAAAAGAACATATGCTCAGTTAAATAGAATTTTATAGTAGTTGACTAATTTGGCCCAATAAATTAAAGCTTCATTTCAATTATTTTTAAATACAAAGTTATTTCTTACTAAAAAAAGTGTACTTTAGAAACATGAAAGTGTTCCAATTCCCTTTAGCGAGAATAACAGTTGGTTTCGTTCTAGGCATAATTGCTGCATTTTACGCAAAATTAAATCCACAAACAGTATTTTTTTTACTATTCGTTACATTTTCGGTTTTAGGAATTACTTGGTTTTTATCACGAAAAAATATAATTCATCCGCTATATTTTAGCCTAACCTCTTGTTTACTATGGTTTTATATTGGTATGATTACGCATATCACGCATAATGATTTTTATCAAAAAAGTAATTATATACATTATAGCTCCATTTATGAAAAGCCTCATTTACTTGTCATAACCCTGAGAGAGAAACTAAAAAGTTCTGCAGCTAATGACCGTTATATTGCTGTTGTAAACCGTATAGGCAAATTAGAAAGCACGGGCAGGATAATCCTAAATGTTCGAAAAGACAGTTTACGACATGTATTTGAGATAGGCGATATTTTACAAATCAAAACTACCTTACATAAAAATAGTCCTCCAAATAACCCAAACCAATTTGACTATAGTAAATACCTTGAAAACAAGCAAATATTTGCGCAACTTTACACTGAGTCTGATGAAATAAAAACTGGAACTGAAACCGATAAAAACATTTGGTACTATACCTCCAAATTAAGATCTAAAATCATTCGTAATTTAGAGCAAAGCGACTTTCATAAAACAGAACTAAATGTTGCCATTGCTCTAATTCTAGGACAACAACAAGATATTTCACCTGAAATTATTCGGGATTATCAATACGCTGGTGCCATACATATATTGTCGGTTTCCGGATTACATATTGGGTTTATATTACTTTTTGTAACTTTTATTCTCACACCTCTACCCAACACAAAACGAGGTTCACTCTTTAAGTTGATAATTATTCTATCCTCATTGTTCCTCTTTGGCATAATTGCAGGTCTAGCACCATCGGTAGTTCGTTCTGTAACCATGTTTTCGTTCGTCGCAATAGGAAATCATCTACGAAGAAGTGTAAACATTTATCATACCTTACTCGTTTCCATACTAATTATATTGCTTTTCGAACCCTCATTCTTATTTGATGTTGGATTTCAATTAAGTTATATCGCTCTGTTTTTTATCATTTGGTTGCAACCGCTTTTAGCATCTATATGGTTACCAAAAAATAAGATTACAAAATATATTTGGGATATTCTGACTGTTTCCTTTGCCGCTCAAATCGGCACTTTACCTTTAAGCATTTATTACTTCCATCAATTTCCGGGATTGTTCTTTGTCACTAATTTAGTCATTATCCCACTGCTCAGCATTATAATGGTTTTAGGCGTTGTGGTTATGGTTTTGGCAGCATTTGGTTATGTTCCTTTTGTGTTTGCTAAACTTTTGGAATGGAGTATCTATTATTTGAATAAGATAATTAATTCAATCGCGTCTTTGGAACAATTCATAATTCATAATATCTCCTTTACTTATTCCCCTTTAATCAGTAGTTACTTGTTGATTATTGCAGCAGTAATTTGGTTTAAGAAACCAAGTTTTAATAAATTGATTTTCTTACTGATTACCATTGTCATTTTACAAACATCATTTTTGCAAAATCGATATAACATTCAAAACCAGCAAGAATGGGTTGTATTCAATTTAAAAAAACACACATTAATTACTGAGCGAAATAGCAATGATGTCATTATGTACGCAAACGACAGTATTTTAAAAATCTCCAGAAAAAACAGCACTCTAAACTCTTATTTGGTTGGTAATTTTAGTGTTTTGAAAACAAAAAAAAGACTTCAAAATACTGCTTTTTTCAACGGAAAGAAAATTATGATTGTCGATAGTTTTGGTATTTATCCTAAAAATATAAAGCCTGACATTTTACTGCTTATCCAATCTCCGAAAATAAATCTGGAACGACTTTTTCAAACTGTGTCTCCTAGAATAGTTGTCGCTGACGCATCCAACTATAAAACAATTCAGAAGCTTTGGAAAGCAACTTGTGCTAAACAAAAAATCCCTTTTCACGCTACTGGTGAAAAGGGATTCTATAAATTGAATTAAAAATTATTTCTTTTTCAAAATACCATTTGCGACTTCAAGCCAAGCAGCTGGACCTCCAGCGACATATCCTGTAGTTCCTAACCCTTCAAAATTGACTTTTCCGTCTTTATTAGTTCCATTTGCAAAGCAAATAGTTGGAAAACCTTGAATCGAAAAAGCTTGTTGCAATTCATTATTCTGCTGTTTGATTTCTGGAGTTTGAGGTGTTCTTCTTGGATAATCTAACTCTACCAGAATTACATTTTCGCTCGCCCACTTCTCAAACTCAGGCGTTTTAAGGACTTCCTTTTGCAATCGTATACACCAGCCACACCAGTCACTTCCTGTAAAAAACATCAACAAAGGTTTTTTCTCTTTATTACCAATAGCTATTGCTTCTTTAACATTGGTATGCCATTTTAACTCTTGCGCTTGTGACGAAATGATTCCTAAAAAGAATACTGTTATTAAATATATTTTTTTCATAATTACTCAATTTTTATACAAATTTAAACAAAAATAATACCATAAATGTCGGCTATCTTACTTCTTGCATTAATTTTTTTACCAAGGGTGAAATAACAATTAAAAGTACCCCTGCGATTAAAGCGTAAATGGCTAATTGCTTGTATCCATCGGCATAAACAATTAATTTTTCAAGATTAGTGGAATTTTCAGAAGCTCCGGCAATATTCGCTCCTAATAATCCAGCAAAATACTGCCCATATGCACTGGCAAGAAACCACATTCCCATCATTACGGCTTGCACTTTCTGAGGCGATAATTTTGTCATAGCGGACATTCCAATTGGTGATAAACACAACTCGCCAAAAGTGATAATAAACCAGCCAAAAGTGAACAAATCCAGGGAGGTAACACCATTCACGTTAGCAAAGAATTTTGTGTAATAAAAAATATAAAAACCACCTGCAAGAAACAAAAAGCCTAATCCAAATTTTACCACGGTATTAGGTTCAATTTTTCGTTTACTCATCCATAGCCACACTAATCCAACAAGTGCAGCAAAAGCAATTACAAAGAATGAATTAGCCGAATTATTTACACCGTTAGGATCTAACGGCACACCTAAAACCGTTTTACTTAAATTACTCTCTGCAAAAAGACTTAATGAGCCCCCGCTTTGTTCAAAAAATGCCCAAAAAATAATAGAAAACAAAACAAACACTAGTGCAGCAAGCAATTTTTTATTCTCGGAAGCAGAAAAATTTCTCATTTCAAAAAGTAAGTACAACAAAGAACAAGGACCAATAATGTACATAAATATATCAGTATAGCCCGAATTAGAAACTAATAAAATTATGACCGGAATAACGGCAAGTGAACCAAGGTAAGTACCGTATTCATAAACTTTTATTCTAGAATTTTCCAGACTTAACAAAGGTGAAATTCCAATGTCTCCTAAGCTTTTTTGAGTTTGGACAAAAGTCAATAAACTTATGACCATAACAATTGCAGCAAATCCAAAAGCAACGTTCCATCTTAAATGTTCGGGGACAATAGCAGACATCATGGACCCATTAGCCACAGCAATACACAAATAACCGCCAATCAGAGCGCCAAGATTTACTCCCATATAGAAAAAAGAAAAACCGGCATCTCTCCTATTATCATCGTCTTTATACAAACGTCCCACCATAGTAGAAATATTTGGTTTAAAAAAACCAGTCCCTATAATAGTAAAACTAATTCCGATAAAGAAAAACTGATGAGGATCTAATGCCAAAATAACACTTCCGGCAATCATTAAAATCCCTCCCCAAAACAATGATTTTCTAAAACCCAAAATTTTATCAGCAAACATCCCTCCAATAAAAGTAAAAGCATAAACAAAAGCCTGAGTAGCGCCGTACTGCAAATTAGCATTTACAGCATTCATATTTAATTGGTTCACCATAAAAATAACCAACATTCCTCGCATACCATAAAAACTGAAACGTTCCCACATTTCACTAAAAAATAAATACCACAATTGCTTTGGATACTTGCCTTTGAAATTTTGTATTTCTTCTATTGTTACATTTTGAGCCATTTGCGAAGTATTTAAAAAAACAAACCTAAAAGAATTCTTGTAGGTTTGAAAGATATTAACTTATTTTTTTCGTATTATCGAACACCATGCATCATTTTTTTCAAAACTGGTGTCAATGCAAATAGTATTACAGCTGCAAGTCCTGTTAAAACAACAAAAACCATGAAAAATTCAAATAAATTATGAATTTCAAAACCTGCAAATACTGGATTATGATCGCTCAACTGATTGTCTGATAACAACTTTAATTGTTCTGTCGTTGGTGTTATTGTTTTATCTAAAACGGCTTGTAAATCAATTCCTAATTCTTTTGCTTTAATAAATTTATCTCCCGTTGCAGGAATAATTGAACCTAAAGTTCCTGCTAACGCGTATCCTGCTGCATTGGATAAAAAGAAAACCCCGAATAAAAGAGAAGAAAAACGTTTTGGAGATAATTTGCCTACCAATGACAATCCAATTGGCGACAAACATAATTCAGCAAAAGTCTGAATTAGGTACATTAAAATTAACCATTTGATACCTAAAAGTCCGCTGTTTCCTAAATCCTTCACATTGTAAGCCAAGATAAAATAACTCAAAGCGATTAACCCTAAACCGATAGCTTGTTTTACGGGCGAAATTGGTTCTTTTCCAGAAGCTCTCAATTTATCCCAAAGAATACTGAAAGGAAGTGCAAACGAGAATACGAAAAGACCGTTAAAAATTTGAACCATCGACGGTGGCATATTCCATCCAAAGAAATTTCTGTCGGTTTGGTTATCCGCGATAAAAGTCAATGAAGATCCCGCTTGTTCAAAAGCTGCCCAGAAGAAAATAATAAAAAAGGCAACGATATAAATTACGAAAATTCTGTCTCTTTCTATTTTAGTCAGCGAAGTATCTGATATAATTAATCCTGCCAAGGTCAAACCACTTGCATAGATAATTGGATAAATTACTGTTTTAATAAAATTTTCACCTCCCAATAAATATCTAAAAGCAAAAAACAAAGCAACAAATGCAATTACTGCCATTACTAAAGATTTTACAGAGAACACCGCTTTTTGCGCTTCTCCTTCTTCAAAATCTGATGCTTCATTTTTAGATGGCAATCCTCCTAAAGGTCTTCCTTCTGGTGTTATCACGTATTTATTTTTCAAGAAATAAAACACTAACGTCCCTATTAACATAGCAATAGAAGCAGCAAGAAATCCCCATTTAAAAGCATGAATATCTCTAATTCCGTTTGCGTCCTTAATATCCCCTATTAATGGGCAAATTAATTGTCCTAGAAAAGCCCCTAAATTTATACCCATGTAGAAAATGGTAAAAGCAGTGTCCAGTTTACTTTTTTCTTGTTTTGGATACAAACTTCCCACCATGCTTGAAATATTTGGTTTAAAAAAAC
Source organism: Flavobacterium fructosi (assembly GCF_042787335.1). Taxonomy (NCBI): domain Bacteria; kingdom Pseudomonadati; phylum Bacteroidota; class Flavobacteriia; order Flavobacteriales; family Flavobacteriaceae; genus Flavobacterium; species Flavobacterium fructosi. The sequence goes on along the minus strand of NZ_JBHZQA010000002.1, from coordinate 459,641 downwards.
CGTTCCCAAAAATGATAATCCCTAAAGCCGACCACATTAATGTAGTGGCAAGACTTAAGTTTGTACCAAAAATACTAGCACTGGTGAACAATAATAACTGTCCAATAGCCATCATTAAACCTCCAAGTAAAATACAATTTCTATTTCCAAAAAAACGATCGGCAACGAATCCTCCTAACATTGGTGTCAAATAACAAAGTCCTAAGAAACCTCCATAAATAATAGAAGCATCTGCCTCTTTCATCATTAATGAATTGATAAGGAACAGGGTTAAAATTGCCCGCATTCCATAGAAATTGAAGCGCTCCCACATTTCTGTTCCAAACAATACCCAAAGACCTTTTGGATGTGCTGTTTTTACCTGTGTTTCTATCATATTGTTTGTTTTGAAGTTATTGTTTTAGTTTGTAAATTTTCTTTAATGAAATTAGTCATTTTAGTGTACAATTGTATTCTGGTTTTACCACCATAAATTCCGTGGTTTTTGTCAGGATAAATCTGAGAATCAAATTGCTTGTTTGCTTGAATTAATGCTTCCATCATTTGCATCGAATTTTGAACATGCACATTATCGTCTCCTGAACCGTGTATCAATAAAAACTTTCCTTTAAGTTTTTCTACATGATTTATTGGAGAATTTTCATCATAACCACTAGCATTTTCTTGTGGTGTTTGCATGTATCTTTCTGTGTAAATACTGTCATAAAATCTCCAATTCGTTACCGGAGCAACCGCAATCGCCATTTTAAAAACATCATTCCCTTTCATTATACAATTAGAAGCCATAAATCCACCATAACTCCAACCCCAAATTCCAATATTTGCTTTGTCAACAAAGGCGTAATTTCCGATCACTTTGGCGGCATCAATTTGATCTTCTACTTCGAATTTACCTAACTGTTTTTGAGTACATTTTTTAAAATCAGCTCCTTTAAAACCAGTTCCGCGACCATCAACGCAAGCCACAATATAGCCTTGTTGTGCTAACATCATAAACCAATACTCATTAGAACTACCCCACTGATTTACTACTTGTTGTGATCCAGGTCCTGAATATTGAATCATAAATACGGGATATTTTTTGGTAGCATCAAAATCTTTTGGTTTCATGATCCAAGCATTTAACTCATTTCCTTTTTCTGTTTTCAAAACAAAAAACTCTTTTGAAGGCAAATTATACGCTTTCAATTTTGCTGCTAATGCTTCATTGTTTTCAATAACTTGCATTTGTTTACCCGCTTTAGCTTCATTCAACGTATAGATTGTGGGCTGTGTTGCTGTTGAAAAAGTATTGATATAATATTGATAGTTTGGACTAAAAACAGCAGCATTTGCCCCAACATTCTTGGTCAGCCTTACTTTGTTTTTTCCGTCAAGACCTATTCTGTAAACATCTCTGTTAATTGTACCATTCTCCACTGATTGATAAAATACAGTATTGGTTTTTTCATCAAAACCATAATAATTGGTCACTTCCCATTTTCCTGCGGTAACTTGTTTTTTTAGTTTCCCATTTTTATCATATAGATAAATATGATTAAAACCGTCTTTTTCACTAGTCCAAATAAAACTATTGTCTTTCAGGAACGTTAAATTATCCGTCACATCTACATACGCTTTATCTTTTTCATTCAAAACCACTTTTGCATCTCCTGAATTCCCATCAATAAACAAAACATCTAAATTATCTTGATGACGATTCAGTACCTGTGCTGACAAAACATTAGAATTGTTTGTCCATTTCATTCTTGCAATGTAAAAATCATTGTATTTGCCTAAATTAACCTTTTTGGTTGCATTAGCATTTACGTCATAAATGTGCAAAGAAACTTCTGAATTTTTTTCACCTGCTTTAGGGTATTTGAATGTTTCAACTGTTGGATACAAATCTTTGTGAAAGATTGACATAGAAAATTCCGGCACTTGACTTTCGTCAAAACGAATGTAAGCTAACTTTTTACTGTCTGTACTCCAATCGAATGCTTTTACGAATGCAAATTCTTCTTCATAAACCCAATCCGTAATCCCGTTTATAATGGCATTTTTCTTGCCATCAGTAGTGATTGGAGCCGATTGATTTACAGCTAAATCGTATACATATAAGTTATTCTCTTTAGCGTAAGCTATCTTTTTTCCATCAGGAGAGAAAGTTGGTTCCTGAACCTGAAAATCAAATAACTTCTTTAGTTGTTTAGTTGCTATGTTATATAAATAATAATCTGCTGTAAAAGAATGACGGAAAATTTGTTTGGTATTGCAAGCTAACAAAATCATTTTTTCTTCAGCGTCAAATGTATAACTATCAATCGCAGGCAATTCCTTATGATCTTTAGTGTCAATCAAAACTGCCACTTTTTTCAACGTAGCAAAATCATATAAATTAACCTGCATACTTTTAGAGGCCTGGTCAAAATTTAAAACTGAATATTGATTGCTATTTTTCATGGATTGCAATTCATCCATTCCTTCCGCACGAAAAGTGCCATTAAAAACTTCATCAATTGTGATTTTTTGCTGTCCAAAAACAGTAAAACACAAGAATAAAAGTAAGACTGTAATTCTATTTGAATTCATAAGATAGATTTAAAGATAAAAACCGTCAATTTTAGTGAAAAAATTACAATTAACGGCTATTTATTATGTTAAATGTAAAAAGCAATATTAAAAACAACAATTTAATGAATATAATTTGAGGTAAATAAAAGCGCTAAAACCGTATCTTTGCAACTAAACATCACATAATCTCTTGAGAATGAATAATGCAGTAACGGGATTTTCTAAATTATCCAAAGAAGAAAAAATAAACTGGATTGCCAACGAATACTTTTCTACTCCAACAGAAGCAATCGCATTGCTGAAAAACTATTGGAATTCCGACAAAAAAACACAACAACTGCACGATGAATTCATCGAAAACACAATCACCAACTTTTATATTCCATTAGGAATTGCGCCAAATTTCTTAATTAACGGCCAATACAGCACTATTCCTATGGCTATTGAAGAGAGTTCTGTAGTAGCTGCAGCTTCAAAAACGGCTAAATTTTGGTCCACTCGTGGCGGATTTAAAGCAACAGTTATCAATACCGAAAAAATTGGCCAAGTCCACTTTATTTATAACGGCGATGTCTCCAAACTCAACTTATTTTTTGCCCAAACCAAAGCTGTCTTTTTTACCGAAACGGAAAGCATTACCAAAAATATGCAAAAAAGAGGTGGTGGAATTCTCGATATTGTTCTAAACGACAAAACCGACTTGCTGCCAAATTATTTTCAACTTCATGCTACTTTTGAAACTAAAGACAGTATGGGAGCCAATTTTATCAATTCTTGTTTGGAGCAATTTGCTAAAACATTAAAAGAAGAAGCTACCACTTATGAATTATTTTCAGAAAAAGAAAAGGACATTCATGTTGTAATGAGTATTCTTTCTAATTACGTTCCTAACTGTCTTGTTCGTGCTGAAGTTTCCTGCCCAATTGAGGAATTAACAGAAAAACACATACAGCACCCAAAAGAATTTGCCGAGAAATTCGTTCAGGCCGTTCAAATCGCTGAAGTCGAACCCTACCGAGCCGTAACTCACAACAAAGGAATTATGAACGGAATCGATGCAGTGGTACTTGCTACCGGGAATGACTTCCGTGCTGTCGAAGCAGGAATTCACGCTTATGCCTCTCGAAACGGAAAATATTCCAGTTTGTCGCATGCAAAAATTGAGAATGGTATTTTTACTTTTTGGCTGGAAATTCCTTTAGCCTTGGGAACTATCGGCGGACTAACCACTTTACACCCTTTGGTGAAATTTTCTCTGGAAATGCTTAAGAAACCATCTGCAAAGGAATTAATGCAGATTGTGGCCGTTGCAGGTTTAGCTCAAAATTTTGCTGCTTTGCGTTCCTTGACCACAACAGGAATTCAGGAAGGGCACATGAAAATGCATTTAAACAATATCATCAATCAGTTTGAGGCCACTGACAAGGAACGTGTTTTGATACAAAAACATTTCAAACACAATGTAGTTTCTCATAATGCGGTTGTTGACTTTATTGAAAATCTAAGAAAGTAAAACTGATTTCCGACATACCTGTCAGCATTCAGAAACCTGACAGGGATTAAAACAAGAATAATGAAACAAACATTCTACAGTAACGGAAAACTTTTGATCACAGGTGAATATCTAGTTTTGGATGGCGCCAAAGCTTTTGCTTTACCCACAAAATTGGGACAAAATTTAATTGTAGAAAAAGGAAATAATAAAGAAATACAGTGGACAAGTTTCGACTCTGATGGTAGCATATGGTTTGAAGATACCATTTCATTCTATGATATTTCAAAAGAAAGAAATTTAGAAAATGAATCCGTTAAATCAACATTAATTGCTATTTTACACGAAGCTTTTGTATTAAATCCTGATTTTATAAATCTTTCAGAAGGATACACAATTACCACCGAACTTGGATTTCCTAAAAGCTGGGGTCTAGGCACCTCGTCTACTTTGATAAACAATATTGCCCAATGGTTGCACATTAATGCTTTTACGCTGCTTAATAACAGTTTTGGAGGAAGTGGCTACGATATTGCCTGTGCTCAAAACGACACTCCTATTTTATATCATTTAGAACAAGGAAAACCCATTATTGAAAAAATCGTTTTTAGTCCTTGGTTTACTAAAGACCTCTATTTTGTCTATCTGAACAAAAAGCAAAGCAGTAAAACCGCAATAGCAACTTATAACATTAATAAAAAACACAATTTGGTCAGAACAATTGCTTTAAACGACAAAATAACTTTTGACGCTTTGAAAGCAACTACCCTTAAAGCATTTGCTTTGGCGATAGAAAAGCACGAGGTTAATATGAGTACCCTTTTGGAAATGCAAACCGTAAAAGAATCTTTGTTTCCTGATTTTAATGGCACGATAAAAAGCCTTGGCGCTTGGGGAGGTGATTTTGTTATGGCAATTTCTGATGAAAATCCTAACGAATATTTTAGTTCAAAAGGCTACCATACAGTTATTCCTTATAACGAAATGATACTATTTTAATTTTGATCTTAAATTCTGTTCAAGCTTTCAAACAAAACTTTATTAAAAACAAAATCCCGATACACTAAAAATGTATCGGGATTTCTATTTGAATTAATTACTTGTAAGATATTAGTAATTGAATTGTTTTCTGTTGTCTTCAATTTTAGCACTGCTTTTCAATGCTGGAATAACTCTATTCACATCAGAGGCAGCCTGTGCTTTTAACTTAGCCACATATGGAGCATGATCTTTCAAAGAAGGCGCTTTTACTGTACTCGTGTTTTTCACAACATAAACTCCTGTATTTCCTTCAATAGGAGCAGATGTTTTGTTTGCAGCTAATTCAAATGCATTTCCTACAACTTTAGGCTCTAACCCTGCACCCACTAACATTGGATTTTCCATAGTTATATCAGATGCTTGTTGAATTTTTGCACCAGTAGCTTTTGCGATAGCTTCTAATGAAGAACCTGTCATTTTAGCTTTGATCAATTCCGCTTTTTTCTTATTTTTAAGAATTGGCTCTACATAAGGTCTCGCTAATGTAACTGTTACTAAACCAGATTTATCTACATTTTTAAGTTTTGCAATTACATGCCCTAAATTAGCTACTTCAAATCTTTTTACAGCACCTACTTTAGTATCGTCTTCAAATGCCCATCTAACTATAGATCTTTGGTTTCCTAAAGGTCCAAAAGTCTCGTCCATACCTTTTAAAGTTAGTGGAGCAGCTACCGTAAGCTTCATGTCTTTTGCAATTTTGCCAAAATCTTTATCCGTTGCGTCCATTTCAAATTTAGTCGCTTGAGTAAACACTTTATCAGAAGTTACTTCCGACGCTTCAATTTTTTGAGCAACAGTTGCTAAACGAATTCCGTCTTGTTTGTCCGTAATTTTGATAATATGAAAACCGAAAGGAGTTTCTACTAAACCAACTTTTCCAATTCCGTTATTGAAAACAAAATCATTGAAAGGTTTCACCATTTGATTTGGACCAAAATAACCTAAGTCACCACCTTGTTGTGCTGAAGAATCATCTGAATTAGTAAACGCTAACATCAAGAAACTATCCGGATTTGCATTCACTTGAGCTAAAATAGATTCTGCTTTAGCTTTCGCTTCCTCTTTTGTTCTTTTCTCTTTTTTGTTAGGAACCTGTGTTCCTTCATAGCTAATTAAAATATGGCTTGCTTTTGCATTTACACCTGCCTTCATTCCCATTGATTTAGAAATACAGTAGTATTTTCCAAACATATAAGGGCCGTAAACCTCACCTGATGCAAGATTGAATAATTTGTCTGCATCAACTGCCGGCAAATCTTTTTTAGCTATGTAAGTTGAATCGTAAGGAACATCTGAATTCGAATTTACAAACTCAATTGTGTTAGTCGCATTTCTAAATCCTGGTAAGGTATCATTTTTACCAGTTGCCTGATTATACACTACTCTTCCAGACAACAATCCATTTATTTTAGATTTAACCTCATCTTCATCTTCTTTCGAAGCTTTGTCTTCAATCAAAACATATTCTACTTCACGAGATTCGTCAGCTTTGAATTTCTTTTCGTTTTTCTTCATGAAATCTACAATTTCAGCATCAGTTACTTTTACATCACTGTCTTTAATCGTAGAATACAAACCAGCTACGTAAGCAAAATTTACTTTGTTGGCTTCCATTTCATATTTCATTTTTCCTTCGCTCTCCGTAGTATAAATACCCGCTTTAATCAGTGTATTATAAATTTGATATTTCGCATTCAATTCCGCATCTTTCTCTCTATCTTTCAAATATTGCGCTTGTGCAGGATTTGATTTAAAATACTCTTTGAATTTTGCAATATCAAACATCCCTGCTGCATTCAAGAACAATGGATTTTTACCAATATTTTCATCTGCTTTTAAAACTTCAAGTATGTGTTTTTCACCTACTCTTAATCCTAATTTATCAAATTCTGAAGACAATAAAGCTATAGAAACTTCCTGATCCCAAACTCTGTTTGCTGCGGCTGTTGAAGTAATCCCTTGACCACTTTTCTCAACATTGCTTACTTTGATTCTAAAATCCTCGAAGGCAATATCTTTTCCGTTGATACTTCCTACATCCTTTGTACTTTTACCAAAGCCTCCTTTACCGATAAGATCTTGTATTATAAATGCAAATAATGCAAGTGCAATAACTGCTATCAATAAAGCGGAACGTTGTCTAATTTTTGCTAAAACTGCCATTTCTATTGTTGTTAATTTTTATATTCAGTTTGCGAAAATACAATTATCTAATTAATAATTATACTAGTAGCGTTTTATTTTGAAAGAATTTTTAATTTTATAAAAAAAACTACTCTCGCACCGCCATTTTCACTAATTCTATTTTTTTATTTGTGGCCTCTTCTATGACAAAATGAAAGGTCCCAATGGTAATTACAGTCCCTTTTTGCGGAATTTCCTTGGTAAAATCAACAATAAAACCACCAAGTGTACCATAAGAATCTCTCTCCGGAATATTAAGTTTATAGGTTTGATTTAGATATTCGACATCAAAACGAGCCGAAAAAAGATAGGTATCATCCCCAAGCTCTTTTTCGATTAATTCTTCTTCTGAATCGTGTTCATCTTCTATTTCTCCAAAAAGCTCTTCGACAATATCTTCTATCGTAATAATTCCGGAAGTTCCGCCATATTCATCCAGCACAACGGCAACACTCTTTCGCTTTTTAGTCAGCAAATCCATGGCGTCTTTGATATAAATTGTTTCTGGCACAAACTCTACCAAAATTACAATTTCTTTAATACTCTTCGGTTTTTTGAATAAATCAAATGAATGTACGTAACCTACAATATCATCCAAAGAATTCTCATAAACTACAATTTTTGAATACCCAGTTTCAATGAACAATTTATTCAATTCATCCATCGAATCATATAAATCAATCGCAACGATTTCAGTTCTGGGACTCATCACGTCTCTAGCTTTCACCCCCGAAAATTCTAAAGCTTTTTGAAACATTTGTATTTCTGAATCTACTTCTTCATTATCCTCAACAGCACTCATTTGTTCTGTTATGTAATTCCCAAGCTCCACTTTGCTAAAATATACCTGTGCCTGATCGCCTTCGGTTTTAAAGAATTTTTTCAAAACAAAATCGGAAACCCAGATAAAAAAAGTAGAAATAAAATAGAATAAAACGTAAAAAACGTAAGCTGGAACAGCAAAAAATTTTATTAACGTATTGGCATAAATCTGAAAGAATACTTTAGGCAAAAACTCTGCAGTAATCAAAACTATTAGAGTGGAAAGAATAGTTTGGACTAACAAATCCAGTAGACTTGAAAAATGATAACCAAAGGATTCAACCCAACGCATCAATAACCCGCCCATAAAAAACCCATATATCACTAACGCAATATTGTTTCCAATCAGCATAGCTGCAATAAATTTAGAAGGCTTTTCGGTAAGTTTAGTAAGTATTCTAGAGAGAAAATTATCTTGCTTTTTTTCTATTTCAAGATAAATTTTATTGGAAGAAATAAAAGCAATCTCCATTCCTGAAAAAAAGGCACATAGTATTAAACACAATATTATGATACTAATTTCCATAATTTAGGATTTTTTACTTCTGTCTTCAAATTTTTTTCCAAATTTCATTCGGAAGAAAAACATAAATACCGCTACGGCCGCTATCCCAAAACTTAGCCAAGGTGTTGCAGCAGGATCATAAAACTTTGTAACGCCGTCATAGAGAAAGAAAACTGCAAAAACCAAATAGAAATAAGGCACGTATTTTAAGTAAGTCATAATTAGAATTTATAAGTTATTGGGCAGATTCAAACTCACCGGAGATTCTCTGTGAATTGATCACTTTGAAATCTTTACTGAAATCGATGCCTTGTCCGTTAGAAGAACCTTTAAGGTCTGTTAATTTGAATTTTTTCTCCGTAAAAAACCATTCGTTTTTTTGATCGTAATACAATTGTTCCGTTTCGAGCATCTGCCCGTTCTCTGATTTAATTTTTACTTTTCCCTGCAAATCAATAATATTTGTCAACTTGTAGGAAACCGCATAATTGGCAGTTATAAATGTTCTCTTTGCTTTATTATCATATAAAGTTACATCAATTCCTTTAGGAAATTCAGTAAAAGGAAACTCAACATTAGAAAAATCTAACATTTTAGGACTTACCAAAATTGATTTAATCAAACCTGAATCAGTGTATTTTAGATTTACATTATCGGCATCGCCACCAGGAACAAAATCTGAAAAATTAATTTTTTGTACTTCTTTAAAATTACTTTCGCAACCAAAAAACAGAGTCACAGCAAAAACTGTGACTACTGGAAAGATTGTATGTTTTTTTAGTAAAGTCATATGCTGTACTTGACAAAGCAATGTGATTAAATTTACTTATTTGGCTCTAGTTGAATTTTCTTTTCTCAAACCATTTGTCGTTTAAGGAAAAACCAACACTAAAATTAGCATAATTCTCCTGAATCAAATTTGCATTTGTTGTTCCTTTTTTACCCAATTCAAAACCTAAATTCACATTAGAAAAACTTCCTGTTATTGGCAATCCAAATCCAAGAGTTAATCCCATGTCATTTATAGACTCTGAATTAATCATCAAGCCTGTTTTCTCATATTTAAGTCCAGCTCTATAAACAATTCTTTTCGTGTAACTTGAAAACGAATTATAGTTCGGAATGTAATAACCTCCAAGACTTACACTTCCGAATCTTCCATACCCCACATTACTAGCTGTATTATAGGTATTCTCTTGACCATAGGTTTTCTGGTATGCTATTTTCCCACCTAAAAGCCATTTTTTTGATTCACCAATTCCCATACCAAATGATATTTTGCTTGGATACCTCACATCAGATTGTGTTTTTTGCTCCCCATAGCTATCCACAACAGACAAATCAAAAGTCGAGTTATAAACGACCGTGGATATATTTCTTGTGTTTTTAGAAGTCAAACTACCTTCTATCGTATAATTTAAACTACTGTATAAAGATAATTTTTTACTTAATTTAGCTTGGTACATTGTTCCAATATTAAAATTCACTCCTGACAACTCTGCGCTATTCAATTCACGAGTACCTAAAGGGACATTTGTAATAATTTCTAAACTATTAGTTTCAATTTTACCAAAATTATAATTTGCATCAGCACCAATACTGAAATTTGGTGTTATTTTGTACCCAATTCCTAGAAATACTTTATTTAGACCACCAGTCCCGCTTAACCGTTTGTTGGTTTCACCTACTTCTGAAGATAATTTTTGAATTCTATACCCTACAGAAGAATATGGAATTAATCCAAAACCTATACCAAACTTTCCTAAAGGCAAACCAACAGCTAGATAGTCTAAAGTGGTTCTGCGAGCATTAGCTGACTCCGTATTTGTTTTAAAAGTCTTAGTCCCATAAGTACCTCCCATGCTAAAAGTAGTAAGTTTTAAGCTCGAAAAACTGGCTGGATTTTCTAAATTAATGTGAATACTATCTTGTTCCACCGCAACTCCTGCCATAGAGCGATTTTCAAGCGTTCCTTTAAATCTTATGTCACCAATTCCGTAAAAAGAATAAGGAGATGAAGTTCCCTCTTGAGCGATGGATACAAGTGACAAAAGTAAGCATGCGCTTATTATAATTTTTTTAATCATTTTTGATTTTATATTGAAATGTTTGGTTCAAACTCTCCAAAAGAAAATTTGAATTGGCAAATATGGTATTTTTTAATCGTTTAGCCAAAAAATCTGTATCTCCTCCCGTTAAAATTATTATAAAATTTGAATACCGGGCTCGATATTCATCTATGAAACCATCAATCTCATAGACCAACCCATTAACTACTCCTGAATGAATTGATTCGGAAGTTGAATTTCCAATTAAATCTTTAGGACTTTCCAAGGTTAACAAGGGCAATTTTGCCGTGAAATTATGCAATGACTCATACCGCAATCGTAATCCCGGAGCAATTGCTCCACCATGATATCTATTAATATCATCAATAAAATCAAAAGTAACACAGGTCCCGGCATCAATAACCAACCTGTTTTGATCAGGAAACTGAAATGTCGCTCCGGCAGCGAGAACCATTCGGTCAATTCCCAATGTCAAAGGAGTTTCATAATCATTAGAAAACGGAAAAGGATCCTCGTGTGATATAAAATGAACATTTAGTTCCTTTTTAAACGTCAAAAAAGGCTCCTTTTTAACATCTCCAACAGATGCAACTACCAAATCAGTTATTTTTTGATGTGTTTTTAAAATATTTTCAATTTTTTTTCGAAAGTCTATTTTAGTAAAAAAAAAAGCATCAATTTGAGTATTACCCTCAAAAACAGCACCTTTAATTCTGGTATTCCCTATGTCAACCGTTAAAATCATAATTTATATTTTGATGTTGCGAAGGTACGAATTGATTTTTTTAAAAAAATGTTTTGGATATCCTAAAAATGATTCTATATTTGCACCCGCAATAAGCACGGTACCTTAGCTCAGATGGTAGAGCAATGGACTGAAAATCCATGTGTCCCTGGTTCGATCCCTGGAGGTACCACAAAACCCGAATAGAAATATTCGGGTTTTCTGTTTTTAATCCTTTCCTGTAATTTATCAAATCGTAAGCATCATCAATTACAAGAAGTTTCAATTCTTTGTTTATTTAACGCAATCTTATTTTGAAGCTTTATTTCCATCGTAAGTCGTCGCCCTAATCCTATTTAAAAAATGCGATAAAACTTAGTCTTTTTTAACAGTAAGGATAGATTTCATTAACTGTATTACCTACTTAAAAATCATAATTTTACTAAACTAAACAAATGTTATTAAATGTAAATTAGAACTATTCCGTACAACAATTTATTAAGAAATAAAATAAATTATCAAAACAGCAAGGGGAGGTAAATCAAAAGCCTTGTAATTTATTTTAGTATTAAAGATTAGTGATTTAATATTAATAAAGAAAGTTATGAAATCATTTATTATAATTTTGTTTTTTGCAGGGTTTGTGACCCTCTCTTATTCCCAAGATAAGAAAAGTAGTGATTCAGAAGAAGGAAGTCTTACATTAGAACAATTACCTGAAGTGGTAATTCGGAGTGCCGGAAAAGATTTCTCTGTTTATTTAACCGACAAAAATCCTGATGCAAGCGTCAGAGGACTACAGCAACAATTTATTAGCTATAATCTGGGCAAAGATTACGAAGGATTTGACAGCTATTTAGTGACCATGGAAACTAAAAACGGCTCTTTGGCAGCAACCTATAATGGGAATGGAAAGTTAACACGAGTTGTAGAAAATTATCAAAACGTGCGACTTCCCAGCAAAGTGATTTATTCTATTTACAAAGACTTCCCAGGCTGGCAAATTATCAACGACAAATTTCTATTTTCTCAGGAAAATGGTGATATAATCAAGAAACAATACCATCTAAAAATCAAAAAAAATAATGAAGTTCGTAAATTAGTAGTTCACGCAAACGGGGAAATTCTAAAAGGAGTTGATTAAAACTTGAAAGCGTATTAAAAAATTTAATATTAGTAGAATCTAAGGGTTTAGTCTGAAAAAAGCTAGACCCTTTTTATTTCCTGAATCATTGAATCATCTATTAAAGAAATCAACTGTCCGAAAACAGATTTAGTCGAAAAATACTTATTTTTACTCATCGTTATTTGAATTTTGCAATTCTAAATTACGATTCTTTTTAAGAAGCCATTAATTTGGCTTCTTTTTTATCGGACAACAATGTTTCTGAATAGTAAAAAGTCGCTATCAAAAAGCATTAGTTTAAGACTTTATAAATGTAACAAAGTTCCTAATTGTAAGTTTTCGTTTTTACAAGCCAAAAAAATAAATTTCAAAAAACACTTCAACTTCAGAGATATTAACCAATTTTACCAATATAAATGCGGGTTCCGTAAATATTTTTATTTTTTATTATGAATTGCTAAAAATAATAATTGCTAAATTAGTATATTTATGCAAAATTTATATACATGGAACTTTTAACCTGCCCGAAATGTCAAAATAATCACATAGTAAAAAGTGGCATAGTCAACAACAAACAAAGGTACTTATGTAAAAATTGTAAGTATTTTTTTACTGTAAACAAAATTGGGAAAAAGATAGACGATTATTACGTTACCAAAGCATTACAACTCTACTTGGAAGGACTAAGTTATCGCGAAATAGAGCGTATTATAGGCGTTTCACATGTCACGGTAAGTAATTGGGTGAAGACATTTAATATCAAAAAACCCTCTCATGCTAATTACCATCCTACTTACAAGATTTTTAACCATTTAGAGCTGGTAGAATATATAAAAAACAAAGGATTGCTTTCAGGAGCCGGCATGATAATAACGGAACTTGGCGATAAATTTATGCTTATAAAATGGGAGCGTTTTAAAGATTAACTATATCACTTTACACATATATATAACTTAATTTTTTTTTAAACCAAAAAATTAGAATTTGGCAGTGTTGAAACTAACCATTTCCCCTAACCAAATCTTATTTATTATGAAAAAATATTGCCTTATCCTTTTGATTGGAATTTCTTCCCTTAAAGGATATTCTCAGACTGCCCCTGCCGCGCCAGCTGAAAAAGATTGGAGTATAAACCTGTATGGATTTGTAAAAACGGATTATATCTTCGATTCTAGAAAATCCGCAACTGTTCGCGAGGACAATTTAAATTTATATCCTTTGGATGTTGCATTAGACGTCAACGGCAAAGATGCAAATGCAGTATCACAATCCAACTTTTTATCGATAACGTCTCGATTTGGGATTAAAGTCAAGGGCCCTGATGTTTGGGGCGCAAAAATGAGTGGAAATATTGAAGGTGACTTTTTCGGAAATACAGATGGAACTATTGGAACTTTGAGATTACGACATGCCTACGTAAATATGGATTGGTCTAAAACATCCTTAACCATGGGACAAACCTGGTATCCAACTTTCATCCCCGAAGTTTTTCCTGGTGTTGCAAACTTTAATACTGGGATTATGTTTAATCCTTTCGGATGGGCTACCCAAGTGAAATTAAAACAAGCTTTAACAAAAAAAGTTACTGTAATCGCTACCGCATATAAAGAAAGAGAATTTTTTGCTCTTGGCACCACAGGAACTCAAAATTCAGCCTCAATCAATTCAGCTTTACCTTCTTTGAATGGCCAAATTCAGTACAAAGGAAAAAACTGGTTTTTAGGCGCAGGAATGGAGTACAAGTCAATGCAACCTTTGACAGTTAGCGCAACTAATATTGTAACTACCGAAAAAGTAAATAGCTCTTCCGTATTTGGCTATGCTAAATATTCAAATGACAAAATTATTATCAAAGCTTATGGAATTTCAGGTGGCAACTTAAACAATCTGGTGATGCTAGGTGGTTTTACAGGATCTACAACTTCTGGAATTCAGTCTTACGATCCAACAAAAACAACTTCTTTTTGGATTGACATCGCAAGCAACGCAAAAGCGATTGCTCCTGGTTTTTTCTTTGGAACTACCAAAAATAACGGAGCCAATACTGCCGCTGGAAGTACTGCCCAAGTATATGGCAGAGCTATTACGGGACCGAGAATAGTAGACAATGTTTGGAGAGCTTCGGGAAGAATTGATTTCAAAAGTAACAAATTCAGAGTTACACCAGAATTAGAATACACCACAGCAACATGGGGTGATACTGATTTATACGCAAAAGCATCCACTAACAAAAAAGACGTTGCTAACCTAAGAGCTATGGTTTCCTGTGTCTATGTCTTTTAAAATAATTAACCAAACCACTATAATATCAATTTTATGAAAGAAAAATCAACAAAAGGAATCTGGAAAGTTATTTCCGCATCCTCCATGGGAACAATGATTGAATGGTATGACTTCTACATTTTTGGAAGTTTAGCCGTTGTAATTTCAACTAAATTTTTCCCGGCAGATAATCCAACCGCAGCCTTCCTGGCAACCCTAGCCACTTTTGCAGTTGGTTTTGTAGTTCGTCCCTTTGGAGCACTTTTCTTCGGGAGATTAGGAGATTTAATTGGACGAAAGTATACCTTCATGGTTACCTTGCTACTAATGGGTGGCGCTACCTTCCTGATCGGTTGTATTCCCAGTTATGAAACCATTGGCTTTATGGCGCCTTTATTAGTATTAATATTGCGAATGCTTCAAGGTCTAGCACTTGGTGGCGAATATGGTGGAGCCGCAACTTATGTGGCAGAACATGCACCAGTCGGGCAAAGAGGATATTGGACTTCCTGGATTCAAACTACGGCAACGGTTGGTTTGTTTATTTCCTTAATGGTTATTTTAGCCACTAGAAATGTTCTTACTCCTGAACAATTTGACGAATGGGGATGGAGAGTTCCATTCTGGGTTTCTATCATTATGGTTGGAGTTTCCTATTTAATTAGAAAAAACATGGATGAATCTCCGGTTTTTGCCAAAGCGAAATCAGAAGGAAAAACAAGTACTAATCCGTTAAAAGAAAGTTTCGGAAATCGTTACAATTTAAAATTTGTTTTATTGGCTTTATTTGGAGCTACCATGGGACAAGGGGTTGTCTGGTACACCGGTCAATTTTACGCCATGAGTTTCTTAAAAACAGTTATGTCTATTGACTCTTCTCAAGTGGATACTTTATTGGGAATTGCATTAATATTAGGAACGCCCTTTTTCATTGTATTTGGTTGGTTAAGTGACAAAGTGGGTAGAAAATACATAATGATGGGAGGAATGTTATTGGCCATTTTATTATACAGACCCATTTACAAACAAATGTATGAAACAACATCTGTAAAAAATAAAACTGAAATTGTTACGAATACAAAAGTAGTTTCTGAACTGAAAGAGAACAAGAAACTAACTATGGATTCCATTTATACCACTAGCAAAGAGTATACTGACGGGACTAAATTTCTTGAAGTAAAAACGGTATCTTTAGAGAAGGGAGCAGCGAAGATCGTTGATGGGAAACCGAAAATTGAAACCAAAACAACGATCAATATTAATTGGAACGACAAGTGGACTTTAATCTTTTTGATATTTATACAAGTGCTATTTGTTACTATGGTCTACGGCCCTATTGCAGCATTCTTGGTAGAAATGTTCCCAGTGAAAATTAGATATACTTCTATGTCATTGCCCTATCACGTAGGAAACGGAATTTTTGGAGGATTGCTTCCTGCTATCTCCACCTATTTTGTTATAAATGCAAAAGAAGCAGGAAATCCAGAATTTTATCTCGAAGGACTTTGGTATCCAATTGTTATTGCTGCAGTCAGCTTTGTAGTTGGAATGATTTACATTAAAAATAAAGATAAAAACGCTCACATATAAAAAACACAGCTATGAATCAGATAAAAAGAGTTTTAGGATTAGTTTGGATCGCCTTAGCAATTGCGGCAGCTTATTTTTGCATCTTTACCTTTGGATTGCCAAAATTCATGTCCGGTAAACAAGAGGATTTAGTATTTGGAATTATCATCTTATTTATATTAACGCCATTAATAGTTTTAGGGCTGGGTACCTTTGGTTATTTTTCCTTAATGGGCGATTACGATGAAAAAAAATAATTATTAAATAAATTTCTAATATGCAGTCTCTACATTAATCGGTAGAGATTGCTTATTTTTATTACATATAGTCGCATTTAAAAATGTCGACACCATTTTTCGCTGAAAAATAATATTATCTTCAAATGAAAAAAAGACACGAACAAAAGTTAGTTATACTTTCCATGCTAATGCTATCAGCGTTGAACATACCTCTTTTGCTTTTATTTGACAGTTCTAAACCACTTTTTGGTTTCCCAATCGTGTACATCTATATTTTTTCGGCATGGTTATTTTCAATTGCCATCACCTACCTAATCATAAAAAGATATTATGAGTAGCATAGGACTTTTACTGATTTTAGCACTTTATGTGTCCATTCTTTTTTACATCGCCTATTGGGCTGAAAAAAGAAGCCATTCTAAATGGACGAATAATCCTTACATCTATTCTTTTTCCTTAGCGGTTTATTGCACCGCATGGACCTATTATGGAAGCATTGGTGTTGCTGCAGAATCTGGTTTAAGTTACTTACCAATTTACTTAGGCCCAATAATAATTATCCCCTCCTGGATGGTTATCCTCAAGAGAATTATCCAAATTTCGAGAGTAAATAAAATCTCCAGTATTGCCGATTTTATTTCTTTAAGATACGGAAACAGTAGATTTCTTGGCGCATTAGTAACTATAATTTGTGTTTTTGGAATTGTACCCTACATTTCTTTACAGTTAAAATCGATTTCAGATACATTTCATATTGTCACAAAAACGCAGTCAAGTGATAATATTTTTACGGACACTACTACTTATGTTTGTCTGGCACTGGCTTTATTTGCCTCTTATTACGGAACAAAATACGTTGATGCTTCCGAAAAAAGACGCGGAATCGTTACGGCAGTCGCAATAGAATCAATCTTAAAACTAGTTTTCTTTTTAATCATCGGAATTTATGTAACCTATTTTGTTTACGATGGTTTTGGAGATATTTACACCAAAGCTGCAGTTCTTGAAAATTTCGAAAAGAAGAATTCGATAGGCGACCTAACAAGCGGAATAAATTGGTTTTTCCTTTGTTTATTGTCCATGTTTGCGATTTTTCTGTTGCCAAGACAATTTCATACCGCAATTGTTGAAAACAATAAAGAAACCCATATTCGAACAGCCATGTGGCTTTTTCCGTTGTATTTATTGCTGTTCAATATTTTTGTTTTTCCAATTGCTTGGGGAGGAAATATTCTTTTTCACGGAAAAGGATTCAATTCAGACACCTTTTCATTGTTGATTCCTCAATTTTTCAACAATAATTTCTTGACCGTTTTAGTATTTCTTGGTGGATTCTCCGCTGCCATCTCCATGATTATTGTTTCATCGATTGCATTAGCAACCATGTTAAGTAATAATTTGTTGATTCCTTACGGTTTCATTGGTTCACTCAAAAATTCTTCTCAAGAAAAAAATAGTAAACGAATTCTGATTAGCCGAAAAATAGGCATTTTTTCGTTAATTATTTTGGCGTATGCCATCTACCGAATTTTCATTTTAGATTACTCGTTGGTTTCCATTGGCTTGGTTTCATTTGTTGTTATTGGACAACTAGCACCTTCTTTTTTTGGGGCATTATTCTGGAGAAGAGGTTCAAAAAAAGGAGCTATAACAGGAATTATAATGGGCTTTTTGATTTGCTTTTATACCTTATTAATTCCCTACGCCATTGGCATCACAAAATCTTCCAGCCTATTTATTCAGGAAGGGCCTTGGGGAATTGCACTGTTAAAACCGTTTCAACTTTTTGGATTGGATTACTTAGAACCTATTCCTCATGCTGTTTTTTGGAGTTTATTTTTTAACCTTATCTGTTATGCCGCAATTTCTGTAAGTTTCAAAGGAAATTACAGAGAACGTAATTATGCGGAAATGTTTGTGGATATTGACAAGTACATCACCAATCATGAAGATGCATTTGTTTGGAAAGGAACCGCTTATATTTCTGATATTCAAAAAGTTTTACAGCGATTTCTTGGAGAAGAAAGAACAAAAAGAGCCATGACCATTTTCAATTTAAAATACAATATTGATAAAAACATCACCACAGCCGATGCCCGGTTTATAAAGTTTGCGGAGAATTTATTGACGGGACATATTGGTACGGCTTCCGCCAAAATATTAATATCGAGTGTAGTAAAAGAAGATAAAATCAGCTTGACTGAAGTGTTGCGAATTCTAGAAGAATCTAAGGAGAACATTATTATCAACAAGAAACTGACAGATACTTCCAACGAATTAAAAAAAATATCCATTCAACTGAAAAATGCCAATCAGGAATTGGTCAACAAAGACATTCAGAAAGACGAATTTTTGGACACGGTTACCCATGAGTTACGAACGCCAATAACTGCAATTCGTGCAGCAAGTGAAATTCTTCATGACGACGATGACATCCCAGAGGAATTGAGAAAACAATTCTTGCTAAACATTATTTCTGAATCAGACAGATTGAATCGTTTGATAGACAAAATTCTGGATTTAGAAAAATTCGAAACAGGGAAGCAAAAAATTTATCTTTCTAAAAATAACATTTCTAAAACCGTCGAAAAAACCCTGCTTTCACTAAATCAATTAATTAAAAATAAAAAAATAAGTATTGAATTCGGTGAGTCTTCTAAAGAAATAAAAGCATTTTATGATGAAGAACGAATCATTCAGGTCGTTTACAATTTGTTATCAAATGCTATTAAGTTCAGTTCAGAAACAAATGGAAAAATCAGTGTCAAAATAGCAGAAAAAAAAGAAGTTGTGGAAGTGCGCATCCATAATAATGGTAAAGGAATTAAGGAAGAAGATTTTGAAGCCATATTTGATAAATTTTATCAATCCCGAAATCAAAATGTAAAAAAACCCATAGGAAGCGGTTTAGGATTGGCCATTTGCAAACAGATTATAGAACATCATAAAGGAAAAATTTGGGCGGATAACACGGAGATAAACGGCGCGACATTTATTTTCACTTTACCCAATTATAATACTACTGAAAATTATTAAAAAATGAAAAAAATTTTAATTGTAGATGACGAACCGAATATTGTTATGACACTTGAATACACATTCAAAAAGAACAATTTTGAAGTTTTTATTGCACGCGACGGACAAGAAGCTTTAGAAATTTTGAGGAACCAATTTCCTGATGTAATTATTCTGGATGTAATGATGCCAATGGTTGACGGCTACGCAACATTGGAACAAATCAAAAAAGACGAACGACTAAAACATTGTAAGGTTATTTTCCTAACGGCAAAAAACAAAGAAAAAGATATTGAAAAAGGACTTTCTCTAGGTGCAAATTTATATATGCTTAAGCCCTTTTCGGTCAAAAAATTGGTAGAACAGGTGCAAGGGCTGATTTAAAATAATTAGTTTCAGCAAATATGCAGGACTTTTTTAAAATATAAACAACCAATAACAAAATGAACTATAAAGATTTTTATACTAATAGCATCCATCAACCTGAAGCTTTCTGGAAAGACCAAGCGATGGAGATAGAATGGTATAACAAACCCGAAAATATTTTATCAAATGATAAAAATGGATATCCAGTTTGGTACAAAGACGGAGAATTAAACATCTGTTATTTGGCACTAGACAAGCATATCCAGGATGGTTATGGAGACCAAATTGCACTTATTTATGATTCCCCAGTGACACAAACAGTAAAAAAATACACTTATTTTGAAGTAAAAACGGAGGTCACAAAACTCGCCGGAGGAATGCTCTCCCTAGGTTTAAAAAAAGGCAATATAGCCATTATTTATATGCCAATGATTCCTCAAGCTGCATTTGCAATGCTTGCCTGCGCCAGAATTGGAGTGACACATTCGGTTGTTTTTGGCGGTTTTGCACCACATGAATTGGCTATACGAATCGATGATTGCAAACCGAAAGCCATCATCACTGCCTCTTCAGGAATTGAAATTGATCGACTAATTGCGTACAAACCATTAGTAGATGAAGCGATTGAGTTAGCTTCACACAAACCAAAAAAAGTGATTGTTTTCAATAGAAAATTAGGGGCAAGAGTTCCGTTTAAAAAATATGATGTTGATTATGATGCATTGGTGTATGGCTCAGAAGAAACACCCTGCGTTCCAGTTAATGCAACACATCCTTTATATGTACTTCATACCTCGGGAACAACAGGAAAACCAAAAGGAATTGTCAGAGATACCGGCGGCTACGCTGTTGCACTTAAATTTTCGATGCAATATATCTATGGCATAAAAGAAAATGAGGTTTTTTGGGCCGCTTCAGATTTGGGTTGGGTTGTTGGACATAGTTTTATTGTCTATGGTCCATTAATTAATAGAAATACCTCCATTATTTTTGAAGGAAAACCAATTAAAACGCCTGATGCGAGTACCTTCTGGAGAATTATCCAAGAACATAAAGTCAATACCATGTTCACCGCACCTACGGCGATTCGTGCCATCAAAAAAGAAGATCCTAACGGAGATTTCATTAAAAAATATGATTTAACTTCTTTGAAAACGCAATTTCTGGCAGGTGAGCGTTGTGATGTTTCAACATTAGAATGGTATTTAGAACACATTCCTGTTCCGGCAATCGACCATTGGTGGCAAACAGAATCCGGTTGGCCGATGACTGCCAATATGATGGGTGTAGAATATTTACCCATAAAACCGGGTTCAGTTGGAAAAGCGGTTTGTGGTTTTGACATTAAAATATTTGACGAAAAAGGCATTGAATTAGGTCCAAATGAAGAAGGTTATGTAGTACTAAAATTACCATTGCCACCGGGAACTTTAATGGATTTATGGAAAGACAATTCTCGATTTAAAGCAGATTATTTAAATAAATTTCCAGGTTACTATTTCTCCGGTGATGGTGGATTTAAAGACGAAGACGATTATATTTTTATTACCGGCCGAGTGGACGATGTAATTAATGTTGCCGGACATCGCCTTTCGACAGCCGAAATGGAAGAGATTGTTGCCTCCCATCATTCCGTTGCGGAATGTGCCGTAATTGGAATAAATGATACGCTGAAAGGGCAAACACCATTAGCATTAGTCGTAACAAAATTAGATGGCGGTATAGAGCATTTTCAATTAGAACAAGAAATCATTAAACTGGTTCGCCTTCAAATTGGAGCTGTTGCGTCTTTAAGAAATGTAGTGATTGTACAACGATTACCAAAAACACGCTCGGGGAAAACCCTCAGAAAATTAATGCGAAGCATTGCTGACGGAGAAAATTATCAAATCCCTTCAACGATAGATGATGAATCTATTGTTGATGAAATAAAAGCTGTTTTGAAAAAATATGAAATTGGAGTTTATAATACTAAATAAGAAAATATCACAATTATGAGTCGCTATAAAATTAATACCTTAGAAGAATACTTTAAAGAATACAAGAAATCAGTTCGTGAACCAAAAAAGTTCTGGGACAAAATTGCCTCCGAAAATTTTACTTGGTACCAACAATGGGAAAAAGTGGTCGATTTTAATATGGCAGAAGCCGAAATAAAATGGTTTATTAATGCCAAAGTAAACATCACTAAAAATTGCATCGACAGACATCTTGCAAAAAAAGGAGACAAAACGGCGATCATTTTTGAACCGAATGATCCCAATGAAGAAGCGTTACACATTTCGTATAATGAATTGCACCAACGTGTTTGTAAAATGGCAAATGTATTGCGAGAACAAGGCGTAAAAAAAGGAGATCGTGTCTGTATTTATTTACCCATGATTCCTGAATTGGCCATTACTACTTTGGCTTGCGCGAGAATCGGAGCTATCCATTCGGTTGTTTTTGCCGGATTCTCGGCCTCTGCTGTTGCAACAAGAATAAATGACTGCGATTGTAACATGGTCATCACCTCAGATGGAGGATATCGTGGTAACAAAACCATTGATTTAAAAGGAATTATTGACGATGCATTGACCAATTGCCCGGGAGTTTCAAACGTATTAGTGGTCAAAAGAACGAATACAATTGTAAATATGAAAGAAGGTCGTGACCAATGGTTGCAACCTCTTTTAGACAGAGCATCAGACAATAATGTAGCCGAAATTATGGACGCCGAAGATCCTTTATTTATCCTTTACACTTCAGGCTCAACCGGAAAACCAAAAGGCATGGTGCATACTACGGCTGGTTATATGGTTTATACTGCTTATACTTTCAAGAATGTTTTTAGCTATGAAGAAAATGATATTTTCTGGTGTACCGCTGATATTGGCTGGATCACCGGACATTCCTACATTCTTTATGGCCCATTACTGAACGGAGCCACTACGGTAATTTTTGAAGGAGTTCCCTCCTATCCTGACTTCAGTCGTTTTTGGCAAACAATCGAAAAGCACAAAGTAACTCAGTTTTATACCGCCCCAACAGCCATTAGGGCTTTGGCTAAAGAAAGCATCGAATACGTACAACGCTACCAATTAACCTCTTTAAAAGTGATTGGCTCTGTAGGTGAACCTATCAACGAGGAAGCTTGGCACTGGTACAACAACCACGTAGGAGACAAAAAATGCCCGGTAGTTGACACGTGGTGGCAAACCGAAACCGGAGGAATTATGATTTCACCAATTGCCTTTGTTACCCCAACAAAACCAACCTACGCTTCACTTCCCTTACCGGGGGTTCAACCTGTTTTAATGGATGAAAAACGCAACGAAATAGAAGGGAATCAGGTTACGGGCAGTTTATGTATTAAATTCCCTTGGCCGGGAATTGCGAGAACTATTTGGGGAGACCACCAACGCTATAAAGACACTTATTTCTCTGCCTTTCCAGGCAAATATTTTACTGGAGACGGCGCTTTGCGTGATGAAGTTGGGTATTATCGAATTACAGGTCGTGTAGATGACGTCGTTATTGTTTCAGGCCATAATCTGGGAACGGCACCTATTGAAGATGCCATCAACGAACACCCGGCAGTTGCTGAATCAGCCATTGTAGGTTTTCCTCATGACATCAAAGGAAATGCCCTGTATGGTTTTGTAATTTTAAAAGAAACCGGAGAGTATCGTGATAGAGAAAATCTTAGTAAAGAGATAAACCAACACATATCTGATCACATTGGACCAATTGCAAAACTAGATAAAATACAGTTTGTTTCCGGTTTACCAAAAACCCGTTCCGGAAAAATAATGCGTAGAATTTTGCGTAAAATAGCGGAAGGGGATTATTCAAATTTTGGCGATACCTCAACATTACTGAATCCTGAAATCGTAGAAGAAATCAAAAACGAAAAAGTATAATTTTTTTTAATTGTGGTAATTTGTCGAAAACTGCTTCCTCACGGGAGCAGTTTTTTTGTACAAAAAAAGGCTGCCCTTTTTAGAGACAGCCTGCTTGATGTTAATAATAAATACTACTCTTTTATAAATTTCATCACTTCAGTTTCATTATTATCATTCAGTACTTTTACAATATAAAGTCCTTTGGTCAAATCACTGATAGCAAAAGGAGTATCTTTAGAATGATTCGTATCAAAGCTTTTTACCAATTGTCCGGTAATTGAGAAAACCTGAACTTTAGTGGTATTTGTATTTAAAGTAAAATAACCTGAAGAAGGATTTGGATACAAATGAACGGTATTAGTTTTTTCATAGTTGGCAATCGCTAAGTTTGCCACCTTATTACCGTAAATTCTAAAATCACCTGCCGAAATTGCAATAGTAGCGTTCATATCAGTGACAGTAATAGCAGAATTATCCATCAAGTTGTACCAAATTCCAGGATAAGGAAAACCAGTCGGTACATCTTTAGTAGATAATTCAAAATTAGCTAATACTAACACATCTTTAAGTTGCGTTGCCGCCAAAGTGCTATTGGTAATCTTGATATTAGGTATTAATGAAGTACCACTTGACATCGTTGCCGTTCCAGAGAATACAGGTTCGGCAATTTTCATACTGATCATTTTTGCCCAATCGTTATAAATTTTATTTCTTCCGTTATCACTTAACCAATTATTCGACCATTGCGGTTGTGGTTTCTTGTCCAATTTACAATCACCAGAAATAGCATCTGAAGAAGTGTTCACTGAACCATCATTACAGCTAAAAATAGAAATCTCCCACCCAAGCTCACCGAAATGCCAAATCATTTTTGGTCCAGGAACTAATAAAGAAACGGCTCCTAAAGCTGACATTCTTGACAAAGCAGTCGCTGGAGTTTTTACACTGTAACCCCCAAGACTATTTCCAAATTGGATATTTTTGTACATCAATCGCTCTTCATCGTGACTTTCAGCATAGCCCATCAATCTGTTTGCGGTAAATCCATGACTGGCACTATTCATTCTTGAAATATCATTGCTAGAATTGTATCCCATCGTCAACTGATTGTATGGATCGGTCATTTTACCCCACATCATGATTCCTTTGCTAGGAGTTTCGGCAATTCTATAATTTGCCCATTCTTTTTCCTCTGCATCAGTTCCTAAGTGTTCGAAAATAGTATAGTGCGTTGGATCCAGACTCCAGGAATAATCCGCATAATCTTTCAAAATGGCAACTCTGTCCGCTTGATACCCATTAGTGCAATTTTCGTCACTAGCCGTACAATTTTGTGTAAAACCTTTTGTCAAATCCCAACGGAAACCGTCAATTTTGTATTCGTCAATCCATTGTTTAACTACTCTTTTTACGTAATTTTTCGTCAAGGCCGAAGTATGATTGAAATCATTCCCCACACTATAAGTGTGTTTTGCCACAGTATTAAAATAAGGATTCTCCGTTGAAGGGGAACCCCAACCATCGCCATCAGGATCATTCATCCACATTCTGACCATTGGATTTCTGTCAAAAGCATGGTTTAACGCTACGTCCAGAATTACTGCAATACCATTTTGATGGCAAACATCTATCAATTCTTTAAATTTACTTGAAGTACCATAAAACTTATCTAAAGCCATATGGAAAGAAGTATTGTAACCCCAACTTTCATTCCCTTCAAATTCCATTACTGGCAGTAGCTCAATGGCATTAATTTTCAAATTTTTGAAATAATCAATTCGGTCAATTACATTTTGAAAACTTCTGCCTGCATCGAAATCTCGTACCAAAAGTTCGTAAACCACTAACTTTTCCTTCTCCGGTTTTACAAAATTAGTCGTTGCAGTTGTCCATGGATACGGTGTTTGACCCGTTTGCAAAACGGTCACTTCTCTTTGCTGACCTGCAGGATATATCGGCAAATTTGGATAAGATACTGCAGGAATATATGGATCATCATCTGCTGACAATACTAAAGTAGAATACGGATCGGCTGTTTTTACTAAAGATGGAGTTCCAGTAATAGGTGTTGCGTCAACCACCCAATACTGATAACTATAATTGGCGCCTGACGTCAATCCGGTCAATTCCAACCAAAATTTTCCTGAAATAGGGTCCTTTTTCATCGCGTAGCTCGAATTTGGCTGCCAGTTATTAAAACTACCGGCTACATACACAAAATCCTTTAACGGAGCATCTAATACTAAAGTAGCTTTTGTCGCATTTGCAGTATAATTGATTCCGTCCAATAAACCTGTCGGTAATGCCGCACTAACTGTTCCCGGATTTACGATTACACTAAATCTTTTAGTGACACTTGTACTTCCCTGCGTTACTTCCAATGCATAATTTCTATTACCGGTGATATTAGTATCATTAAAAGTATAACTAGCTGTACTTGTATTTGTATTTATACTTACACCATTTGCTTTTAAGTTATAGCTGGCGTTTCCGCCTGTATTTGTCGCGGCAATATTAAAACTGGCTCCAGATGCAATTATTGTTGAACTATTTTCAGTTGGAGCTGTTAGATTTACTTGAAAAGCTCCAACATTAAAAAAAGTATCAGCAGTCTGCATGTTTCCAGCGTCATTTCTCAATACAACACAAATTTCAGTGATAGAACTAGAAAGTGGAACTCCAAA
This sequence comes from Flavobacterium fructosi, assembly GCF_042787335.1. Classification (NCBI taxonomy): domain Bacteria; kingdom Pseudomonadati; phylum Bacteroidota; class Flavobacteriia; order Flavobacteriales; family Flavobacteriaceae; genus Flavobacterium; species Flavobacterium fructosi. Next base: position 433,100 of record NZ_JBHZQA010000002.1, on the reverse strand, counting down.
ATAAGTATATAAATCAGGTGTTAGATCTAATTTATAACTAGTTCCTGAAATAAATGTTAACGCAGGCTGAGTTGAATTGTTCGCCCATGTTCCTTTGACATTTTGCCATCTTGTTCCATTAACGGTCAAACCAATATGCGCATATATTGTACCTGTATAGGCAGCTAATGCCGTTCCCGTTTTATTAAAATTCAGCGTAACTACCCCACTAGCAATTGCCGGTGAAGGCGTAGTTGTAAATTGAGCAAAACTAATAGATGATATTAGTAAAAATAATAAAGTAATTTTTTTCATCTCATTTATTTATTAAATTAAAAAAAGAGGCTATCCATAAGATAGCCCCTTCAAATTTAAAAAAATTAATTTTTTGTAAACGTATATTTGTAATTTCTTGGAGAACTTAAATCTAAAGTTATCGTATAATTTCCAGCTGTTACAGCAATATTATCGCCGCCATATTCTAGGTGAGAACCATCAGCCGCAGTTTTAAGTTTACCTAGGTTAATATCCCAACCGTTATTCGCTCTAAATTTAAATTCAGCTCCAGTTAATGTTGCAGTTACAGACCATAATTTTGTCGTTTTATTATAAGTCATTGCTGTACTGTTATCCCAACCACCTGCAGTTGCACTACCAATGATTCCCCATGAAGTTGCAGTCGCTTTGTACGTTAATTTTTCAGTATCAACTACAATCTGATAATAACCCGCAGCAGGGATTTTAAGATTAGCCCCTGTAAGAGCTAATGTTCCAGCAGTCGCACCTGCCGCATATTCCCCTTTCCACTCTGGGAAACTTGTAAATTTATATTCAGCATTTGCATCATTGAAATTAACATATCCTTCAAAATCTACTTTACCATATCCAGAAGCAGAAAGTTGTGGAGATGTAGCAGGATCCCAATCGTTAGGATATCCAGAAGCTTTAGCATAACCACCAGGAACCCATAATTTAGGATTTTCAGTAGTGTAAGGCGTAACTACAATTCCAACAACATTAGAATACATTGCAGCAAGCGCACCAGCGCTTGATTTTACTCTTACTTCAAATTCACCAGGGGAAAAAGGAGTCGCTTTTAAAGTCAATGCAGCTTTATTCATTGATTCAACACTTACAGAAACTTGATTTGCTGAAATTACAGATCCAATAGACTGAGGAGTTTTGAATGCATTTCCTTTTTTGTCCATTTCGACTGCATAGGTAACTTGAATATCACCACCGTAGTTAGCAGACTTCCATGTAAAACGTTCTGCTTGAGCAGCTGCATTTATAGGAGAAAGAACATAAGCAGCACCAGAAGTTGGAGCTGTTAATACTGGGGAATCAACCCCTTCAATGACTGGTCTGTCTTGAACATCTTGTACCGTACAAGACAAAGCAACTACTGCAAATAAAGCAATTATTGATTTAGTTATATTTTTCATTTTTATATATTTTTTAAATTATTAATATCCAGGGTTTTGTTGTAATTTACTGTTTGAAGATAATGCCGTTGCAGGAATAGGGAATAAATCTCTGTAAGACTGTGTTGGAGATCCTCCAGCAACATTTCCTTTCCAAGGCCATAAATAACTACCTCCAGAGAATTTTCCGAAACGAATTAAATCCGTTCTTCTGTGTCCTTCCCAGTGTAATTCTCTTGCTCTTTCGTCAAGAATAAAATCTAAGGTTAAATCGCCTTGATTTACTGCGGCACCATTTGCTCTTATTCTTAAGGCATTAATATAAGTAGTTGCTTGTTGCAAAGTCCCACCACCGCCTCGTACAGCACATTCAGCGTACATTAAATAAGCATCAGCTAAACGGAAAATAGGGAAATCAGCATCTGAGAAGTTACCTGCTTTATCTGAACCTTGTTTCCCATTCACATCAACATTTCTAAATTTTTGAATAGCATATCCATCAGTAAAATTACCAATGTTTTTGATTTCTTTAGTTTGACCAACTTTATAGAATTGTCCACGTGTATCTGTAGTGTTAGCATCAAATTTATCGACAAATGCAGAGGTAGTTCTTATACCACCCCAACCACCATTGATACCAAATGAAGCTGCATTCATGCTACCTCCAACAGGAGCGTGCGTTAAGAAAGTAGTTCCACCATACGTTTGTGTATGAAGACCGTCAAAGCCTATTGCAAAAATAAATTCGTTTTGTGCACCATTTTTATCATTATCTGCAAAAAACAATTGATTGTAATTAGTATGCAATTTATAACTTGAACCAGTGATTTTTGTAAGTAAAGGAACAGCAGCAGCATAATGATCCGTACCTGTATATACTTTTGCATTCATGTACAATTTAGCTTGTAACATCCAGGCAGCAGCTTGATCCACACGATATGCCTCATTAGCTTTTGGTGCTTTCAATAATGGAGTAATCGCTGTCAATTCATCATCAACAAATTTGTATAATTCTGCTCTTGTAGCATATTCTGGGTAAAAGAAAGTACTCGGAGAATCTTCCGTTACTAATGAACCACCCCCAAACATATCAATTAAATGCCAGTACGTCATTGCTCTCAAGAAACGTGCTTCTGCTCGATAAGTAGCAATCTCTCCTTTCAAAGTAGCATCAATTCCTCTTGCGGTTAATTTCTCGTCAGTAGTTTGACGTAAAAACTCATTACAGTTTACAATTTGAAAAGAGTAACGTGCAAAAACAGCTGTTACAAAACGGTCCAACGATGTCCATGTTTGAGAGTGTAGGTCTTTAATAGTTCCATCATTCCAAGCAATTACTGCTTCATCAGTTGTTAATTCCTGTAACAACCAATATCCTCTAATGTATTGGCTTTCTCCTTCATCTATTCCCGAAATATCTGGAGAACCAGCCGCCGTTTGACCTGAGGTAGCAAATCCTGCATATAATTTAGCTAGATTTTGCTTATAGGATTCCGGTGTACTAAAAAATTGGTCACCCGGAATAGCATTAGCACTTTCAGGAGCTTGGTTCAAATCATTGGTACATGATGGCAACAACATCACCAACAGTAACAAAGAAATACCCAATAATTTTATTTGTGTCTTTTTCATTTTTCTTGTTATTTGTATTAGAAATTAACGTTTAAACCTAACGTGAAAGTAATTGGTCTTGGATATAAATTATTATCTATACCTCCAGAAATTTCTGGGTCTAATCCACGGTAGTCAGTAATTAACAAAACATTTTGAGCTGCTAATGTTAATTTAACTAATGAAGTAGAATTCGGTTTTTGATTAAAAGTATATCCTACGCTAACATTATCCAATCTAACGAAAGCTGCATCTTGAATGTAATAATCCGACTCATATCTTTTTGTATCCTGAGTAGTAAACCCAGTTTCCAAAATATTGGCAACACCATTAGACAGGTCAGTTTCTCTTAATAATATGTTTTGGTAAGAACCTTTGCTTGAATCAACATTGTTATAATTAAAATTACCCCAAGATCCTCTCCAATTCATTCCAAAATCAAAATTTTTGTACGTTACACTTGTATTGAAACCATAAAACACATCAGCCGCCGGCTTGTGAAAACGATATTTATCTTGTTCTGTAATTATTCCGTCTTTATTTCTGTCAATATAAACACCATCAATTGGCTTACCATCAACTCCGTATGCTTGCTCGTATACATAAAACGAACTTGGTGCATACCCAACTTGGTGATTTTGAATCGTATTTCCTGTAGCGCCTTCGTATCCACCTACATTAATACCAGGTGTATTCGGTTGTGTTGTAGTTAACTTAGTGATTTTAGAGTCTTGAAAAGTAACGTTTCCGCCAATTCTCCATTCTAAATCATCAGTACGAACTGGAATAACTTCACCAGAAAGTTCAATACCCTTATTTTCTATAGTTCCTACATTATAATTGTCATAATTAGAGAATCCAAAGAAAGATGGGTTTTGAGTGTACAATAATAAATCTTTGGTAGTTCTTTTATATAAATCTACAGTACCATTAATTCTATTGTTGAACAACCCATAATCAAGACCTGCATTGACCGTAGTAGTCTCTTCCCATTTCAAATTACTGTTGTAAGGCTGCGGTCTAAATGTATTATAAAATGTATTACCAAATTGGTATTGTGCCTGACTGTTAGAAACTAAATATAAAGGAATAGATGGATAACTCACCCCAATATCCTGTTGTCCAGTTACACCCCAACCTCCTCTAAGTTTTAATGTAGAAATACTTGACACATCTTTCAAGAAACTTTCTTCGTTTAATTTCCAAGCTAAAGCTACTGCAGGGAAATTTGCCCAACGGTTTGCCTCTGTAAATCGAGAAGTACCATCGCGTCTGTAAGACAAAGTCAATAAGTATTTATCGGCAATAGTGATGTTAGTTCTAGCAAAAAAGGACTGCAAATTCACACGTGATGGAACCGGAACTCCTAGGGTACTAATTTTGTTTTCAAAATTATAAGAAGATCCGTCATTAACATCTCTAAAATCTTGGTACGAATACCCTCCTGTTAAATCAATTTGTGTATTAATTGATTCTACTTTTTTATTGTAGTTCAAAAATAAATCCATCAATTTATTATTTCTTGAACCTGTATTCGCATAGGAATTATTATATCCAGAACCAGGAAGTCCATTTAGATACTTTGCGTCTGTATTTCCATAAGATCTTCCGCTTAACTGATCGTAACCAAAATTAGCTACAGCCTTCAATTCTGGCAAGAAGTGCATTTTATATTCCGTTTGAATATTTCCGATGCTTCTGTAAGAAGTTCCAAAATTATTCTGTTGATTTATTATAGATAATGGATTTCTACCTGCTAGTTGATTAATTTGCGTTGGAGAAGTATACCATTGGAAATAAGTACCATCAGCATTCCTTACAACCTGTGTAGGGTCAAAGCTAATTGCAGAACCAATAGCTCCTCTATTACTATAATTATTTTTAATCAACGAAGTGTTATTATTCAATTCAATTTTCAAATGTTTGTCTAAGAAATTTCCAGTTACACCAACTCCAATAGTCGTTCTCTGCATGTTATCTCTTTTCAAGATACCATTCAAATTAGCATAACCTACAGAGGCTCTGTATACTACGTTCTCAGTTCCTCCACTTAATGCAATGTTATGATCGGTGCCAATTGCCGTTCTGTAAATTTCATTTTGCCAGTCTGTATCAGCCGCTCCAACAATTGCTTGTTGCGCTGGTGTACCATGAGCAGCAATAAAATCTCTAAATTGAGTAGGCGTCAACGCATCTACTTTTTTAGTAATTTCAGATACTTGCAAATTTCCATTATAACTCACCTGCATATCACCTGCTTTTCCTTTTTTGGTAGTAATAATAATTACCCCATTAGAAGCGCGAGATCCATAGATAGCAGTCGCGGAAGCATCTTTTAAAACCGAAATAGATTCTATATTATTTTGGTTGATTGTTGATAATGGATTTCTTCCACCATTGATTCCACCAGCCGCGACCGGAACGCCATCAATTACATATAAAGGATCATTATTAGCAGATAATGAAGAACCACTTCTGATTCTTATTGTCGCACCTTCACCTGGAGAACCACCTCCATTAATGATTTGCAAACCAGCCACTTTACCTTGAATCATTTGATCCGCAGAGGTTACCGGTCCTTTATTAAAATCTTTTGATGTCAATACAGTAACTGCTCCTGTTGCATCTTTTTTCTTAACGGTACCGTAACCTACTTGTATAACAACCTCTTTTAGTTGATTTTCATCTTCAGCTAAAGAAACCATTACTGATTTTTGAGAATCGTAAGTAACGACAGAAGCTTTATATCCGATAAAAGAAAAAACGACTTTATCGCCTTTCTTAACATTTGATAACTGATATTTACCATCAAAATCTGTTGAAACACCATTTGTGGCGCCTTGAACATTTACATTTACTCCAGGAATGGGCTGTCCTGATACTTTGTCAAGAACAACACCATTAAGAGTATTCTGAGCCAGAATACTAAGAGGTAGTAGTAGTAATAAAAATAACAACTTTTTATAAATTGTTTTCATACTTTTTGTTTAAATTAATTTGAAATTTGGATGTGTTTTTAACTTTTAATTTTACTTCGAATGTTAAATTTATGTAAATTTTGTCACGCCCGACAAACCCCCTTTTTTTTTGGTTTACGAAAACGTGATAGTGTTGAAAACTTTCTATATTATCTAATTATTTAAGGGATAAATTGCCATTAATAAAAACATACCATACCTTTATTACGAAAATAATTATTATCAATTTTACAATTATGAAAAGGAAGGTAACGCTTAAACAAATTGCCAAAGAACTTGACGTTTCAATTTCCACAGTTTCAAAATCTTTAAGAAATAGTTTAGAAATTGGAGAAGATACCCGATTAAAAGTGCAAGCTTTCGCCAAATTTTACAACTACAAACCCAACAATATAGCCCTGAGTTTAAAGAATCGAAAAACAAAAACCATAGGGATCATCATACCCGAAATTGTTCATCATTTTTTCTCCACTGTCATTAATGGAATAGAACAGGTTGCAAACGAAAACGGATACAGTGTAATCATCTGTTTATCAGACGATTCTTTCGACAAAGAAGTTCTTAACATGGAAATGCTTGCCAATGGAAGTATAGACGGTTTTATTATGTCTCTTTCTAAAGAAACCCAGTTCAAAGGTGATTTTCATCATATCACTGAAGTAATTGACCAAGGAATGCCAGTTGTTATGTTTGACCGAGTTACCAATGAAATTCTGTGTGACAAGGTTATTATTGACGATAAACTTTCGGCTTATGAAGCTGTTCAAAGCCTGATTGACAGAGGAAGAAAGAAAATTGCCCTAGTTACCACTGTAGATTATGTTAGTGTCGGTAAACTGCGCACAGATGGCTACATAAAAGCATTATTAGACAACAACATCCCTTTTGATGAAAATCTAATTATTAAAATCGAGGACGTAGATACTTGCGAAATAATAATAGGAAAACTATTAGAAGACAAAGCTATTGATGCCGTTTTTGCCGTTAATGAGCTTTTTGCCGTAATCTGCATAAAGACAGCGAACAAAATAGGCCTGAATGTCCCTAAAGACCTAGCAGTTATCGCGTTTACGGATGGAATTATTTCAAAATACTCTACTCCTACTATTACAACCGTGAGTCAAAGCGGAATAAAAATGGGTAATAAAGCCGCAAAAATGCTGATTGACCGATTAGAATCAGAACATGAAGAGGAAGAGGAAGAAAATTATAAAACAGAAGTAATTGAAACCCATTTAATTGAAAGAGAATCTACAAATTAGAATTTATCAGTTTTCAGTCGCTTTCTGAAAACGGCGACTGAAAACGGCGACTGCTTTTTAAAACAAACGGCAGATATTCCGTATGATATTCATTACTACAACCTTGTAGTAATGAATATTTTTTTTTATTTGTTTCTAAAAAATAAAAGTTTAAAAAATATTTTTATATTTACCCGATCAAAGCTTTTACTTTTACTTCGAAAAATAAGACAAGTTTTGATAAGCATAGCGCTTATCGTATTAATTTTACAAATTACGATAATGGAAAAGCGTAAATTAAGTTTCTGGCAAATTTGGAACATGAGTTTTGGATTTCTGGGAATTCAAATGGGTTTTGCCTTGCAAAACTCGAATGTCAGTAGAATATTTCAAACTTTAGGTGCTAATATTGACGACATCCCAATTTTATGGGTTGCTGCTCCTTTGACCGGATTAATTATTCAACCAATTATTGGCTATTTTTCCGACAGAACCTGGACAAAACTAGGGCGAAGAAAACCCTATTTTCTAGCAGGCGCAATTCTAGCTTCAGCCGCCTTATTTATAATGCCTAATTCGCCAGTACTTTGGATTGCTGCAGGAATGCTTTGGATTATGGATGCATCTATCAATGTTTCAATGGAACCATTTCGTGCCTTTGTTGGAGACAACCTTCCAGAAAAGCAACGTACAATGGGATTTGCTATGCAAAGTTTTTTCATTGGTATTGGTGCTTATTTCGCTTCAAATCTGCCTTTAATTTTTACCCATTTAGGAGTCCAAAATACAGCTCCTCTTGGCATCATTCCTGATTCCGTAAAGTACTCCTTTTATTTCGGTGGAATTGTATTTATCATAACTGTTCTATGGACTGTTATTACTTCGAAGGAATATTCTCCGGAAGAATTAGCCGCTTTTGAAAAACACAAAGAAGCCACTTTTATAAAAGAGGAACATTCTGCTGATTGGTTTGCATCTAATGCAAAATCGCATCTGACAAAGGGAATTTCATTCCTGATTGTTAGTGTACTATTTTCGTTAGCGATCTACGAATTTGATTTAAAGAAAAATTTATACGTGTTATCACTTGGACTTATTGGTTTGGGTGGAATGGCCATGTTCCTTTCCGGATTGATGCAAAAGACAAATAATACTGAAAATGGATTCGTAACTATTATGAACGATTTCCAGTTTATGCCAAAAATAATGAAACAATTGGCATGGGTTCAATTCTTTTCCTGGTTTGCGCTTTTTTCCATGTGGATTTACACCACTCTTGCCGTAACCCAACACATTTATGGCACAACAGACACCACTTCTACTGCTTATAATACTGGCGCCAATCAAGTAGGTGAAATGTTTGCTAATTATAATTTAATTGCGGCAATCGCTTCTTTTTTACTACCATTATTAGCCAAATATACCAGTAGAAAATTCACCCATTTCGCGGCATTAGTCTGCGGTGGCCTTGGTCTTATCTCTATTTATTTTATATCAGAACCAACCGCGTTCACTATGGAATGGCTTCCGATGATTGGCGTTGGAATTGCCTGGGCTAGTATTTTATCTATACCATATGCAATGCTATCCGGCTCATTACCTTCAAACAAAATGGGATATTACATGGGAGTTTTCAACTTCTTTATCGTAATTCCACAATTAGTCGCAGCATCCATTTTAGGATTTTTAGTCTCCAAATTTTTTAACAACGAACCTATATACGCGCTTTTAATTGGTGGAGCATCAATGATTCTTGCCGGAATTATTGCGCTTACCATTAATGACGAATCAAAAATTATCATAAATGAATAAAAAAGCATTCATCTTCGACCTTGACGGAGTTATTGTTGACACCGCGAAATACCATTTTTTGGCTTGGCAAAAAATTGCAAAAGAATTAAATATTGATTTCACACTCGAACATAACGAACTTTTGAAAGGAGTTAGCAGAGTGCGTTCATTAGACATAATTTTAGAATTAGGAAATGTTGAAGCTTCACAAGAAGACAAAGACAAATGGTTAATTCAAAAAAACGAGGATTATCTAACCTATTTGGTAGATATGAATGAAAGTGAAATTCTTCCGGGTGTTTTTACAATTTTAAAGTTTTTAAAAGAAAAAAATCAACCTATCGCTTTAGGTTCAGCAAGTAAAAATGCCAGACCAATTCTCGAGAAAACTGGAATATTATCTTATTTCAATGTTGTTGTAGATGGAAATGATGTTACCAACGCGAAACCTGATCCGGAAGTTTTCCTGATTGCGGCTAAACTATTAAATATAAGTCCAGAAAACGCTATCGTTTTTGAAGATTCAGTAGCTGGTGTACAAGCCGCTAATACTGGAAAAATGACAAGTGTAGGAATTGGCGAAGAATCTATTTTGCAGGAAGCAAAATACATCTTTAAAGATTTTACAGAAATAGACACCGATTTTATAGAAGAATTAATTAAAGAATAAAGAAACAAATTCAAAAAAAGTAAAAAAGGACAAGATTGAATGTGAATCACAACAATCATTGAATTTTTAAATCATTGAATTTTTAAATTAGAAAGAATGAATCAAGATTATATAAAACCTGACAATTGGTCGATCATTGAAGAAGGCTTTGATGTAGAGAGCGTAAAATCATCGGAGAGTCTTTTCAGCATTGGTAATGGAGCGATGGGACAACGTGCGAATTTTGAAGAAAATTATAGCGGTGAAACATTTCAAGGAAGTTATATTGCCGGAATATATTATCCTGATAAAACCAAAGTGGGTTGGTGGAAAAATGGATATCCTGAATATTTTGCCAAAGTTTTAAATGCGCCAAATTGGATTGGAATCAACATCGAAATCAACGGTAAAAACTTAGATTTAAACAATTGTAGCTCAGTTTCAAACTTTCGTAGGGAATTAAATATGAAAGAAGGCTGGTATCACCGTTCCTTTGAGGCAACTCTAAAAAACGGCACTCAAATTTCTGTGAACATTCGTCGTTTCCTATCTATAGTTTTAGACGAAGTTGGTATTATCAATTATGAAATCACACCTTTAAACAAGGATGTCAAAATAATTTACAAACCCTATATTGATGCTGGGGTAACTAACGAAGACGCTAACTGGGAAGAAAAATTCTGGGAAATACTTGATGTTAAAAAATCAGGAAATGAGGCATTTGTAACTGCACAAACATTCAAGACGCATTTCAAAGTAACTACTTTTATGCAAAACAGCATTTTGATTAATGGAGAGAAAACGAATATTTCTCCTTCCAATATTGAAGCTGTTTCAGATAAAATCAAATTTAGTTATGATGTTGTTGTGGCTCAAGGCCAAAAATCATCTATCCAAAAAATTGGTGGTTACACTGTTTCTTTGAACCATGCAAATACGCAAACTGCTGCCGAAAAAGTTATTCAAACAGCACTTGCTAAAGGATACGACCAAATGTTACAAGACCAAATTGATGCTTGGGCAAAAATTTGGGAAATGTCAGATATCACTATTGATGGTGACGTGAAGGCACAACAAGGAATTCGTTTCAATATTTTTCAATTGAATCAGACCTATTTAGGAAAAGATTCCCGTTTGAATATTGGACCAAAAGGATTCACAGGAGAAAAATATGGTGGTTCTACTTATTGGGATACTGAAGCCTATTGTATCCCATTTTACATGGCGACCAAAGACCAGGAAGTAGCCCGAAACTTATTGACGTATCGTTACAATCAATTAGACAAAGCCATTGAAAACGCTGCCAAATTAGGATTTACAAATGGCGCTGCTTTGTATCCAATGGTGACCATGAATGGCGAAGAATGCCATAACGAATGGGAAATTACATTTGAAGAAATTCATAGAAACGGAGCTATTGCATTTGCCATTTATAACTTTTATAGATACACTGGGGATTACAGTTATATTCCAGAAAAGGGATTGGAAGTATTAATAGGAATTGCACGTTTTTGGCATCAAAGAGCTAATTTTTCGACAAATTTAAACCAATATGTGATTCTTGGCGTTACGGGTCCAAATGAATACGAGAACAATGTAAACAATAATTTTTACACCAATTATATTGCAAAATGGTGTCTGGAATATACCTACGAACAAATTCAAAAAGTGTCTCTGGAATATCCATCGGATCACAAAAGAATTTCGGAGAAAGTAAAAATTTCGGATTCGGAATTACAATCTTGGAAAAAAGTTGCTGATAACATGTACTTCCCTTTTTCGGAAGAGCATAATGTGTACTTGCAACAAGATGGCTTCTTAGACAAAGATTTAGTAAGAGTGGCTGATTTAGACAAAAGCCAGAGACCAATTAACCAAAAATGGTCTTGGGATAGAATTTTGCGTTCTCCATATATCAAACAAGCCGATGTTTTACAGTGTTTCTATTTCTTTGAAGATCATTTTTCGAAAGAAGAACTGAAAAACAATTTTGAATTTTACGAATCCTTTACGGTTCATGAAAGTTCACTTTCTCCTTGTGTACACTCCATTCAGGCAGCATTATTAGATAAGATGGATATGGCCTATACGTTCTATTTGAGGACTTCTCGTTTAGACTTAGATGATTACAATAAAGAGGTAGAAGAAGGTTGTCATATCACCTCGATGGCCGGAACTTGGATGAGTATTGTTGAAGGTTTTGGTGGAATGAGAATTAAAGAGAATAAACTCCATTTTTCTCCAAAAATTCCAAAAGAGTGGAAAGGCTATTCCTTTAAAATAAATTTCAGAAATCAAATTTTGAAAGTAGATATTACTCATGAGAAAACTTCATTTTCAATCGATGGTCAAAAAGACCTATCAATAGTTGTCAATGGAAAGACACTAGTTGTCTTGGTAAATAAAGCAATATCTGTATAAGTATTAATTGTTGGAACTTGTAGTTAATTCTATCATTTAATAAGAGGCCCCAAAGGCCGACAAACAATCCCAATTTTTATTGGGATTGTTTAATTACCATCCGTTTATAAAATTTCGTTGTCCGTTGCTGTAAATTTAATATCACTAAAACGTATATAATAATGAATATATTTGTTACATTCCCTTTCATAAATAAGAGCTTTCTAAAAAAAATAACCTTATTACTTTTCTTTATGTCTTTATCATTAACCGCTCAAATTCAAAGAGTCGAACCTCCTTTTTGGTATGCAGACATGAAAAATCCGGAACTTCAAATCCTGTTTTATGGTAAAAACATAGCGGACTATCAAGTTACGGTATCAAATGCAATAAAAATCACTAACGTGAAGCGAACGGAAAATCCTAACTATATTTTTATCACAATTAACACTAAAAAAGTGCAGGCGACAGATTTGATTTTTACTTTTAAAAACAACAAGAAGGAATCGTTTACACAAAAATATGCTTTAAAGAAAAGAAGAGAAAATTCAGCGCAACGCAAAAGCTATGATTCCTCAGATATGATGTATTTACTGATGCCAGATCGTTTTGCAAATGGAAATAGAAATAATGATAGTGAAAACACCACAACTGAAAAATACAATAGGGAATTACCCGGAGGCAGACATGGTGGTGACATTGAAGGGATTATAAAAAACCTCGATTACATCTTTTCTTTAGGAGCAACAACAATCTGGAGTACGCCACTTTGCGAAGACAACGACCCTACTTTTTCGTACCACACTTACGGTCAATCAGATGTTTATAAAATAGATCCTCGTTACGGAACCAATAAAGATTATGTACGTTTATCCTCTGAAATGCATAAAAAAAACATGAAACTAGTCATGGATTATGTAACCAATCATTGGGGAATTAAACATTGGATGATGAAAGATTTACCTACAAAGGGATGGATCAATCAATTTGATAATTATACCCAAACTAATCATAAAAGAACGGTTATCAGCGATACCCATGCGTCTAAAATTGACACAGAAACCTGCTTAAACGGATGGTTTGCACCAGCAATGCCGGATTTAAACTTATCGAATCCATTGGCCTTAAAATACCTGATCCAAAATGCCATTTGGTGGATCGAATATGCTGATTTAGATGGTTTTAGAGTTGATACCTATAATTACTCTAGTCCAAAAGGAATAGCTTCATGGACCAAATCCATCACAGATGAATACCCAAATTTTAATATTGTAGGGGAAGTCTGGATGCAAAGCCAAGCACAAATGGCCTATTGGCAAAAAGACAGCAAAATAAGCCAAATTCAAAATTATAATTCGTATTTACCAAGTGTAATGGACTTTACATTGTACGAGGCAGCGACAAAAGTTTTCAATGAAGATGATGGCTCTTGGGACAAAGGAATGATAAAGTTATATGACAATTTCACCAATGACTTTCTGTATCCTAACATCAATAATTTGTTGGTTTTTGTTGAAAATCACGACACCAATCGGTTCAATCAGACGTACGGAAACGACATTAGAAAATATAAAATGGCAATGAGTTTGCTGGCAACCATTCGCGGTATTCCGCAATTATATTACGGAAGCGAAATTGGCATGACAGGCGATAAAAACAAAGGTGATGGAGATATTCGCCAAGACTTTCCGGGCGGCTGGGAAGGAGACCAAAACAATGCTTTTATAAAAGAAGGAAGAACTTCGGGGCAAAGTGAATATTTCGATTTCACTGCTAAGTTATTCAACTGGAGAAAAAGCAAATCAGTGGTTCATTTTGGAGAAATGACACACTATATTCCAGAGAATAATGTCTATACCTATTTTAGATACAATGCCAATGAAACTGTCATGGTTGTAATAAACAACAGCAATGAAACCCATAAAATTAACACACATCGTTTCAAAGAAAACATCAAAGAATTTAAAACCGGAAAAGATGTGATTTCGGAATTATCATTTGATGTTACAAATGAAATTATTATTGAACCAAAATCAGTTTTGATTTTAGAGTTAAAGTAATGTAAAGCACAAAAAATAGCTTACAAAATAATCCTTAATGCTAAAAAAATGAAAAAATATTCAATTCCCCTTTTACTATTAACCATGACAATTCTGAGTAGTTGCTCCAGTACAAAAACAGTTTCTGAACGTGACAAAACACCTTTCGTTTGGGAAGGAGCAAATGTTTATTTTCTAATGACGGACCGTTTTAATAATGGTGATACTTCAAATGATATAAACTTAAACAGAACTAAAACACCGGGGAAACTTCGTGGTTTTGAAGGAGGAGATATCATAGGAATTTCTAAAAAAATAGAGGAAGGGTATTTTGACAAACTGGGAATTAATGCCATTTGGTTTACACCAATTGTAGAACAAATTCATGATGGTGTTGATGAAGGAACGGGTTTAAGCTATGCCTTTCATGGGTATTGGGCCCGAGATTGGACAAATTTAGACCCTAACTTTGGAACAAAAGAAGACTTAAAAGCATTAGTAGAAAAAGCACATGCACACGGAATCCGAATTATTCTTGACGGGGTGATCAATCATACAGGACCGGTAACGACTGAGGATACGGTTTGGCCAAATGACTGGGTGAGAACAGGACCAACTTGTAATTATAAATCCTTCGTAAATACAACTGCCTGCACATTAGTAGCCAATCTTCCGGATATAAAAACGGAAAGTATGGAAAATGTGGATTTACCTCCCTTTTTAATCGAAAAATGGAAAAAAGAAGGACGTTACAGCCAAGAAATGAAAGAATTGGATGCGTTTTTTGCCCGTACCGGTTATCCTCGAGCGCCCAAATATTACATCATTAAATGGCTGACTGATTATATTGCCGATTACGGAATTGATGGTTATAGAGGTGACACCGTAAAACATACTGATGAAACGGTTTGGGCCGATTTTAAAACACAATGTAATTATGCTTTTGAAAACTGGAAGAAAAACAATCCTACAAAAGTGTTAGATAACAATTCTTTTTACACCATTGCTGAAGTGTATAACTATGGAATAAGTGCAGGACAAATTTTTGATTTTGGAGATAAAAAAGTCAATTATTATGAAAATGGCTTCAACAACATGATCAATTTCGAATTCAAATGGGATGCGCAAAAAGACTATGAATTTATATTTTCCAAGTATTCTGACAAGCTAAACAATGACTTGAAAGGTCATAGTGTTTTAAACTATTTATCCTCTCATGATGACGGCGGACCTTTTGATGCCAAAAGAACAAAAAGCAAAGAAGCAGGGACTAAATTATTATTAAGTCCCGGACTTTCTCAAATATATTACGGTGATGAAAGCGCTCGTCCTTTAGTAGTCGAAGGAACTCAAGGTGATGCTACATTGCGTTCGTTTATGAATTGGGATGCTATTAAATCAGATTCTTCAACACAAAAAACGTTGTTGCATTGGCAGAAATTAGGACAATTCAGAAAAAATCATCCTTCAGTAGGTGCAGGAATCCACAAACAAATTTCGGCACATCCGTATGTGTTTTCCAGAACTTTTGCTAAAGATGAACTTACAGACAAAGTAGTAATTGGATTGGATTTGGCAATTGGATTAAAAGAACTTTCTGTAGATTCTATTTTCAGTAATGGAACGACCGTAATTGATACCTATTCTGGCAAAGAAGCAATAGTTTCCATTGGAAAAGTAAGTATTGATTCAGAATTCGACATTGTTTTATTGGAAGTGAAAAAATAATTTTTTAAATTATTTAATCCAAACGTCTTTAGAAATGAAGGCGTTTTTTTTATGTTTACCTTTACCAAAAAATAAAAGACAATGCTTAAAATTGGACATCGTGGTGCAAAAGGATACGAACCGGAGAACACCTTGGTTTCGTTCCAAAAAGCATTAGATATGCAAGTGGAAGGTATTGAACTCGACGTGCATTTGAGCGCTGATGGTGAAATAATCGTAATTCACGACGAAACCATTGACCGAACGACCAATGGAAAAGGTTTTGTAAATAACCTTTCTTTGCACGAATTGAAGACTTTCCCAATTGATGGTAAGCATCAAATTCCAACTTTGAAAGAGGTTTTTGATTTGGTAAACCAAGATTGTTTTATCAATATTGAGCTCAAAAGCTATGAAGCTACAGATAAAGTAGTTTCACTGATTGAAAAGTATGTCACTAAAAAAGGGTGGAAATACGATCGTTTTTTAGTTTCCAGTTTTGATTGGAATGCATTGCAGCAAGCGGCGTTTTTAAATGATAAAATTCCAATTGGCGTTTTAACGGAAACTGATTTAGACTTGGCTTTGGCTTTCGCCAAATTTATTCAGGCCAAATCTATTCACCCTCATTTTCATTTATTAACAAAAGAAAATACGGCCAAGATACAGGAAAAAGGGTTGCAGGTTTTCCCCTGGACCATCAATGAATTAGAAGATATTCAAAAAATAAAAGTCTTCAACGTAAACGGAATCATTACAGATTTCCCAAATAGAATATGAACCAAAATTTGACATTATTATTTCCGTTTTTTCAAATAGGATTTTATTTTTAAACCATTAAGTGAGTTAAGTCAATTAAGTAGCTAGCTAAATAGTATAGTTTATGACAAAAAAAGAGCTAACGCAATTATCCTATGAAATTATTGGTTACGCCATAAAAGTTCACAAAAAACTAGGACCAGGTTTATTAGAAAAAATTTATGAAGAATGCTTAAAATATGAGTTAGAAAAAAACGGGGACAATGTTAAGCAACAATTTAATGTAAAAATCGATTACTACGATTTAGAACTAGCAGATCCATTACGATTAGATTTATTGTAAATGATTGTATTATTGTAGATTTAAAAACAGTTGAAAAATTCCACCCCATTGATGAAGCCAAATTATTAACGTACATGAAACCATTAAGTGTTCCACAAGGATTACTTATTAATTTTAACACTACCAACATCACAAAATCGTGCAAACCCTTAATTAACGCATATTTTTCAAGGCTAGCTGATGATTAAACTTAAAAATCTTAACTTTCTTAATGGTTAAAAAATGAATCAAAATTTTGATATAATAATAGTAGGCGGTGGCGCTGCAGGTTTTTTTACGGCAATTAATATTGTGGAGAAAAATCCAAAACTGAAAGTCGCAATTTTAGAACGCGGTGCAGAGGTATTGCAAAAAGTTCGAATTTCCGGCGGCGGAAGATGCAACGTAACGCACGCTTGTTTTGAACCGAATGAATTGGTGAAGTTTTATCCTCGTGGCGAAAAAGAATTACGCGGTCCTTTTCATCAGTTCTGTTCTGGCGATACGATTGAATGGTTCGAGAAACATGGTGTAGAACTGAAGATTGAAGCGGATGGACGCATGTTTCCCGTTTCAAATTCCTCACAAACTATTATTGATTGTTTTCTAAAAGCGACGCAAAAACTCGGAATTGCAGTACTTACGGGACAAAGTGTGCAATCTATTTTCAAAAAAGAACATGAATGGAAAATAGAAACCCAAACCGAAAATTATCTTGCCGAAAAGCTAATTTTGGCCACAGGGAGCAATCCTAAAGTATGGGAAATGTTACAAAGTTTTGGTCATGCGGTTGTTAGCCCGGTTCCTTCCCTATTCACTTTTAACATCAAGGATTCAAGAATAAAAGAATTACCCGGAGTTGCGGCACAAGTAACTGTAAAAGTAAAAGATACCAAACTCAGCTCAACAGGACCATTGTTAATTACCCATTGGGGAATGAGTGGTCCCGCAATTTTGAAACTCTCCGCTTGGGGTGCCCGAATCTTGCATGACAAAAATTATCAGTTTACCATTTTTGTGAATTGGTTGAATGATGCTGACAAAGAAGATGTCGAGAAAAAGCTAAAAGATTTAAAGCAAGAACACGCGAAAAAATCAGTTTCAAAAAAATCCCCTTTAGAGCTTACAAATAGATTATGGGAGAGTTTAGTGCTCGCTTCTGGAATTGAAGTAGAGACAAAATGGGCCGATTTATCTAAAATACAATTGCAAAACTTGGTAAATCAATTGACGAATGGGACTTTTCAAGTCAATGGAAAAAGCACGTTTAAAGAAGAATTTGTGACTGCCGGCGGAATTGATTTAAAAGAAATCAACTTCAAAACCATGGAAAGTAAACTGCATGAAAACTTATATTTTGCAGGTGAAATCATCAATATTGATGCAATCACTGGAGGATTTAACTTTCAGAATGCTTGGACCAGTGGGTTTATTGTGGCGAATGCTGTTTAGACCAAGTCATTACCCTGCAAAACTTTAATTAAGAGAACTTTAGTTTTTGATTAACATGAATTTATTATTCTGTTTTAATTTTGATAGAATGATTTGAATATGTTTGTAATCAAAATATTACGAATGATAAAAATCTACTTTTCGATTCTATTACTGATTTTTGTATTCCAATCTGGTTTTTCTCAAACCGAAAAATTAATTAGCGGCAAAGTTTTACATCAAAATTTCCCTGTCGAAAAAGTTGAAGTCGCTAATTACAATTCTAAAAAAACTACAATTAGTAACGCAGCCGGGGAATTTTCTATATTGGTAAAAGTAGGTGATGGTCTACTTTTTATTTCAAAAAACCATGATATCAAAAAAATTGTAGTAGATCAAAATACCATTGACAAAAACAATCTTCTTATTCCATTAATCCTTAAGCCAGAACAATTAGAGGAAGTAATAATTACAAAAATGCCTTCTATTAAATTAAGTACAGACAAAGGCTATGAACAAGGGAAACTTGATAAATATACATTAGAGAAATCAGCAAGAAGTTTAAAAACGGGGGTTTACAATGGCAGTATTGAAAATGGAATGGATTTTATGCGAATTGGCAGAATGATTATAGGCTTGTTCGCAAAAGAAAAACAAAAAATCAAAAAAAGTCTCCCAAAAATTGAATTTGCAGCATTAGCAAAAAGCAGCTGTGACCTGACATTTTATATCGAAACTTTAAAATTAAAACCAGAAGAAATACCTCTTTTCCTTCAATTTTGCGATGCTGATCCTAAGTCGAAAAAATTAATTGAAAATCACAATATACTCCGCATGATGGATTTTTTATCGACCAAGAATATTGAATTTAAGAAGCGATAAGACTTGGAGAAATCGTTAAAATTGTCATCAGAAGATAAACTAAAAACTGCCAACTACTTATTCAACCACCAAATACTTCCATTCAAAACGGCGGCAAAACTTACCCAAGCCAAATACGGAAGGAATAAATAGCCCGCGATCCTATTAATTTTAGAAAACTGGATATACGTTTCATAAATCATTAGCCACAATACTATAATCTCTAAACCAGCCAGCATCGGGTTGTGCAATCCAAAGAATAAATACGACCACAATGCATTTAATGCCAATTGTATAGCAAAGAAAACCAATGCTTTTTTTACGATCTCTTTTTCAAATTCGATTCGGTTCCACACTAATCCTGCAGCAACACCCATCATAATGTAAAGCATACTCCAAACGGGTGCAAAAATCCAATTGGGTGGATTAAAACATGGTTTTACCAAAGTTGGGTACCAAGTCACAATTGCAGAACGGGTAACCATTCCAGAAAAATAACCAATCACAAGACAGGTTACAACCATCGTTAAAATTCGAGTAATCTTAGTCATAATTCTATTTTTCTAATGTGGGTCAAATTTAATCAAAACTTTAGTACAAATCGATAAATAAACAAATCAAAGGATAAATCAAAAAAAGTATCTTTGCATAAATTTTATCATTCATGTTTATAGCAAACGATTTTATTCCAAAAAAGTATTCACAAATTATCGAACAAGGTAATTTCGAATGGAGTGCGCCCAGTAATATTGCTTTGGTGAAATATTGGGGGAAAAAAGACAATCAAATTCCTGCGAATCCTTCGGTGAGTTTTACGTTGAATAATTGTAAAACGATCACCAAATTGGCTTTCGCCAAAAAAATAAACACTGGAAATTTTTCTTTTAACTTACTTTTTGAAGGAAAGCCAAAAGATGATTTCAAACCGAAAATCCAGAAATTCTTAGAGCGAATTGAAATCTATTTGCCATTTTTGAAAGACTATCATTTTACGATTGAAACGGTAAATACCTTTCCGCACAGTTCCGGAATTGCCTCTTCAGCATCAGGAATGGCGGCTTTAGCAATGAACTTGATGAGTTTAGAAAAAGCGTTAAACCCGGGAATGACGGAGGAATATTTCTATCAAAAAGCATCTTTGCTAGCGCGCTTAGGCTCGGGCAGCGCTTGCCGCAGCGTAAAAGGACAAGTGGTAGTTTGGGGAAACCATGAAAATATCTCCGGAAGTTCTGATTTATTTGGAGTGGAATTTCCAAAGGTTATTCATGAAAATTTCAAGAATTATCAAGACACTATTTTATTGGTTGATAAAGGTGAAAAGCAGGTTTCGAGTACCGTGGGTCATGATTTAATGCACGACCATCCATTTGCTGAAAGACGATTTGCACAAGCGCACGAGAATTTAGATAAACTAATTACCATTTTTGAAAAAGGAAATTTAGAGGAATTCATTAAAATTGTAGAAAGCGAAGCGCTGACTTTGCACGCCATGATGATGACTTCGATGCCCTACTTTATATTGATGAAACCAAATACTTTGGAGATCATTAATGCCATTTGGAAATATAGAAATGAGACTAAAATTCCGGTTTGTTTTACGCTGGATGCTGGTGCAAATGTGCATGTTTTATATCCTGAAAATGTTGCCGCAACAGTTTTACAATTTATTCAGGACGAATTAGTTGGCTATTGCCAAAATGGTCAGTACATTTGTGACGAAATTGGAAATGGAGCTTTGTTGAATTAGTTTGTTTTTTTCCTATCTTTATTTTTTAAAGCACTGAAATTATGGACATTCAATCTGAAAAATTAGACTTAATAAAAATGCTATTAGAAACTAATGACAAATCCATAATTGAAGCTGTCAAAGATATTTTGAAGTCAGAGAAAAAAGAAGCTTGGGAAAAATTAACGCCTGAGCAACAAGAAGAAATTAATATCGTAATACAAAAAGAAAATCGAGGTGACATTGTCGATTTTTAAAATTATCAAAATCAAATCACCAACCCCAAATTGCTAATTACCAACATCATATGAAAGGACCTTTATTTTATTCAAAAATATTACTCTTTGGCGAATACGGAATTATTCGTGATTCAAAAGGATTGTCCATTCCTTACAATTTTTATAACGGTGCGCTCAAAAAAGACGGAAATCCATCTGATGAAGCTATAAAATCAAATGGAAATTTGAAACGTTTTCTTGTTTATTTAGAAACATTGCAAAATGAGCAACCCGACTTAGTTACTTTTGATTTAGCAACGCTAAAAAATGATGTTGAAACGGGAATGTATTTTGATTCCAGTATTCCGCAAGGATACGGAGTAGGAAGCAGTGGGGCTCTTGTTGCTGCTATTTACGATAAATATGCCCAAAATAAAATCACGGTTCTGGAAAATTTAACACGTGAAAAATTATTGCAGTTAAAAAATATATTTTCTCAAATGGAGAGTTTTTTCCACGGAAAAAGTTCTGGTTTGGATCCATTAAATAGTTATTTGAGTATTCCAATTCTTATTAATTCAAAAGACAATATTCAAGCTACCGGAATTCCAAATCAAAGTTTCGACGGAAAAGGTGCGGTATTCTTGTTAGATTCAGGTATTGTAGGCGAAACTGCTCCGATGGTTAATATTTTCATGGAAAACTTGAAAGACAAAGGATTTCGTGCCATGTTGAAAAATCAGTTTGTAAAACACACTGACGCTTGTGTAGAAAATTTCCTTGGTGGCGACATGAAATCATTGTTCATGAATACCAAGAAATTATCAAAAGTAGTTTTGAATAATTTTAAGCCTATGATTCCAGAGCAATTTCACGGAATTTGGCAGCAAGGAATAGACAGTAACGACTATTATTTAAAATTGTGCGGCTCTGGTGGTGGCGGTTATATCTTAGGATTTACTGAGGATTTAGAACGTGCAAAATTATCGCTAAAAGATTATAAACTAGAAGTCGTTTATCAGTTTTAAAACTTTATACCTAAAAATTAAACTCGAATAATTATTATGTTAAGCAGGCAGCACAAACTTTTATTGATGAAAATGATAAGTTTGTTCTCTGTCGTACGAGGCTATAATATTCCAATAATTATTTTGGCGCAGTATCTTTCGGCTATATTTATTCTAGCTCCTGAGATCAGAGCTTTAGACATCCTGCTTGATTTCAATTTATTCCTGATTGTCTTCGCTTCCTCATTAACGATTGCTTCCGGCTACATCATTAATAATTTTTACGACAGCAAAAAAGATTTAATCAATCGCCCGAATAAATCCATGCTTGACCGCTTAGTAAGCCAGAAGACGAAGCTTACGGTTTATTTTTCTCTTAATTTCATTGTGGCCTTAATGTCAATGTTTGTGTCCTGGCGCGCTTTTTTATTCTTTTCTGCTTATATATTTTTCGTTTGGTTTTACTCTCATAAAATAAAAAAATATCCGATAATAGGGAATTTGACAGCTGCCTTGTTGGCTGTTTCGCCATTTTTTGCCATCTTGTTATATTATTACACTAAAATTTCCTTTAGCGATATCGAGGTTTATAAAAGTCAGTTTGCTGTAATTTTCGCGCATGCGACATTCTTATTTCTTTTACTTCTTGTTCGTGAAATGGTTAAAGATTTAGAGAATTTAAAAGGGGATTTAGCTAATGGCTACCAAACGATTCCAATTATATACGGCGAAGAGATCTCGAAGAAAGTAATCACTATTTTGGCTCTTTTAACCATTTTTCCAGTTTATGTTCTAATCGAAATATATGATGTAGGTTACATGGATATTTATTTTTATGTCTGTCTTATTATCCTAATTTTCTTCCTGCTTTATTTATGGAAATCCAATACCAAAGCGCAATTTTTATTGCTTCATAACGTCTTGAAATTCCTTATTGTAGCTGGGGTATTTTGTATTGTGCTTATCAATCCAAGCGTATTGTGGCATGGAAAAAGATTACTGTTGATGATATAGGTTTTTCTTCAAAAGATCATAAAAAAGGTTGAAAATAATTTCATTAAAAATTCATTAATTCCTCGATTAGGTTAGCCCCGATTAAAACGGCATCCTTTTTCTTTTTTTCTTTATAAAGAAAAAGATACAGTGGAAAGCGGGAAATAGCTACAAAAAATCAAATCAACACTACTTAATCAGCTTATTAATTAGATAGTTAGCGTTTTCTAATTGTCAAAAATCGTTTGTCAATTATATAAATACTATCTTTGCGCAAATTATTGGAATATTATGAATAACAAGGAGGGCAATAATAAGAAAAGTGGCGCTAGAGCAAATAGCTCAAGACCCAGTTCGAATAAGCCAAAACCTGCCATGCAGAAGCGCGCTCAAGGGCCAAAAAAAGTTAAAGTAAATACTAAAGTTGCCGAAGTTGCTACTGATAAAGTAGAGAAAAAACCAAATCAGGCACCAAAAAGACCAAAAGTAAAAGACGAGATTCGTTTGAATAAATATATTGCTAACTCTGGTGCGTGCTCGCGTCGTGATGCCGATATCTACATTCAATCCGGAACGGTAAAAGTAAACGGAATCCCTGTTACTGAAATGGGGTATATGGTAAAACCCGGAGATGTTGTAAATTTTGACGGTTCAACTTTGACACCGGAGAAAAAAGTATACATCTTACTGAACAAACCTAAGAACTTTACGACAGCCATGGACGAAGGTCAGGAATATCGTAATGTATTGGAATTAGTAAAAGGTTCTACAACTGCAAAAATTGGAGCTGTAGGTAGAATGGACAAGAATACAACTGGTTTGTTACTGTTCACTAACGATACGGATATGATTCGTAAATTTACTTTACCAAGTCAAAAATCATCTAAAATATACCAAGTTTCTTTAGATAAAAACCTGAAATATGAAGATTTAGAAAAGATAAACAAAGGTTTGACTCTTGATGGACACCGTGTTTTTGTAGAAGATGTAAGCTACATTGATGGAGAAGCAAAAAGTGAGATTGGATTGCAATTAAGATCATCTAACGTGAAAGTGGTTCGTAATATTTTTGAACATTTTAGTTATGATGTATTAAGAATTGACAGAGTTTCTTTTGCTGGTTTGACCAAAAAGAACTTACCAAGAGGAAACTGGCGATTGCTTACCGACCAAGAAATCATCAACTTGAAAAACGTTTAATATTTCTTTGAAATTATAAAAATAAAATCCCTTTTCGCATAAGTGAAATGGGATTTTTTTAATTAAAAAAACAACTACCATGACCCCAGAAAAATTACAGTCTATTGCTTTTAAATGGTTCGAAACCTTTAACAACAAAGAATTAGAAAAACTATTGTCATTGTATGATGATGAGGCCGTGCATTTTAGTCCAAAACTAAAAATTAACAAACCCGAGACCAATGGTTTTGTCATAGGAAAACAAGCATTGCGCGACTGGTGGCAAGATGCTTTTGAACGTTTGCCTAGTTTAAACTATAAAGTCACTTCGCTTACTGCAAATGGAGATCGTGTTTTTATGGAATATCTTAGGACAGTTGATGGAGAGGATGAAATGCTTGTTGCAGAAGTACTCGATATTAAAGAAAATAAAATAATTGCTTCGCGCGTATATCACGGTTAAAATAACCTCATTTAAGTTCTTATTTTAACAATATAGAAAAACAACTCCTAAAATTCCATTCCCTTTAAAAAGGAATTGGATTTTTTTTTAAACAGACAGCTTTAAAGCAAAAACAACTTCACTTTCGGAAAACCTTTCTTTTAAAACGAAAACGTTAAGCCCTTTGAAAACAAAGGAAATAATAGGTCTGAAGTAGCGCTGTACAAAAAATAGCATATATTTAAAATCGAGCAATTAAAAATATAATTTTATTCATTAGTTTTTAAATATTCTAAAAAACCAACCAAAAGACAAACACAAAAAATGAAAAAAACAATTCTCTTACTATTTGCAATCATCCTTTACCCAAACTCTTCCTGGAGTCAAGATAGTAAAGCTCAAAAATCAGAAATCAACCAGAAAGTTTCGGAATTACTTTCTAAAATGAGCATTGAAGAAAAAATTGGGCAAATGACTCAAATTACAGTCACTAATTTTGAAGCAAAGGGCAAACCTGGCGTTTTTGACATAGCAAAATTGAGAGAAGCGATTCAAACATATCATATAGGTTCTATCTTGAATGTACCAAATCCTGGTGCACCAACAATTAAGAAATGGAACGAAGTAATTACTACAATAAGTAATGAAGCCAACAAAACAAGACTCAAAATTCCTGTGTTATACGGTATCGATGCCATCCACGGATCAAGTTATACTGCCGGCGCTACTTTGTTCCCGCAACAAATAGGAATTGCAGCAACATTTAATACTGAAATTGCCAGAAAAGGATCGGAGATTTCAGCTTATGAAACTAGAGCTTCCTCTATTCCATGGGTTTTTTCGCCAGATTTGGACTTACCTAGAAATCCTTCATGGTCAAGAATATGGGAATCTTTTGGAGAGGACGCTTATTTATCCTCTCAAATGGGCAAGGCAATGGTTGAGGGATTTGAAGGAAATAATGTGGCTTCTAAATACCATGTAGCTTCTTGTATGAAACATTTCATAGGTTATGGAAGTACTACAACTGGAAAAGATAGAACCCCAAGTATTATCCCAGAACGTGTTTTAAGACAATTTGATTTAACAATTTATCAAGCTGCAATTAAAGCCGGTGCCAAAAGCATTATGGTGAGTTCTGGCGAAATAAATGGAACTCCTGTTCACGCGAGCAAACATCTGATTACCGATATATTGAAAACAGAATTAGGATTTGAAGGCGTTGTCGTTACGGATTGGAAAGATATTATTTATTTGCATTCTCGCCATAAAGTAGCAGAGACTAATAGAGATGCCGTACGAATAGCTGTTTTGGCTGGAATTGACATGAGTATGGTACCGGAAGATTATACCTTTTATACTGATTTATTAGATTTGGTAGCCAAAGGCGAAGTCCCTGTGTCACGAATTGATGATGCCGTTTCCAGAATTTTACAAATGAAATTCAAATTAAATCTATTCCAAGATACCGTTGCTAATTTAAAGGATTATCCAAAATTTGGCTCACCGGAGTTTATCAACGAAGCTTATAATGCAGCGGCAGAATCAATTACTTTATTAAAAAATAATGACGCTGTTTTACCTTTAGCAAAAAATGAAAAAATATTAGTCACAGGTCCTACTGCGAATAGCATGAAATATTTGAATGGTGGTTGGTCCTACAACTGGCAAGGTGAAAATTCAGACACCTATGCTGCAGATAAATTTACTATTCTAGAAGCTTTACAGGACAAAGCAGGACATGAAAATGTACTTTATACACAAGGGGCAGATTTTGCTACTTTTAATGACGCCGAAATAGAAAAAGCTGTAGAATTAGGAAAAAGCGCTTCGAAAATAATTTTGTGTCTCGGGGAAAAAAATTATACCGAAACTCCTGGCGACATTAGTAATTTATACATAACCGAACCGCAATCTAGACTAGCCTTGGCTTTATCGAAACTAAACAAACCTATTATTTTAGTTTTGAACGAAGGAAGGCCACGATTAATCAGCAACTTTGAAGACAAAATGAATGCAGTTATCCAATGTTACCTGCCAGGAAACGAAGGTGCTAGAGCTTTGGCTGACATTCTTTTCGGCACCATTAATCCAAGTGGAAAATTACCATACAATTACCCAAGATACCCTAATTCATTAGAAAAATACAATAGAAAACACACCGAGAGTTTAGGGGACGAAGAGCAAAATAACGATGCTCAATATGAAAAAAGCTATTCTCCACAATTTGAATTTGGTTCCGGATTATCATATACCACTTTTGCGTATTCAAATTTAAAAATAAATAAATCAGAAATAAATGATACCGATGATTTAACTGTAACTGTTGATGTAAAAAACAATGGAGAATTAGCCGGAAAAGAAGCGGTTTTACTTTATTTATCTGATAATTATGCCAGTATTACTCCTGAAGTAAAAGCATTAAAAAGATTTACAAAAATTAGTTTAGCGCCAAATGAAACAAAAACTATAATCTTCACTTTGAATCAGAAAGATTTACAGTTTGTCAACAATGACTTGAAATGGATATCCGAAAAAGGAACATTCAAAATACAAATTGAGAAACTTACAAAAGAGTTTTTGTTAAAATAAAATTGCATTTAAATAACGATTAAAGAAAAGCTTCTCGATGTAAGAAGCTTTTTTAATTATAGGCAAGACCCATCCAGAAACCAAAAACAACTAATAGTTGGATAGCAAAAATTCAAATATATTTGAATTATAATCAGTTTTTTTAATAAATTAGCTACAACTATTTAACAATCAATCATTATGAGAAAAATAACTATTGTTTTTATTACTTCAATTATTTCATTAGTACTGGTAAACTGTAAATCCAACGAAAAAAAAGAAGATTTTAGTACCTTGACAGAAAATTATTTTGATGATAAAAATGCACTGGATCCTTTGAGCGCAACACAAAATGGTCAAAACGAATATAACGATCAGTTGCAATTTGAAATGACGGATAGTTATAGAAAATCCCAAGCCGTATTTTTTGACAAATATGAAAAAGCATTGCAAGATATTGATGAAACGAAACTTTCTGAAGAAGAAAAAAATAGCTACAAAATCATTAAATGGGAAGTAGGGATAGGAAAAAAATTGCTAAAGCAGCCTACTAATTTAATGCCAATTCATCAGTTTTGGGGAACACACTTGACAATGGGACAATTTGCCGGAGGAACAAGTGCACAGCCTTTTAAAACAGAGAAAGACTATACCAATTTCTTAACGAGGATGGATAAGTATTCTGTTTGGATTGATTCGGCCATGATTTATATGAAAAAAGGAATCAAACAAGGTATTGTCATACCAAAAGCGTTAACCGTAAAGTTAATACCTCAATTTGAAGAAATGGCAACCTCAAAAATAGAAGATAATTTATTTTATTCGGCTATAAAATTAATGCCAACCACTTTCTCCGATGCGGTAAAAAAAGATTTTACAGAAAAGTATACTGCCCTAATTAATGATAAATTGATTCCGCAGCATAAAAAAATGACTGAATTCCTGAAAAATGAATACCTCCCTGCGTCGAGAACTACAAGCGGAATAGGAGTTTTTCCTTTTGGAAAAGAACTATATGCTACTTATGTAAAACAATGGACCACTACTGAAATGACTCCTGAGGAAATCCATGAATTGGGATTAAAAGAAGTCGCTAGAATAAATGCCGAAATGGAAAAGGTAAAAACTCAAGTTGGGTTTAAAGGTACTTTATTAGCGTTTTTTGAGGAAGTTCGAAATAAAAAGGAATTAAAACCTTTTAAAAAACCCGAAGAAGTTATTGCCAATTTCCAACGTATTTATGCTCGCATAAAACCGAACGTGAACCAATTATTTTCGTTGCAACCTAAAACAAAATTTGAAATTAGAAGAACGGAAGCTTTTAGAGAAAAAACTTCCAGTGCTGAATATATGCAAGGTACTGCAGATGGTTCGCGTCCCGGTATTTTTTATGTACCAATACCAGATGTAGTTAATTATAATCTGTACGGAGATGAAGATTTGTTTTTGCATGAAGCCATTCCTGGACATCACTTTCAAATTTCCTTGCAACAAGAAAACAATAGTCTTCCAAATTTCAGGAAATTCAATTGGTTTGGTGCTTATGGTGAAGGCTGGGCTTTGTATACGGAAAGTTTAGGTAAAGAATTAGGTCTATACAAAGATCCCTATCAATATTTTGGCATGTTAGGCAACGAAATGCATAGAGCTGTCCGATTAGTTGTTGACACTGGCTTACACGCAAAAGGATGGACCAGAGAACAAGCAATCCAATATTCTCTAGCAAATGAAGCGGAGAGCGAAGCAAGTATAATTCCAGAAATAGAACGTTACATGGCAATTCCTGGACAAGCTTTATCTTATAAAATCGGCCAATTGAAAATCATGGAATTGCGCAAAAAAGCGCAGGATAAAATGGGAACCAAGTTTGACATTAAAAAATTCCATGAAAAAGTATTGGAATCCGGAGTAATGCCATTGGCCCTATTAGAAAATAAAATTAATGCTTGGATAACTGAAGCTAAATAAAAATGAAAAAATTACTATTCAACGGCTTATTACTATTTTCTATCGTTTCTATGTTAATGCTCAGGCAATGTTTGAAAAAATTGCCCCTTACTCTAGTGGAGTCCTCTTTAGAAATCCAAATTTCGACAATCGCGATTTCGTTAAAATCGAAGGTTCACAATACCTGAACGAAGACTATAAATTGGCTGAAGTTTCCGGGGTCACTAAAAAACTACTAGTGCGCTACAATGCTATGGCGGATGTAATAGAGGTTCAAGATGAGGGCATGAAAGAGTTTTTACTGACTAAACAAAGTCCTTATCACACGATTACTATAATTTCGAATCCAAATAAAATTAAACTTTTAAACTACAAGAATAAGCAGGGGGAAGTTTATGGATACTTATCAGAATTACACAATAAAAACAATGTTATTCTATATAGAAGAGATAAAATTATACTCCAGAAAGCCTTAGAAGCCAGAACGACATATCAAGAAGCTGTACCTCAAAAATTTGTCAAAATTGACGACGAATACTATTTGAATTTAAAAAATGATATGGCTGTAGCAATACCAAAAAACAAGAAAGAACTTCAAAACCTTTTTCCGATGAAAAAAGAAGAAATTGCAGTTTATCTCAAGGATAACAAATTCTCTTTAAAGGATGAAAAGAGTATAATTGAAATGGTAAAATTCATTTCTAGGTTATAACAAAAAAAAAAGCTTCTCGATTGAGAAGCTTTTTTTGTGCGGATAATAGAAGTCCAATCCTAGTTTAGATAAGATTAATTACATTCGGATATTCTAATTTAAGCCAACAAATATAACATATTACAGCTTTATTTAATCAAACTGAATTTCGTCTAATTAAGTAAAATTAAGTCATAATGGGGTATTTATTGGGGGAATTAAAATAATCAGTATATTTGAAAAAAGATAAATTATGGCAACAGGAAGCTATCGAATAAAAACAGCAAATGATTTAAATAGCATTTACTATCGATTCAAACAGGGTAATCAATTTGATGTTGAGATTTCGACTGGTATTCAAGTACCAAAAGGACGATGGAGTGTGAGCAAAGAACAAGTTTTATCAACTTTAGAAGTTGAAGTTGATAAAATAAATATAAAACTAAAAGAACTAAATGTATTTGTAAACGCAGAGTACAATGCTACGAAAATTGGAGGTAAAACGGTTTTAATTACTAGTAAGTGGCTTAAAGAAAAGATGGCTTTTTGTTTTAAGCATGGTTCTAAATCAAAAAAAGTAAACGAACAAATATTTTTCACAAACTTTATTACAAAATTCATCGAAGATTCTCTTAAAAGGAAAACAAAAAATAATACACCAATAAAGAAGCGTACAATTCAACACTACCAGACAACTCTAAATAAGATTGAAGATTTTGAGAAATATATTGGTTCGAAGGTAAACTTAGATGGGGTTGATATTGACTTTCATACTCATTTTGTTCATTATTTAGAAACCATAGTCGTATTAAATCCTAATACGATTGGAGGATATATCGATGATATAAAGTTATTTTGCAGATCAGCCATACTTAAAAAACATGTTATTTCTATGGAATTTAAAGAGCAACAATTTTATAGTCCTTCAAATTCGACACAAGACATCTATCTTAAGGAAGAAGAAATAATAGAGATTTATAGTACTGAATACAAACAGGATTATCTTGACAACGCAAGAGATTGGTTTATTATAGGACTTCGAACTGGCCTAAGGGTTTCGGATCTACTTGGTCTTACACGAAAAAGTATAGATGACGGATTTATACAGCTTCGCAATAAAAAAACAGATTTTCCTGTTATAATCCCAATACACGGCAATGTTAGTAAAATTCTAGAAAAAAGAAATGGATTATTTCCTCGGAAGATTAGCGATACTAACTTCAATCTTTATATTAAAGAAGTTGCAAAGATTGCAGGTTTAACCGAAATGACTAAGGGGGGTAAAATTTCAGAAAAAATCATTGAAATAAACGGTAAAAAAGAAACCATGCATCGGAAAGTTGTTGGAGAGTACCCAAAAAATGAATTAGTATCAAGTCATATTTGCCGAAGAACATTTGCAACGTTGCTTTATGGCAAAATTGATACACTAACCATTATGAAGATAACGGGGCATCAAACAGAAAAACAATTTCTTGCATACGTCAAAATTACACCAAAAGAATACGCTGAAAAGTTAAAAGCTTATTGGAGATTAATGGATCAGCTGGTAATGTCAAGTACTTCAATTTAATTTGATCAAGTCCCCCATAGATATTCAGACGAAAGCACCTACCATTCCGCAAACAGGACACCATATTCCAAGGTAATGTGAACACCTCTTTCCGGACAAAGCAAAAAAAAATTAGCAATACCCAGATTTAACAACGCCCCCCTAGCCGAGTCTTTGCTGAATTTTATGACCAACTTGAAATGAAACATAACGAACAATATAAAAGACCGAAAATATATATTGGTAGCATTTACTATTCCATTAATATTCGATCAATCGCCTGTTCCCATCATTGCAGCAAAAATCAATTTCGCGATTAATGAAGCAATTCTAGATCCATTTTTTTACCATGCGTTAAATAATAAAAAAATCAAATCTCTTGATGATCTAGACGGAGAATGTTTGGAAGGATTGCTTAACAGTAATAAAAATCAAATCGAAATTTGGTTAGATCGTAAAAAAGTACAAAAACTAAAAGTCAATGATTTAATTGACGACTTATTGTTATTTCCGTTATATAAAACTGAACATAGGATTAAAGACATGAATGAATGCGGTCTTTATGCTCTACGCAAAGACATTGGCTTAATCGGACAATATGAAACTTATATTGAAAAATTTAATATTGACAATTTAAAATTCCAACTACTTTTAGTTAATGATATTTTATTGATTGAAGGTGTTGTTTATGAGAATGAAAAGTTGGAAATAACAAAAAAAGATACTGTTACAACTCAACAATATGTTTATGAAATATAACTTAAAATTAGTACCAGCTTAATATTACATACTTATAATGTGATGAATTGTGAAATATTCTTTGATAAAACAACATACATTAAAACTTGGGATAAAAACAGAATCTAGTTCAGGAACGGCTATATCCGGATAGACAATCCATATCTTCATATTGTATAAATATCATCACACATTTTATATAATGGTGCTCGCCAACTTCAATTTAAATCTTCTATAATACCGGTGGCTATAACCATAAGCGACATTATAACATAAATACGAATAAAAAAATTTATTGCAGATAAAACCATCCTTAAAACGGTCTTGTGTCCCCAACCTACTCGATTATCATTAATATTTATATAATGACGGTTGACGCTAAGTTATATAGCTTTAACACAATTTGTATAACTATTTCTTCAGTAAAGTCCTATATTAAATTTAAATAACTATTTTGGTATTCTATTTTAAATATTAAAATACAATGCAACTATTCAGCTAGGTTTTAAAAAAATATTTGTAGCAATAAGACCCGAAGACTCTTTTATAAGTCTATAAAAAAATAGTAAGCAATTATCCATGGTAAGAATAAGTATTAGTTATAAATAAATTTCAACCATTAATAGATTAATAATTAAATGATACGTATTCAATACAAAGGAACAAGATGGTTTAAGTGCGATTTGCATTTGCACACTACCGCAAGTGCATGTTTTCAAGAACAAACAATCACCGCTGAGGCTTGGGTCAATAGAGCAATTGAACAGGGTTTAAACTGTGTTGCGGTGACGGATCATAATACAGGATTAAGCATTAATGATATAAAAGCTGCAGCTTTGGGTACAGGCCTTATTGTTTTTCCAGGTGTAGAAATTACATGTGACACGTCCAAAATTCATATTTTAATATTGTTTGATGTTAACAAAACAACAGATGATATCAATGACTTTTTGATAAAGTGTGGTATTAATAGAGACGATTTTGGAAAACAGGATACACATACATCTAAAAATATTTTTGATGTTGCTGAAATTGGTAATAATGATGGAGCATTAGTTATTCCAGCACATATTGATGAATACAATGGCTTAGGATCAATCAGTGTTGCAAATATTAAAAAGTTTTACGATTTAGATTATATTAATGCTGTTCAGGTGGTTCATAAAGATTTTACAAGTCGCTCACTTGTTACTGCTGGAAATGCAGAGTTAAAAACTTCACTTAATGATTACTATAGTAATCCTACACCAGCTATAGATGAAGCAACTATTAAAGAATGGCACACCCCAGTAAAGTACGCTTTAGATTCAAATTTAGCGATCCTTACGTTTTCTGACAATCCACATGAACCAAAAAACTCAAAACATGGTCTTTGGGGTATAGGTTCGCATTTTACTTGGATTAAAATGGATGAAGTGCCTACTTTAGAAGGATTAAGACAAGCTTTTCTTTTACCCGAATTTAGAATTAAAAATGAATTTGATAGCCCAAGTTTGCCATATCAAATGCCTGATTTATGGATAAAGTCAATTCAAATTTCTAATACTGAAATCACACACGGAACCGAGCCGTTAAAGCTAGATTTTAGCCCGCAACTAAATACAATAATTGGTGGTCGAGGAAGTGGTAAATCTAGTGTTTTAAGATTTCTACGAGGTCTATTTAATAGAACAGCGGATTTGATGGAATTAAATGAAATCATGAACGATCATAATGATTTCTATAAGAGACAAAGTAGCAAAAACAAAAAAGGTATTCTTAATGAAAATTCAATAATTGAAATTGAATTTATTCGGAATAAACTCTTGCATAAATTCAAATCATCCGATATTACCAATTCACAAAATCAAAAAATTGAAATCGTTCGACAAGATACTGACACTGGCGAATGGGAGTTAATAACAGATATTGGATATTCAGATTTTTTTGAATTTGAACATTATTCTCAGAAACAAATTTACGAAATAGCCCAAGAACCCAATGCTCTTCGTGAAAGAATTGACAGTGCTATTGAAGGAGTGGAAAAGTTAAAATCAGATCGTGAAATAGTACGTAATCTATTTCTAGAAAAATCTGCTTCTATTAGAACAGCGGATTCGTTGGTCGCTGGAAAAGGAAAAATCGAAACAACTATTAAAGATTTAGACACTAGTATTAAAAAACTACAACAAAGTGGTATCGCAGATATTTTAACAGCTAAGGAAAAATTTAATACTCATGAAGATGTATTCACATCTTTTACAAGTGAACTTACCACCAGAGAGGAATCGCTTGAAAGTTTATTAGAACCATTAGAGCTTCCAGATATTGATTTTAATAAATTTGAATTAAAGCATTCTGTTGAATTGGCAATTGCTTCAAAATCTGTTATTGAAGGAATGAGCATCATTAAAGATGAAATTGAAAAACAAAAATTAGCCATCGCGAAACTTAGATTAGACTTCGAAACAGCTGTTGCTGCTTCAACTTGGAAAATAGATTTTACAGCTAATAAAACTAGTTTTGAGGCAAAAAAACTTGAACTAGAAGCTGATGGAATTAATGATATAGCAAATTTTGAAAAGTTTACTATTGATAAAAATGCTTTGGAAATTGAATTACAATCTATAAATGATAAAGAAGCAGAACGAGTAATTGAAGTTCGTCAAAGATCTGAAATGCAAGAGGGATATCTAGATATATCTAAAGAAATTTCAAGGAAACGTAAGGAATTTGTTACCGCTACTCTTCATGATGATAAAATAAAAATCAACATTAAGTCGCTAAGGAATAGAAATGATTATATACAACGATTAAGATTCATTCTTCAAAAAGATACAGAATTTGAAAAAGATTTAGAAGCTTTAGCGGATAAGTGTTTCTACGGAAATGTTGAAACCAATATTGTACAGGTTCGAAAAATATTTGTGGATCTAAAAAATGGTTTAGATGTTGAAGGAATTTCTGGCTATTTTAAAGGGTTAGTTGGTAGAATTTCAAATGCTCAAATTGATGAAATTGAACTTCTTTTTCCAGAAGATGATATTGAGGTTCAATATAAACCGAATCCAGCAGCTACATTTAAATCTCTTTCAACGGCATCCGCTGGACAAAAAACAACCGCAATTTTGACATTTATACTTTCTTATGGGAAATCACCTCTTATTTTGGATCAACCAGAAGATGATTTAGATAACAGATTAGTTTATGAACTTATTGTTGATAGATTAAAACAAGCAAAAAATCAAAGGCAAATTATTGTAGTTACACACAATGCCAATATTCCAGTCAATGGAGATGCTGAATTTATTATTTCAATGAATTCAGAAAGCAAAGCATTAGAAGTACTGTATTCCGGAACAGTTGAACAACCACATATTAAAAAAGAAATTTGTGATGTAATGGAAGGAACTGAACAGGCTTTTGATATGCGATCAAAAAGATATAAACAAATTTGACAGAAAGAATGACAGACGATTATAACGATA
Organism: Flavobacterium fructosi; assembly: GCF_042787335.1. Taxonomy (NCBI): domain Bacteria; kingdom Pseudomonadati; phylum Bacteroidota; class Flavobacteriia; order Flavobacteriales; family Flavobacteriaceae; genus Flavobacterium; species Flavobacterium fructosi. The sequence goes on along the minus strand of NZ_JBHZQA010000002.1, from coordinate 397,377 downwards.
TATTTTTACCTAGACTCGAACAAAGCGAAATCTATTCTACTTTAAAGAAAAAATGCAAAGGAAAAGACAGTAAGGTAATCGGTCTCATTGATGACGCGGTATACTATGCATATCAGCGCACAAAAACTATAATCACTCATATGGGTGAATACACTTTGCATGATAGTGATCATCTTTTTAGAGTACTTCATATAATGGAGAGATTGCTACTTAAAAAGAATATTAAGCAACTTTCTATTCCAGAATTAATGCTTTTAATTTTAAGTGCTTTTTTGGAAAAACCGGTCAAATTGACCACCCAATTCCAGTGCAAATTGACCACCAGTTTCGGAGCAAACTGACCACCACTTTCCAGTCCAAATTGACCACCTAAATTTGAGGTACAATTAACCATTAAAAACTACTAACTTTTTCATGTTGTTAGCACCATACATTCGTTAAAAAAAAACACGGATTATGGCAAACAAAATAACAGACATGAGTAAAATTAGAAAAGCAATTAAGTTCTACTGTAACGGAAAAAGTAAGTTATTCATAAGTAAGTATTTATCTCTTTCTAGAAATACGGTAAAGAAGTATATTTCTTTATTTGAAGTGCTAGGATTAAGTTTTGAAGTAATTAGTGAAAAAACTGATGCTGAGTTAGAACTTTTATTCTCACACACTACCGTGGAATCAATCAGTCCCAAACTGCAGATTCTATATGATTTTTTTCCTAAAATGGAACGCGAACTAAAAAAAGTTGGCGTTACCATACAGCACATGTTGGAGCAATATATTGCACTAAATCCTAATGGTTACAGAAGCTCGCAATTTGGACATCATTATAAAACATGGGGCAAACGAGTCAATCCAGTGATGCACATGAATCACAAAACGGGTGATAAAATGTATGTGGATTATGCTGGAAAAACACTCTCCATCATTGATAAAGACACGGGAGAAATTAAAGAAGTACAATTTTTTGTAGCCATATTAGGAGCCAGTCAATACACCTATGCCGAAGCTTCCATGAGCCAACAAAAGGAAGATTTTGTTACATCGGTAGAAAATGCTATGCGTTTCTTTGAAGGCACTCCTGCGGCAATTGTTCCCGATAATTTAAAATCGGCAGTAATAAAAAGTAGTCGTTTTGAACCAACAATCAATGAAACCTTGGCTGATTTAGCCGAGCATTACCAGACTACAATCTTGCCTGCCAGGGCTTATAAACCCCGAGACAAATCATTGGTTGAAGGAGCCGTTAAGATATTGTATCGAAGGATTTATGTAAACCTAAAAGAAACTAAATTCTTTTCTCTGGAAGAATTAAACCAGCAAATATGGGATTTATTGGATGCTCATAACAGTCGAAAACTCACAGGACGTCCTTATTCTCGTATAGAATTATTTTTAGAAGATGAGAAGCAAAAACTAAGTCCATTACCACAAGAACGTTTTGAAATCAAATACCAATCCTTTGCAACAGTGATGCAAAACGGACATGTTCAATTAAGTCAGGACAAAAATTACTACAGTGTTCCCTATCAATACGTCAAGAAAAAAGCGAAACTATTGTATACCAAATCAACGGTAGAGATCTATCACAAATACAATCGAATAGCCATCCATCCAAGGAATTACAAACCGTATATCTATACCACAATCCCGGAACATATGGCTAGCACGCATCAATTTGTAGCCCAGTGGAGTGCTGCCCGCTTCATTGATTGGGCCAGTAGTATTGACGAGTCAGTAGCAGAATATATTATGCAAATAATCGAAAGTAGAAACCATCCTGAACAGGCCTATAAAAGTTGCTTAGGAATATTAAACTTCGAAAAAAAGGTAGGGAAAGAACGATTAATAAATGCCTGTAAACGGGCACTTGATTTTAAAATTTACAATTTTAAGACCATTCAAAATATTTTAGAAAACAACTTAGATCATATTGAATTTGAACAAGAACCCGAGCAAGAACTCCCTATTCACGGTAATATCAGAGGAAAACACTATTATAATTAAATTAAAACACAGTAATCATGAATGAATCCACAGCAACAAAAATGAAACAAATGAAGCTTTACGGCATGCATAATGCTTTTAAAACTGCCATTGAAAGCGGAAAAACCGACCATTACACACTCGATCAGTTTGTATCGATGCTTATTGATGCCGAATGGGATGAAAGGCACAATCGGCGTATTGCCCGCAGTATCACCAATGCCCGATTCCATTACAAATCAAATATTGAAAGTATCAATTTTGACCAAACCCGTAATCTGGATCGAAACACCATACTACGTCTGGCAGAATGTGAATTTGTCGAAAAAAATGAAAACATTTTAATCACAGGAAGTACCGGTGTTGGCAAAAGTTATTTAGGCACCGCATTAGGTTATCAAGCCTGTATCCAAGGTTTTAAAGTAAGTTATTTTAATACTTCGAAGCTGTTTGCTAAATTAAAAATGGCCAAAGCAGATGGTTCTTACCTGAGAGAATTGGCCAAAATAGAACGGCAAGATGTTATTATATTAGACGATTTTGGACTCCAAGCTTTAGATAGCAGTAATCGAATTACCCTTTTAGAGATCATTGAAGACAGACATAATAACGGTTCTATTATTGTAACCTCACAAATCCCAGTGCAAGGCTGGTATGACATCATTGGAGAAAAAACCATAGCTGATGCCATTTTGGATAGACTCATACATCAATCTCATCGACTCGAATTACATGGAGAATCTATGAGAAAAAAAAGAGGGATAAACAAAGGGTAATATTTAAGTATATTTGAATACTAATTAACAGATGAAAAAGAGTAGTTTTTAATGAAAAATGGGGTGGTCATTTTGCTCCGGAATTGGGTGGTCATTTTGAATTGGAATCAGGTGCTCACTTTAAATTGGAATTGGGTGGTCAATATCACTGGAATTTGCATGAGGTACTCAATGCAGGACAGTTAAAGAAATATTTAAACGCTGATTGGTAATGGATTTAAAATCAATACATGAGATTTTCACGAATAGAATTCTTAGAATTCCTGCTTACCAACGTGGTTTTGCATGGACAAACAACAAAACGGTAGATATAAATTCTAAAGAACCTTTAAAAAATATAAAAGGACAGTTAAAAGACTTATGGGACGATTTAATTAATATTCCACAAGGGAAATGGCACTACACAGGTTTATTGACCTTAGTAGAAACTAAACCTTGCGAATATAGTTGGTTACCTAACTTTAAACAATATGCTATTGTAGATGGCCAGCAGCGTATAACTTCCATTTTAATATTGTTAAGTGTTCTTATTGAAAAGGCAAAAGAGCAGAATATTGTATTAGGTATTAGAGAAGGTGATGTAGAGATGCAATACTTGTATCTAAATAAAGGGGTTAATGCTTATGTTTTTGGATATGAGAAAGATAACCCAAGTGATAAGTTTTTCAGAAAACATGTCTTGTGTCTGGATGAAGTGGAAGACGATAGCCAAGAGAGTACATACACTGAAAATCTTTTAAAAGCAAAAAACTTTTTCAAAGCGATGGTAACCTTGTTTCTACAAGATCCTGATAATACCATTCTAAAGCTTTTTAATAAAGTGACTAGTCAGTTAAAGCTAAACGAATATGTTTTGCCAGAAGAACTGGATGAGTATGTCGTATTTGAAACAATGAATAACAGAGGAAAACCTTTGTCTCAACTAGAAAAACTCAAGAATAGATTATTGTACTTAAATGATAAGTATCATTCTTCAGAAGAAGTGTCAAAAGAAGAAGTATTACTAAACCAAGCTAAAAAAGACCAGTTAGAAATAGCTGTAAATAAAGCATGGATAACCATTTACAAATCATTAGGTCAAAATAAAACACATCCACTAAGTGATGAAGATTTTATTAAAAACCATTGGATTGTGTACTTCAATAAATATAGTCGTGATGAAGCTAATGTTTATGCTAATTTTTTGTTTGATGAATATTTTACATTAGAGCGTGTTTACAATCAAAGTTTAACTAGAGAAGAAATTGAAAAGTATATTAAATCGCTTCAACTTTGTTCGATTTGGTGGAATAAACTTCACAACATTAAGTATTTCAGTGAGGAAGAAAAGATTGTTAGAAACGCCATCCAAGGCATTCATCAAGTAGGTTTGAAAGCCTCGTTCAAGCCATTACTTTTAGCAATTTTAAGTAGAAGCGATAGAAATGCATTCGTAGATTCAATAAAAACACTCGAGAAGTATAGCTTCAAATTATTTGATCTTTCAGACAAAAGAGGAAATACGGGAGATAGTAAAATTTACAGTCTTGCTCATGAAGTATACAGGAACAAAAGAGATAACACTGTAACGAAAACAGAATTAGAATTATATACATCTTGGTACTACCGTTTTAATTTATTTGTAAACCAAAGTTATGAGCTTTTTGATTTAGGGAACAAAACAGGTTTCTATAAATGGTCCGGTAGATTTTATTTATTGTATCAATATGACAAATATTTAAGAAAGGAAAACAAAACATCTACTCAAAGTAGCACTATTATTTGGAGCGATTTTGTTAAAAATGACAGCATAGAACATATATATCCTCAAAGTGCAACCGTAAGTTTAACAACCTATGCGAGCCATAAAGAAAAAGAAGAATCAGAAGTAGAGGAAAGCTATAATAAAATTCAAAGCAACTGGAGTAGTTTTACTAAATATTCCCCTTCACAAAGAAAAAAACTAGCAAATAGCTTAGGGAACTTATTAGCCATATCTTCAAGTGATAATTCATCATTACAAAATGATAAGTTTTTATTTAAAGTAGATCAAAGTAACAAAGGAGAAAGTTACCTGAAACGAGGTTATAAATACGACTCTATGAGCGCAATGATAGTGTCTAATGAAGAAGATTGGACACCAGAGAAAGTATTAGGTAGAGGTTTAGATATGTTGAGTTTTTTATGTAAATTCATTGGTGAGGATTATAACAGTTTGACTGACGAAACAAAGTACAAAGTGTTAGGTTTAGATTTTATGCTTAAAAAAGAAGATGAAGCATCAAAAAACATTCTAATTTTGTCGCAAAAATAGCCTATATTTGCGACAATATAAAAAATAAAGTACCATGCAAAGTATTGATGACAAGGTAATTGCTAAAATAAAAAAAGCCAAGAGGGGTTCGCTTTTTTTTACCGAAGATTTCCTATCCTTTGGCTCAGCTAAAGCCGTAGCAAAAGCACTAGAAAGAATGGTAGAAAAAGAAGAAATTTTCCGTGTGGCACGTGGCATTTATGCGCGACTAGAAAAAGACCCCATTTTGGGTCTGCTAAAACCAAGCACAGAAGCCATTGCAGAAGCGATTAGTAAGCGAGACAAAGCACGTATTGTACCAACAGGTGTATTAGCACTTAACGCCTTGGGATTGTCAACACAAGTACCAATGAATGTAGTGTATCTAACCGATGGTGCAGCAAGAAAAATTGATTTGGGTAAAAGAAAAATTTTATTCAAAAAATCAGCACCAAAAAACCTATCCGCTATTGGTAAAATAAGTAGTCTGGTCATTCAAGCATTAAAAGAAATAGGAAAAGACAATTGCACCGAAAACGAAATACAAATAATATTAAAGCAATTAGATAAAGAAGAACCATACCGCCTGGAACACGACATCAAGTTGGCACCAGAGTGGATTAGAATAATAATGCGTCAAGCACTAAACACAAATAAAAATGGATAAATGGTTTGCAATTCCTGACAGCACAAAAAGAAATGCCTACATTCAAATAGCAGAGAGAACAGGTATGGCTGCCTTTGCTGTCGAAAAAGATTGGTGGGTAGTACAAACCTTAGCTATCATCTTTGAAATGGAAGTAGCAAAACATTTAGTTTTCAAAGGGGGAACTTCTTTAAGCAAAGCCTGGAAACTTATTGACCGATTTTCAGAAGATATAGATCTAGCCATTGACAGACGGTTTTTAAATTTTGATGGAGAGTTGTCAAAAAAGCAGCGAACAGCATTAAGAAAAGCAGCTAGTACATATATCGAAGAAACGTTTTTCATTGAAATACAAGCAAAGTTCCAAGAAAAGGGCTTGTCAGGAATAACATTCGAATTGGTCGAAACCAAAGACAGCGACCAAGACCCAAGAATCATAGAAATCTATTATCCCAATGTAATAGAGACACCGGGCTATATTCAACCAAGAATTCTGGTGGAAATTGGCTGTCGTTCCTTAAAAGAACCTTTCTCGGCACAAACATTTGCATCACTAATAGATGAAGGATATCCAAACAGCGATTTTGTGCAAGCCCCTATAACCGTACCAACAGTAAATCCAGAACGTACTTTTCTCGAAAAAATATTCTTATTACACGAAGAATTCCACAAACCGCTTGAGAAAATCAGAGTAGATCGATTAAGCCGTCATTTGTACGATGTGTTTCAATTAGCCAAAACTGATTTTGCAATAACAGCATTAAATGATGCAGCCCTTTATGGAATCATAGTGAATCACCGATACAAATTTACTCGTGTTGGAGGTGTTGACTATAATGGCCATCAACCACAAACTATCAATCCTATTCCAATTCCCGAAGTAATGGAAGCATGGAAAGCTGATTATAAAACGATGTTGGAACAAATGATTTATGAAGAAAATGCACCTTCATTTGAAGAAATGATCGGTGAGTTAACCAACTTAAAAAATAAAATCAACGCATTAGATTGGAAGTTTGAAACTGAGTTCCCGCTGTAAATTAACTAATCACTAACCACCAACCAAAAAATTATGATCGATACTTGGTTTAAAAAAGATTTAGAAAAAATATTCAATACCCATTCAATAGTAGTTATTATTGATGAGTCAAAAGAAGCTACTTTTCTGTTAGACGAGGTAAAAGAGAAATACCAAATATTCAATGCATCCAATGAAATTGATGAACTCAAGGTAAAATATGAAATTGAAAAAAAGGATACAGATGGCACAAAATATTTAATCTATACCAACACCCCAAAAGAGCAACTTAAATTCATTAGAGAATATTGTGAAACCAATGGCAGCGTAGAGATTAAACACTTCGACAGGTACATAAAAGAAAAAGTAGTATCGCATTTAAACATTAATCTTCATTTAGAAAAAGAAGAACTGATCGCTGCTGCCAAGGTAAGTTTGGGTAAAGACCAAACCTATTGGATGAATATTAGCCATAACGGTGCTTCTGAAATCTTTAATTTAGAAAAAGAAATACTTCCTTTTTTACATAGCCCAAAAACTTACCTCAACAAATATGACAAGGCAGTTCAGGAACTCTTCTTTAAAAAGGTAAATGAATTAATTGGTCAGGTATATATCAGTAAATCATCCGAAGTTCTTGCTACTGAAGTGGTGTTCTACTTACTGGATGGTTTGGCTAACAATAATCCAAACAAAGTTCTATTGGACGTATATAATAATTGGTTAGACAGTAAGACTTATCAAAAATCGTTTGATGTTTATCTGAAAAAATACAAACTGGAACCAAAAACAGAAATTTTCAATTGTCATCCTGCACATCCTTTCATTGAGATAGATGAACTTTGGCTGGAAGAATTAGGTAAAAACATAAACAACAAAAGTTATTGCATCAATTTCTTACCTAGAATAAACCAACGTATTTCCAGTAAAGCAGTCCATCATTTGGGGATTAATTTTTGGAAACAAATCAAAATACTATTAGAATTTGATGAAAAAAACATCAATCAAATTGCCTCATATGATGAAGCTGTTGCTTTCTATACGTCTCATTTTTATAAACTAGACAAGGCAATTCGTGCTCTTTATGCGACCTTTCTAGACCGTGAAAATTTGATGGAGCCAATACAGAGCTACTATAAAAATTATGCAGTCATTTTTTTAGATAAATGGTTCAAATATATCGAAGAATACAAATCAAACCAAACGGGTAAATTACAAGAAATCATTGATAATAATGCGTCTAAAACGGCTATCGTTGTGGGTGATGGAGTCTCATATGAATTTGCTCAGGACATTATTGAAAAAGTATCCAAAGAATACATATTGAGTAAAGACCACCAATATATTTTTGCAGGTTTACCATCAGAGACCGAACACAATATGAGCCAGCTTTATATTGATACTGGTAAAGTAGTGGCAAAAAAACAAGATAGAGAAGCCTACATTTTAAATCAAAACAAGGACAAATCTATTGGTTTTATTGATTTAGAAATGGTTAATGAAAATACGGATAAGGAACACTATTTAATTTGTAGTTATAAAGACCCTGATAAATTAGGGGAAACATACCAGCAAAAGGCACTTAAATATTTTGACCAAGTGGCTGGAATCTTTGCCACTAAAATAGAGCAATTATTAAAAAACGGCTACCAAAATGTTTATTTAGTGACCGACCATGGGTATGTCCTTACTGGTATTTTGGATAATTCTGATAAAATAGAAGTCGCCTTTAACGGCAATGTTAAAAAGAGTGAACGTTTCACAAGAACAGAAGACAAACAAACTATTGACATCGATTTACTTATTGAAAAAGAGGTAGTTTATGGTAACTTCAATTATTGTTATTTTGCCAAAAGAGTCGGACCATTCATAACACCAGGAGTGTATGGTTTCGCTCATGGTGGTTTATCACCACAAGAAACAATTATACCTTTTTTAAAATGGTCGAACGATAAAAACCAAAATGACCAGCTTCAGGTAATGATTGCAAACAAAAAAGATCTAAACGATGTAACTGGTGATTTATTTTCCATTGTCTTAAAAGCAACTACAACAGCTTCAGATTTGTTTTCCTCTGAAAGAAAAGTAACGATGCTCTTTTTTGCAGATAATAAAAATATTAATGAAAGTGAGATACTTACCATTGAAAAGGATCGCGAAATCAAAAAAGAATTCCGTTTTGGTTCAAATGCAACAATTGAAGTAAAAATAGTTGATGCAGTTACAAAAGAACAATTAGACAAGGTAATAGTCAAACAAAACAACGCTAGGGATTTAGGCGGTTTACTTTAAAACAGATATAGTATGATAATCTTAGACGATTTAGACAAGAAAGTATTAGAACATTTCAGAGGGTTTGTGGTAAAAAAGGATTTGGTGGGAATAATCAAAGGTGGCGCAAATGTGCCTGCATTTGTATTGGAATATTTACTAGCCAACACTTGCAGTACCGAAGATGAAGAGAAGCTTAAAGAGGGAATGGAAAATGTAAAAACCATTTTGAGAAATCACTACATTAATCCCGAAGAGAGTTCCTTGATCCAATCCAAACTTCGTGAAAAAGGAAGTTATAAAATAATTGACAAGATTTCTGTTGAACTAGATTCTCAAAAAGATAAGTATTGGGCTAATATCAGCAACAGTAATATCAAGAAAGCAAATATCAGTGATGAACTGGTAACTAATCACGAAAAGTTATTGCTTGGTGGCATCTGGGCCATTATAGACATGGAATATGATCCTTTAATTACTATCGGAACTACTGTTTTTCCGTTTGTAGTAAAGGAAATCAGACCAATTCAACTGTCCTCATTTGACAACAACAAAGTTTCACAAAAGCGTAAGGAATTTTCAAAAGAAGAATGGAAAAAATTACTGCTTCGTAGTGCTGGATATGAGCCCTATAGTGAAGGATTAGATGAAAGGAAACTAACCCTATTACTTTGTCGTTTGATTCCTTTAGTCGAAGCCAATTTCAATATGGTTGAGCTAGGTCCACGTTCATCAGGTAAGTCATATATTTATAAAGAAATCACGCCTTATGCTATTCTAATTTCGGGTGGCCAGGGTTCAGTAGCTCAATTGTTTGTAAATAACACTTCGGGTCGTGTAGGTGCTGTTGGACTTTGGGACACAATTTGTTTTGATGAAAGTACAGACAAGCTTTTCAAGGACAGAGATACCATTCCGTTGATGAAAGATTATATGGAAAGTGGTTCATTTTCAAGAGCAAAAGGTGGTGAAATATCGGGTTCAGCATCAATAATCCTCAATGGAAACATCAACCAACCTGTGGAAACAGTTTTGCAAACATCACATTTATTCAGTCCTCTTTCAGATGAAGTGAACCACGACACAGCATTTTTAGACCGTATCAATTTATTTTTACCAGGCTGGGAAATAACTAAATTCAGTCCGCAGAATTTCACCAATCATTTTGGTTTTAGCACCGATTTCTTTTCGGAAGTATTGAAGTCACAAAGAAAAATAACCTATTATGATGCATTGGATAAATATTTCTCTCTAGGATCTCATTTGAAACAACGAGATAGTAAATCAGTGAGAAGAATTATCTCTGGATTCATAAAATTACTACATCCAAATGGTGAGTATTCTAAAGAAGATGTAAGAGAATACCTTATCATAGCTATGGAAATGCGTCGAAGAGTAAAAGAGCAGCTTAAACGTATTGGTGGTATGGAATTTTGGGATACAAACTTCTCTTACATCGATAAAGAAACACAAGAAGAAATATTTGTAGGACTACCCGAAGAAAAAGGATCATCTTTAATCGAGGCAAATCCTTTGGCACCAGGTGTATGTTATACAGCTACAAGTGATGGTGATAATAACACATTAGTAAAAATCGAAGTGGTAGCATTGCAAGGTTCCGGGAAACTAAATGTAACAGGAACCAGTTCAACTGAAGTAAAAGAAAACATCAAGAACACATTCAATTACATTAGGGCAAATGAGAAAACAATATTAAACGAACAACATTCATTATCCAGTTACGACCTAAATATTCAGGTAAGCAACGTAATGGGAGCAGCAATACATGGGGGCATCGGTAGCGCTGTGTATGTCGCTATCATTTCAGCTATATATAAAAAGAACCTCAAAGCAGGATTAGCAGTTTTAGGAAATGTTTCAATTGGTGGTGCTATTGAAAGAGCATTAAACTTTGCGGACAAAGTAACCTTACTTTCAGAAAACGGTGCTAAAACAGTAATCGTACCAATGGATAATCTATCCGAAATACCAACATTACCAACAACTATTTTGGGGAAAACTGACGTGCCATTCTATGGAAATAGCCAAATGTTATTACAAAAATCAGTATTGGGTGAATAGTAAGGTGAACGATTGATATTGCATGAGGATTTTGGCAATTACTAAAAGTTAACTAAGACACTATTTAAAGGATATAGAAGAAGGGATGTTTTACGAAAAGATAGAAAATTACATGGGTACTAATCGGGATGATTTTAAAATGCTATTCCAATAAATACATTTTTTTTAAAATACACCACTGCGCGGTGGAAAGACCTTTGATGCCATGAATAAAATATTTCCAGGCTTTACGGATGATTGTACGACATCGTTATAATTAAAATACGCAATTGTTTGAAGGCGGAAAGTTTAAAAACACGATTCGCCGCAGTACACTCGCAAAATTTAGAAGAGATGAATGTCAGAATATAGCCCGGTTGTAAGTGATAGATGTTTTCTTTTTTTTTATCGTAAGCCATCCTCTATTTCCTCTATTAAAATATCGAAATTTTCTCGATTAAAACTCAAGTCATCATTCCACATATAAAAGTAACGCTGATACTTTAAAATTAGCTTAATGTGACGCATATTTCGTAATAGTACATCAGGCAATTTCCGAGTATTTGGTGCATTGTAATTAGTTTCATTTAAAAAAAAATTCCCGTCAAATTCAATTTCAACGTCACCGAAATAAGTAGACAACAGGATATCATCGAAAGAAAAATTCCCCCCAATTTTGACAGAGCATCCTTTCAGATTTTCTAAATTTTCATTTCCGCTTATATAATAACTTCCAACCACTTCTTCGGGAGAACCCCCTAATGATCTTAATTGGTTTTGATAGCAATAGAAATCCCCGCCAACCCATTTTGGGGCACCAAGAAGACTTATTAGATGATTGTTAAAACAATTGAAATTACCCCCGACCGCTATTGGCGCGCCATATAATGTAGTCAATAGATTATTATGGATGTTAAAATTGCCAATAACCCTTCGAAATCGCACCGGTAGTATGGTCAGATTTCTTGAAGATAGATCTACATTCCCATCCACATCAATAGACCCATCAGAATTTATTGAATAGTTTTCTATTTTATATTGAAGACAGGTCTTTATAATTTTTTCTAATATCATAAAAATACTCATTTTATGCATAACGCAAAACTCAAGCTAAGATTGTCATTGTCAATATCACATTAATTAGCTTCATAAAAAAAATGAAAATATTTCCTATGACTAATAAACCCCAATAACAGCAGTTGAAAAGACCAATCTCGTTGATACGTAATTTATTAGCTAGCCACTACTTTCAATTAATTATTTCATTTATTATCCTGCAACGTTTAATTGCTCTATATTTTTGAAATAAATCATTTAAGTATTGATTATTTGTCATACCAGACCTACCCATTGCCCTAAACGAATTTGCTTTTCTAATGTAAAAATCTATAAATGACCAAGCGTTTGGAATATCTATCATCTGATATTCAATAAAATAGAGTAAATTCAAAACAAAATCAATACCACCAATTCTTTCATTTATTATTACTGTAAAAATATCATCAAAATTATATGAGAATCCACCAGATTTTTTTTTCACCTTTTTCAGTTCCATTTTGGTACTTTGACCTGTTTCACAATAAATTTGGGATGCTACATAATATCGAGACATTTCCATTAAATTTATATGATACAAAATATTTTCAGTAAATGGTATAGCGTAACCACAATTAGAGTAAAATATTTTGTATTTATTAGTACTTTTACTCAAATCTATAAATGATTCTTCAAAGAATTCCTGTCCAAATTCTTTTAATGTAGCCGCTCACAACATTTCAAACTCTACTGTTTGACTACGATCCATATGTAGGTATCCATTTTGAGTTAAATTCCAATTGCATTTTTCACATGCCTCGAATCTTTCTATCCTTTTATGCATGCGATTAATTGTCTTGAGTTCGCAACCATTGTCATCGATGTTATTAAAATTACTACCGATGATCTTAGTATATTTTTTTGAAACCACTATGTAGTACACATATCTCTTATTTTGTTATTCAAATGTCATATCATATATTATTACACATACATATATCTAAAAAAGAACATTTAGTTTATTAAATCGAAATAAATAATCTAATAATTATAAATCTATTTTTTTCGTAACTGAGCCATTACATCTGCCTTCTCATAAAACACTTTATTGCCTATTTTCTTGGACGTCAAAATACCGCTTTTGTTCCAAGACCATAGAGTTGGGAATGATACCTTCAATAGATTTGAAACCTCTGCACGTGTTAAAAGTTCATTAGACTCGGTTTTCGCATCAATTTTCATAATGCTATTGTGTTTTTGAAACTCGGAGGCTACAGCTGCACCTATTAATTGTTGTAATTGAGCTACTGTTAGCTGAACTATCATTGTCGTATCATTTTGCATTTCCTATACTGTTTTCACCTTATACAAAAAATCAAATGAAAAGTTTAATTTTTTGTATAAAATGAAACTACTAATTTATCGACACTTCAATTTTGCCCTAACGTTTCGTTAATCATTGACAATACTTGGAAATTCTCTGTGATCGCAATTTAATCACCTATCGGGTCCTTTGATTTGACAAATGGTCTTTATATGATCTCAAGGTTAAAACAAGTAAATTTGAGTTAAATCACGATAGTTTTTATGAAATAGGGTTGTTTTTAGGGGAATATACAAAATAAAAAAGACTTAAAAAACTGAATATCAGCTAATTAAGTCTTAATGTCTGTGCGGATAATAGGACTCGAACCTACACGCCTTGCGGCACCAGATCCTAAGTCTGGCATGTCTACCAATTTCACCATATCCGCTCAATTGTGGGTGCAAAGATAAACATAACTTCCAATTTTCAAAGCAATTTATCGAAAAAATATTTATACTATTTTTTGTACTTTTGAAACTATAAAATTTAAATCCATGGAAAATATAAAATCTTATGTTCTACAACATAAAGATCGTTTCATAAACGAGTTAATCGAATTATTAAAAATCCCATCCGTAAGTGCTGATGCCTCTTATGCTCAAGATGTTATCGATACCTCCGAGGCTGTAAAAATCAGCTTAGAAAAAGCAGGATGTGATTTTGTTGAGATTTGTGACACACCCGGTTACCCAATTGTGTATGGTGAAAAAATCATCGATCCCACTTTGCCTACGGTTTTAGTTTATGGTCATTATGACGTTCAACCGGCAGATCCGATGGAATTATGGACTTCTCCACCCTTTGAACCCGTTATAAAAAAGACAGATATACATCCGGAAGGCGCCATTTTTGCCCGCGGTGCTTGTGATGATAAAGGCCAAATGTACATGCATGTAAAAGCATTGGAATATATGGTTCAAAGCAATACTTTGCCTTGCAACGTAAAATTCATGATTGAAGGTGAAGAAGAAGTTGGTTCTAAAAGTTTGAGTTGGTTCGTGGAACGCAATCAGGAAAAACTAAAAAATGATGTAATTCTGATTTCGGATACCGGAATGATTTCAAACCAACAACCATCCATCACTACAGGATTACGTGGATTAAGTTATGTAGAAGTAGAAGTTACAGGGCCAAACCGTGATTTGCATTCCGGTTTATATGGCGGAGCAGTTGCAAACCCGATAAACGTACTGGCAAAAATGATTGCTTCACTTCACGACGAAGACAATCACATTACCATTCCTGGTTTTTATGATAATGTACAAGAATTATCTCTTGAAGAAAGAGCAGAAATGGCCAAAGCGCCTTTCAACTTAGAAAATTATAAAAAAGCACTCGACCTCTACGATGTTTACGGCGAAAAAGGATATGTTACTAACGAAAGAAACGCTATTCGTCCTACGCTTGACGTGAACGGAATTTGGGGAGGATACACCGGTGAAGGTGCTAAAACTGTAATTGCAAGCAAAGCTTTCGCTAAAATTTCGATGCGTTTGGTTCCAAACCAAGATTGGGAACAAATCACCGAACTTTTCACGAAACATTTCATCAGCATTGCTCCCGCCGGCGTTGCTGTAAAAGTAAAACCACATCACGGCGGACAAGGTTATGTAACCCCAACTGACAGCATTGGCTACAAAGCCGCGAATATGGCGTATACCGAAACCTTTGGTGTGCCCGCCATTCCGGTACGCTCCGGTGGAAGTATTCCTATCGTTGCCTTATTCGAAAAAGAACTGAAGAGCAAAACAATTTTGATGGGATTTGGTCTCGATAGTGATGCTATTCACTCGCCAAACGAACATTTTGGAATTTTCAATTACCTAAAAGGAATTGAAACTATCCCATTGTTTTATAAATATTTTGTGGAGCTTTCGAAATAGATTAACGCAATACCTTTTGTACAATCCGCTCAGCAATGAGCGGATTTTTTTTGGGCGTTACCTCGTTTCGGAACTACCTCGTTCAATAAGAACTTCTATCTAGAAACAAGGTCGGGCTATTCGCTCTATCTTTTGTTCCATTTCTATTTTGCTTCGCTACTAGTTCATCTTGTCACAAAAGGATGCCGCTACCATCCCTAACGCACTGACACACAAAAATAACTATAAATCATAATATTGAAAAAGAATTTGTTTTTTTTAAATATATAGCTCTACATTTGTAGAGTAGACTCTATTAATGTAGAACAAATTATCGATATGCGTAACTTAATTATTTCAATCAGTATTCTTTTTTTGTTAGTGGCATGCAAAGCCAAATCCATTAATCAAAAAGTAAACAAAGAAAGAGAAGGGCTTTGGGTCGAAAAATATGCACAAGACAGTTCGCAATATAAATTAATAGGGAAATACCATAAAGGAGATCCAATAAAAAGATGGAGCTATTACCTAAACGGAAAAATCATCATGAGAGAAAAGTATAAAGATGATTATTGTATCAGAACCAAGTACCATCAAAATGGCAAAGTCGAATCAAAGGGAAAAACACAATGTGACAATAATGACAAATACTCGCATTGGTTCTATAACGACAATTGGGAATTCTTTGACGAAAAAGGAAAACTAATTCTAATTAAAAAATATGAAAACGGGAAACTGATTTCTGAGATAAAGCCTCAGCAGTAATATCCTTTAAAACAAATAATCGATTCAACAACTAAACAAAATCAAATGCAATTGTCCAACTCCGAAGAACAACTGATGGAACATCTTTGGCAACTCGAAAAAGCCTTTATGAAAGACTTGCTTGAAGCATTTCCGGAGCCAAAACCCAAAACAACAACTGTCGCCACACTATTAAAAAGAATGATTGATAAAAAATTTGTTACATACACTGAATTTGGAAACTCTCGAGAATATTATCCTTTGGTCAAAAAAACAGATTATTTCTCCAAACACGTCAACGGATTGATTAGTAATTTTTTCAACAATTCGGCATCACAATTTGCTTCTTTCTTTACCACCGAAACCAATTTATCTCAAACGGAACTGGAAGAACTCAGAAAAATAATAGACAGTGAACTTCAAAAAAAGAAAAAATGATAGACTTTCTAATCAAATCCTCAATTAGTTTATTTGTATTACTGACGGTGTACTATTTGTTTTTAGAAAAAGAAAAAATACATATATTCAATAGGTTTTACTTGCTCTTCATTCTTGTATTTTCGATGGTAGTTCCATTTATAACCATCGAAATTATTCAGGAAGTAGCACAACCTACAGTCAATGCAGGAAGCATCCAAACATTGCAAGGAAGTGCAATAGCATTAGAAGAAACAAACTATTTCGAAATAGGATTATGGAGTTTATATACGGTAGTAACAATCCTATTAGCGATACGTTTTTTCAGTAATATAATCCAGATTTCGTCTAAAATGAAGTCGAATACCCCAATTGCCTACCGAAATGCAAAATTGATTTTGGTACCCCAAAAAACACTGCCACACACTTTCCTAAATACTATTTTCATCAACGAAACGGAATACAATAACCGTAAAATTGAAGCTGAATTGTACACGCACGAACTTACGCATGTATACCAAAAACACACCTTAGACATTTTATTCATTGAAATATTGAAAACCATTTTTTGGTTCAACCCAATTTTTATTTTTTATAAAAAAGCAATACAACTCAATCACGAATTTCTTGCCGACGAGAAAGTAGTGACATCCTATAATAACGTTCCGTTCTACCAATCTTTACTACTATCGAAAGCAAACGAGAACCAAACTTTTTACCTGGCCAGTAATTTGAATTATTTATTAACTAAAAAACGATTACTTATGATGAACAAAACTACATCAAAGACAAAATCAATACTTACAAAAATTGCCTTAATTCCACTGTTTTCTTCCCTGATTCTATTATTATGTATAGAGATGGTGGCACAAGGAAATAGTCAAAAAGGAGAATCAACAATTTCAAAAGATAAAAAGAAAGATACTTATTATGCGGGAGTGAGATTGATTGTAAAAGACAGCCACAAAAAAATATTAATTAATAAGAAATATGAAGACTTAACATTAAATGAAAAAAGGCTTTATATCGCAGAAGTTCCTTCATCAACTAAGAAAAATCCACCTACGGAAAAAGAATTCAAAAACTGGAAAAACGATGTGGATTTTAAGGGAATTCTTGATACAAGACGGATCGTAAATACTGCTTTGGACAAATACAGCGCCAAAGATATCGCAACATTTGCAAAATTCGATAACATCATTCATAACGGAAAGAAATTTGAACCACATATAAATCATTACATCTTGCAAACTAATTCCTATTTTGAGAAGCATTCAAAAAAAACAGCTGAAAAATCAAATTTCAAAGTAATAGAAAAAACGATAAAGGACGGAACAGTAAAAAATCCTATTATACTTAAATATCTATTAAAAACAAGCGCTATAAATAAAGTCATACCATCAAAAAAAAACAAAAACAATTCTAATACAGCTATTCAACAACCACAGTTCCAAGGAGGCATGAATGAATTCTACAAATTCGTGGGAGCTAATTATAAAATTCCCGCAGAATTAAAAGGTAATGGACGAGTATATATTAAATTCATGGTAGAAAAAGATGGAAGTCTTAGTGAATTCGAAATTCTACGTGACATGGGATTTGGAACAGGAGAAGAAGCGATTCGGGTTTTAAAATTAAGTCCAAAATGGATACCTGGAACAGATAAAGTCAAACCCGTTAGAGTACAATACAGTTTACCAATTACTCTACAACAAGCAAAGTAATAATATCCTAAAAAGACAAATTCGTTCAGAAATGAGCGGATTTTTTTTTTGGCGTTACCTCCGGTCGGGCTTTCCATTTCAATCTTTTTATTTTTTAAAGAAAAAAATAAAAAGGATTTTCATTGCAATCCATAACGCAAACTGCTAATCGCCATAATATTTTGTGTAAAAATTTGTTTATTAAATGTACATAAGCGAAAGTGCTTTACTAAGTCTCTTTCCACATATCTTTCAAAAACTTTAAATATGGAATTTTCAACGGCTAATTTTAGGTTTTTAGTCAGCCTGAACGGTTCGCGCATAGACCTCGTGGCGGCGAAACGAACTGAGTTCTTTTCCCAAAGATAAACTTTTTTCGAAAGGAAAAACGTGAAGCTACCGAAAACCAGCAATGAGATTTTTTAGCTGTTAGTATCTGTCATAGAACATATTAACCTTCCATTTTAATAAATAATTACATAAATTTTCGTATAATTTTGTAATAAATTTAACAGTATAAGAAGTAAATTGCATTCAATTTAAAATTCAATGTTATGAATTACGAAAACAACGACAAAAGCGAAGGACCAATTGCAAAAGCAATTGAAGAACAAACTGCCAAATTACCGTCTGATGTGTTTTTGTGGTCAGCACTTGTAGCAATCGCTGTTTCCGCAGGATTGAAAATTGCTGGACGAAAACACTCAGCCTTATTTGTTGGACAATGGGCGGCACCTTTTTTATTATTAGGAATCTATAATAAATTAGTCAAGCTAGAGGGTCATGACCAAAATGACAAAGGTTAGAAACTTTGCACCCCCGTTTATCGCGGGTTTTTTTTTCTGGCGAAAACTTCATCTCTAAAACGGTCACGATATCGTTGCTGCTAACTTGTATATAAACTTTCCAAAGTAGCGCATAAACACCATATTTTGTTTGGCTTTGCGCTACTTTGTTTCGTTTTATCTGTATCAAAATACAAATAAATTTTCTTACAATTCACCAAAGCGACTTCAAATCGATGGATAGCTTGCGTGAGGGATGGCAGCGAAAATCCTTTATGTTTTTTCTTTAAAAACTTAAAGATTGCAGCGAACAGCCCGACCCGAAGTTGCCGGGAGGAAGGACGAAGCAATTTGCAGTGTCACGCCCAAAAAAAATATTAAATGGAACCCAAAAAATAAATCCGCTTTAAAAGAAGCGGATTTATCGAACTACAAATCTAAAAACTATTAACTAAAAACTTTTACTGGATTATAGCCCAAATAAGGCATGGCTTGTTCTTTGAAAACAACGCCATATTCTTCTAATTCTTTCAAAATAGGCAAATACACTTCTTTACGAATTGGAAGTTGTACTCCCGAAGTGGTAATCTTACCATTTAGAATTAGCAATGTTGCCATTGCAACCGGCAAACCTACTGTTTTGGCCATAGCGGTGTAAGTTTGATCTTCTCCTATGCATACCATTTTAGAATCAATTTGTCTTTTTACACCACCTAATTCGTATCCGAATTTATGGTACATCACAATCATATCTTTATCTTCGGGCTGAAGCGTCCAACCATCACTCAATATTTTTTCTAATATTTGTGCCGGAGTGGCGTTTTTTAGTCCAATAATTTTTTTGGTACTGAATAAATCCAACTCCACTAATTTATCCCACATAATATCGTCCTGATCAATCTTTAGAATCAGGCGTACTTTTATTTCAACGGAATCCGTTGGATGATAAGGCAAAAAGGAGTTAACAAATTTACGGTAGCTCATGTTTTCAGAATCTTCCATAACGTAACTATCGTCAGTCATTCCTAATTGCACAAACATATTCCACGCTTTTGAAAACCCAACCCGACGGATTGTTCCTCTATATAAGGTAAGGACATCATCCAAGCCATATACACTTCTGTATTTTAGGGAATCTCTGTTAGAATAGGCTTCAAATCTTCCATAATCTTCCACGTCCAGGAATTCTGTTCTACGAAACAAATTACAATACGGAATATATTTATACGCGCCTTCCTGAATAAACTTGGCAGCACCACCTTGTCCTGCAAGAACAACATTACGTGGAGCCCATGTAAATTTATAATTCCACAGATTAGTATCGGATTCTGGAGCTACAAGTCCGCCACAAAAAGATTCAAACAAAAGCATTTTTCCGCCCTGATCTCCAATTTCATCAATGACTTTCATAGCACTCATGTGATCTATTCCGGGATCCAAGCCAATCTCATTCATGAAGATAAGATTATTCTCCTTTGCTGCTGCATCTAATTCTTGCATCTCATCACTTACGTACGAAGCGGTTACCATGCTCTTTTTATAAACAACACAATCTCTAGCGACCTCAATATGCAAATGTGCCGGCAACATCGAAATCACAATATCCGCTTTTTTTATTGCTTCTTTTCTTTGATTTTCATCAAAAATATTGAGCGCTATTGCTGTAGCGTTAGGGTGATTGTTCGTTTTCTTCTCAGCTAATGACAAAGATAAATCACCAATAACTAGATGTAAACTCTCTTTTTCTGACTTCTCCAGAAGATAATGTATCAACGACGAAGCTGATCTTCCTGCCCCAATGATAAGTATTGTTCTCATTTTTAATATAATTATAACACAAACATACGTAATTGTTGTATTTATAACAAATGATTGTTCCGAAAATATTAAAATAACACCATTCTAAAAAATAACATATCTGTAAAAACGCCTTCTTGATCAATATACATTTCTAAAAAGAATATCCCAATTTCTTTCAATTTGAATAGAATATGAGATAAATTTGCAGAGAAAAAAACAGGAAAACGATGGATAAAAAAATAATTTCAACTGGCGCCTTTATTGGCATGTTGGCTGTAATATTAGGTGCTTTTGGCGCACATGCCCTAAAAAAAGTACTGTCTATCGAACAACTTTCAACTTTTGAGACTGGAGTGCGCTACCAAATGTACCAGGCGCTGTTTTTACTATTCATTGGCCTAATGACAAACCTCAATCAAAAAACAAAAAAAACGATCTATAATTTAGTCCTTTTTGGTGTTATTTTGTTCTCAGGGTCTATTTATTTACTAGCCACAAATACACTTACAACTTTTGATTTCAAAGCAATTGGTTTTCTTACTCCTATCGGTGGACTCCTATTAATACTGGCTTGGGGAATCCTATTTTGGAATGTCACAAAGAAAAAACAACAAAAATTAGATAATTAAATCCTATCTAAAATATAAGTTCTACTTTTGCAATCGATAAATTAAACTACACAATACATAATTTTATGAATAATAACACACCGTTTACGCAATCGATTTCGCTAAAAGACATAGGAATTGAAAACGCAAAGATTCATTACCAATTATCAGCCAACGAATTACATGAAATGACTATCGAATTTGGTCAGGGAGTTGAAATTTCCAATGGCGCTTTAGCTATCAATACTGGCGAATATACAGGACGCTCTCCTCTGGATCGATTTATCGTGAAAGATAATATTTCAGAGAACCAAGTCTGGTGGGGAAAAGTAAATATTCCTTTTGAACCTAAAGCGTTTGATGCTTTATATAAAAAAGTTACGGCTTATTTATCAAACAAAGAAGTTTACGTTAGAGACTCTTATGTATGCGCGGATCCTAACTACAGATTAAATGTACGTGTGGTTACAGAAACTCCTTGGGCAAATTTATTTTGTTACAATATGTTTTTGAGACCAAAATTAGAAGAACTTGAAAACTTTACGCCACAATGGACCTTACTTTGCGTACCTAGTTTCTTAGCTGACCCTGCAGTTGACGGAACTCGTCAAAGCAATTTTGCTATTTTAGATTTCACCAAAAAAATTGTCCTAATAGGCGGAACCGGGTATACGGGTGAAATGAAAAAAGGAATTTTTTCTGCTTTGAATTTCATTTTGCCAGTTTTCAAAAATACATTGCCAATGCATTGCAGTGCCAATGTAGGCAAAGAGGGAGATACAGCCATTTTCTTTGGATTATCCGGAACGGGAAAAACAACTTTATCAGCTGACCCAAACAGAAAATTAATTGGTGACGACGAACACGGCTGGACAAACGAAAATACCGTTTTTAATTTTGAAGGTGGATGCTATGCAAAGGTGATCAATCTTTCAGAAGAAAATGAGCCAGATATCTTTAGAGCTATTAAAAGAGGTGCTATTTTAGAAAATGTAGTGATCAATAAAGAAACGAATGAAGTTGATTTTGAAGACGTTTCAATCACGCAAAATACTCGCGTAAGCTACCCTATTTACCATATTGACAACATTCAACCTGATTCCATTGGAAAAAATCCTAAAAACATATTTTTCTTAACAGCAGATTCTTTTGGAATTTTGCCTCCCATTTCAAAATTAACACCTGGCCAGGCTGCCTACCACTTTATTTCTGGATATACTGCAAAAATTGCCGGAACCGAAGCCGGTATAACAGAGCCTCAACCTAACTTCTCAGCTTGTTTTGGTGCTCCATTTATGCCTTTGCACCCAACAAAATATGCTGAAATGTTGAGCAAAAAAATGAAAGATGCCAATGTAAAAGTTTGGTTAATTAATACTGGATGGACTGGTGGTCCTTACGGAATTGGAAACCGAATGAAACTGAAATACACACGTGCGATGATTACAGCCGCATTAAACGGTGAACTGGATGATGTAGCATATGAAAATCATAACGTATTTGGAATTGCCATACCGCAAAGTTGTCCAAATGTTCCAGTTGAAATATTAAATCCAAGAAATACATGGGAAGATACTGAACTGTATGATCAAAAAGCAGTTGAATTAGCTCAAAAATTTAAGGCTAATTTTGCTAAGTTTGAAGAATTTGCAAATCCCGAAATTATGATGGGAGCTCCAATCGCATAAGTTAATTATAATTCAAAAAAGAAAAAGAGCTGTTCATTACGAATGGCTCTTTTTTATTTGGACAAAACAGAACATCGCTCTACTATCTCGAAAAGTCTCTTTTCCTACAGGGCCCAATGCTAATTGAAAACATATCAACTATTTATACCACTATTAAATAATTGGCGTTAAATTTGTAATCAATCAAAATCATCAATCATGTTAAAACAATTTTTTATTCTTTGTTCCGGAGCCGATAAAGAACTTCTTGAAGGCTGCTCCGAGGGCGAACAAACCAAATATATTGGCATTGGCGCCACGGTTTTCTTTACTGCTGTCATGGCTTTTATCGCTTGTGCTTATGCGCTGTTTACCGTTTTTGACAGCATTTATCCCGCTTTACTTTTTGGATTAGTATGGAGTTTACTTATCTTTAATCTGGATCGCTACATCGTTTCTACCATTCGAAAAAAAGACAAATTTAGCAGTGAATTTATACAGGCTACCCCCCGAATTATCTTGGCAGTTATCATTGCCATTGTGATTTCGAAACCATTGGAAATTAAAATCTTCGAAAAAGAGATCAACACCGTTTTATTGAGCGAGAAAAACGCCATGGCTTTGAACAACAAAAAAGAAGTGGCTAACTATTTCAAATCGGATTTGGATAAGAATAAAGCTGAAATCTATAAATTAAAATCGGAGGTTACCCATAAAGAAAAAGAAGTCAACACGCTTTACGAGACCTACATTACTGAAGCCGAAGGAACGGCTGGAACCAAAAAATTAGGCAAGGGACCAGTTTTTAAAGAGAAAATTGCCAAACATGATTTGGTCAAAAAAGAACTGGATACCTTACAAAAAATCAACTTGGCTAAAATTGTAGCCATGGAGCTAAAATCAAAAACACTTCAAGCCGACCTAGACAAGAAAGTAACCGAGACACAACCAATTATTGACAGTTTTGACGGTTTGATGTCGCGAATAAACGCATTAGATAAATTACCTTGGCTGCCTTCGTTTTTCATTATGCTCTTGTTTTTAGCCATTGAAACTTCCCCAATTATTGCAAAACTATTATCTCCAAGAGGAGAATATGATTTTAAACTAGAAGATCTGGAAACGGCATTAAAAGCCACATTGGAACAAGATAAATACCAACGCGCTTTATTGGTAAAAACCAGTGCTTCTATGTATGATAAAGTCTATGGAGACATTGCAGAGGACAAAAAATTGTATGATTTACAGCGAAAAAACACCTCCGATTTATTAGAGTTACAATCTAATAATTTTATAGAAAAACAGAAAAGAACTCTTTAGCTTTAATGTTAGGAAGTCTAAAGTCATAAAGTCAAAAAACAACGTATTACTTTTGCCTTTATGACTTTCGGCCTTAAGGCTAGTTACATATAACTCAAAATTTCTTTTTTGAAAGCATCATATTCGCCTTGTAAAATCAATCCGTTATCCAATAATTTCTTATAGTTCTGTAATTTATCAAATAGCTTGTCTTGTGACAAAGCACTTAATCCGCTTTCTTTTAAAGTCTCAGCTATTGTATTTAATTGCTCTTTTTCCATATTAAAAATGGGTGGAGTAACGGGCATTATTTCAGCAAAACTGGTCACTTCCTCGGTTTCTACTTCTTCAATAATCTCAAATCCTTCTTCTGTAGAAATCAAAGGAACCTCTTCAATAATTATTGCATTGAGTGCAGCTCCGCTTTTTAACACGTCTAATTGTTCATTGGCGTACGTGAAAATTTTTCTGGCTTGAATTTTCGGAATATAATCAATCGAAACCTCCATGTTGGTTCTGGTTGTAAACGAAAATTCTGAACCCAGAATGTTTTCTTTTACAAAAGTGCCCTCTATCTCGTCCCACGTATAATCAATAAAATTCATAGAAAGCCCAAGATTTTTTGGCTGACAGATGATGATTCTCTTGTTTGTCAAAACAATACTATCTGGTAAAACGGTAATTGCTGGTTTTTTTTGAACAGCAATATAACCGATCTCCTCATTTTTCATCAATAAATCACTCAATTTTGAAGCGATTTTTTCTATGGCTTTTGGATCTTGTTCTTCGTTTAAAAACTTTTTAAATTGTTCTTTCATTTTATGCTGAATTTATTTCAGTATGTGAAGTTGTTTTTTTTAATTCCTTCGCAAAAGTAATGCCTATTTATTAATTCATAGATTTCAAGTTGCCTTTTCTTTGTTAAAGTTTTGAAAACCAAATGAAATCCATAAAAAAAGAGATCATACAAATTGTATAATCTCTTTGAACTATAATTTAAAAGTAATTTTATTTGTAATGAATTGCAATTTGACCGATTTGAAAAATGATTTTGAAGGAATCCTTAAATGAAAGTTTGGAACCATCCACATGAACCCATCTGTTTAATGGTTTCTCGCATACTAATTTCTTTGTTTCTTCAGCTCCATATATTTTTTTCATTCGCATGAAAATTTCAACATCAAACAACCATTTTGTCAAGAACTTTTTTTGGAATGTTTTTTCAATAATTTCTTTACTCATGATTTTGGCACCACATTGTGTGTCTTTAAAATCCATTCCTAAGGTTTTTCTAATAATAAAATTAATTATCTTGCTAAAAATTGCTCTTGCTGATTCTTTAGCTATGTATGCCCCCATTCTGTTGATACGGGATCCACTAACGATTTTATAATTTGAATTGGATATCGTTTGAACTAAATCCTCAAAATCTTCAAAATTAGTTGATAAATCAGCGTCCAAGAAACCTATATAATCAAATTGGGTTTGCTTCGCTAAATGCAACATTCCCAGTCTGACTGCTTCGGCTTTACCTCCGTTTTTTTCGCAGTCATAAATACTAATATACTCTTCCTTTCCTTTGCGTAACTCTTGTAACACTTCGAGCGTCTTATCTTTACTGCCATCATTTACAAAACACAAATGATATCCTAAATTTTTATGGACAAATTTTTTGAATTCATCACCTGATAATCTCGATTCTTCATTATAACAAGGAATCACTACACCTACACAATTATTTTGAATTAACCGATTATTATTATCAACAGAACTTTCTTTACGTACGCCTATGAGTCTTTTGACTCTTGCCCCTATCTCATTAAGGCTTAAAGGTTTTTTCATATAATCTGAAACACCTAATTCAAATCCTTTTAAAATAACATCTTCGTCATTATTACCGGATAAAATCATAACAGGAATTTCATGTTTTTTAATCACTTTTATATATTTGACAATCTCTAACCCTGCTGCCTTTGCATTATTGTCAATTGTCTGATCAGCATCACTTACAGTATTAAATACTGGCATATTAATATCGGCAATGACAAGATTTGGTAAAAATTCATCATATTCAGCAATAGCATCAAAAACATTGTTGGCGCTTCTTACTTCATAACCTAAATCTGTCAAACATTTTTCTAAAGAAAGCAAAACTAATTGTTGGTCATCGACAATAAGTATTTTCATTAATTTATGATTTTATAATATTAATATTGAGCAAATATAGTTTGTTTGCTTGATAGTTTCTAAATATTAGACCAATGGCACCGAATGTATAGATGAATGGATTGATTCATATCGACATTTAAAATCTCACTAATACATGTTAATTACTTATATTTACAACTTTGATAACAATAAATTTTTAGTGAAAGAAAAATCCAATAAATATTTAATAGCAGCAATTTTAATAGGACTCGTATTTCACTCCAGCGCGATCTTTTTTACTTTAGAAAATACTTATGATGCTTTGATTCATTTGTTTTTTGCTAATCATTATGCTCATAGCTGGTTTGAACCTTGGAACTACAGCTGGTACACCGGTTTTACAGTAATGAGTTATCCTCCCTTGGTTCATCAATGTATTGGTATTTTATCATTAATCGGTGGATTAAAATTTGGACTGTTCTCGGTCGCGATAATTGGCATTCTACTATTTATAACAGGAATCTATCGTTTTTCATTGGTTATGACAGGCAACAGAACAGTAGCGGGATATACTGCTCTTTTAGCCGTCTTTTCTTCCTCCTTTGTGGAAACACTTCATATTTTTGGGCAATTACCCAGTATTATTGGAATTTCAGTTTTAATGCATTCCTTGCCGGAAATCTATTTATGGATTAAAACGGGTAGCTATAAATACTTTTTTTCTTCCATCTCTTTAATAGCTGTAACGATTTGCTCTCATCATGTGACACCACTTTTCGGAATGATTTTTTTTATTTTCCCTCTAATCGGAATGGTTATTATGGACACCTCGAGAGAAAAAGTGAAAAATTACAAAGAAGTCACCTTTAAAATTTTCTTGCAATCCTTCCTTACCTTATTCAAAAGAATTGTACTTTTTGGGGCCACATCTGTATTTCTTATCGTTTTTTGTATTTTACCTTATTGGATAAATTCTAAAAAAAATCCAATTACACAAGTTCCTATTCCACACGGAAGCAGGGATAATTTTATTGAAGTCACCTCTTCTGGCCTGATGTTCTTTTTGATTCCATGGGGAATTTTACTGTTCTTTTTACCTTATATTCTATATCGATATTACAGCAAACGATATCTGTTTTTTGGATTATCACTGACATTATTAACAATCCTAGGAACCGGAGGCACCACCCCTATACCGTTAATGGTTTTAGGGAAAAATGCCTTTAACATCCTGACATTAGACAGGTTCACATTATGGGCATCTATTATGAGTTTACCCATGTTTGGAGAATTTGCATACCGATTTGTTGAAGGTGATTTAAAAGAAGCGCTACAAAATAAATTTGGATCTGTATATTATAAAGTTTTAGGCGGATTGATGGCGGGAGCCTTTTTATTGATGACAGTTTTAACAATTACAATGGGATATTTCAGACCATTTCAGCCACAAAAAATAAACACATTACCCATAATTAATTTCCTAAATCAGGATCAGCACGATCAATGGCGTTATTTGCCTCTGGGTTTTGGAGATCAAATGGCAACTTTATCGTACCAAACTAAGGCTCTTACAGTTGACGGAAACTACCATTCTGCCCGTAGGCTTCCTGAATTGACTTCTAGAGCGGTTGAACGTCTGGAAAATTCAAAATTTAGAGGCGTGGAAGGCATCGGATCATTACAACAATTCCTTACCGTTCCTGAAAAATACAACTTGAAATATGTTTTTTCAAATGATAAATTTTATGATCCTATTTTATATTTCTGTGGCTGGCATCGATTAACATTACTTGAAAATGGAATCATGGTATGGGAAAAGCTAAATATTCTACCGTTATCTAAAATCCTTCCCATGGAGGATGTACCGGTTTACCAAAAATTAATGTGGGGAATTATTCCTTTATTATCGGTCCTGATTGCATTTGTATTAAACATTCAAATGATTTTGTATCAAGCTCTAAAATTAAAACCAGCGTCTTCTCCTGTTTTCTTTAATTTTAAAGTTTCATATACGACCTTTTCAAGAAAACTAATTATAATTTTACACGTGTGGGCTGTTGCTTTACTTCTAATTATTGCGAGTTTCGTTTATAAATTCTACATTAACAATGCCCCACAAATAAGCCCAGAAAACGTCGTTAGATCTTACTACGATGCTATTGATTTCAAAGAATTTGAAAAGGCTTACTCTTTTATGAATCCGCAAAGCAAATTGTCAATTTCTCAATTTATGCTCGAAACATCAGTGGCTGATGGTATATTGAATTCCTATGCTAAATTAGATGCTATTGATATTACTATTTTACACCAAACAAAAGACAGAGCTAAAGTATTGGTAAAAACAAAATGGATTACTCCGCTCGAAATCATAGTTAAAGAATACACTCATAATGTGGCAGAAGCAAATGGAAAATGGTTTATTAACCCAGTACAGCTTGATTTAGATATTCCGCCGGATCAGTTTGTTTCTACTAATGGAACGGGATTTTTTAAGCATGGCCGAAGAGTAATTTCGACCCAGCAAACTTATCATGATGATGAATTAAAACAACCGGTTCTTGAAATTCTTTCCGCAAAACTTATCAAAATCAACAACGAATATATGATAATAGGCGAGGTTCAAAACGTAGATAATTTTCCTGCGGACGTAACATTGAAAGCAACTTTGTATGACAAAAACAATAAAAAACTAGCTTCACATAATGCTAAATATGTTATAAAACACAAATTAATGCCAAAAGAAATCACCAGTTTCAAAGTAAATTTTGAAGACATTGCTTGGCTAAAAAACACAGATGTAAAACCGACAACGTTTAATCCCAATGAATTTACCCCCTTAGAAATCATTAAAATTCCAGCAACATTTGACATTCAATGTGCCGGAAATATTGCCATCACTGATCTATATTCGCAAGTTGGATTATCCGATTTAGAAATTACCAAAAAACATTTAAAAGGGACATTATTTAATTTTGGAATCCAGGAAGTAACTATCCCGGAATTATTAATTTCGTATTTTGACAGTACTAAAAATTTACTTTATGTGGACCATTTCTTTGTACGAGAGGGGTTAAGAGTGGAGAGAAAACAATATTTTGACTATACTTTTATGGATTTAACCAACATAAAACTTTTACAATCCTCTTTGCAAAATTGCTTTGTAAACGGATTATCTAACGAATCAATTGGTAAGGAGGTTGTTCCAAATAGAAATAACAACAGTGAAAAAGAACAATTACAAAAGGTAAAAGGCAAAGGTTATGATTTCATCAAAATAGAAATTAACAATTATATTGGAAATCCACGATAATGAGAAAATTAGTTTACATCACCTTTTTAACATCAATCGTCCTTCTTGTGGCTTTTGGCACTTCACTGGAAACAACAAAAAAAGCAAATTTTATACTAGATACAAAAACTAAATTTTTTGTAGCAGGAACGGAGGTGAAAATTCAATTTACATCTAATTTACAAGCCACCGTCCCGCAGCTTTACATAGTTCATTCCTATGGCAAAACTTTAATACAAGGAACTAATAAAAATGGCAAACTGACATTTAAGCTACCACAAATTTACTTCAATAAAACGGGCATTGTATCCTGGTTTTTAATTTTTAATGAAGAAATAGTAACACAAGGTGTTTTTGAAATCAAACCCAATCGAAACAAACAAACTCAAATTGAAAATTATTTAGGGCCTCGAAGTATTTTAGCGGGTGGAAAACAATTCACGATGATGGTAGTCGTTCCAACGGATGGGCTTGACAATCCAGTTATAGAAAATACGCCCGTACTAATCAAAAATCAATTTTCCAATAACATTACAATTGATGCCAGAAAAACTAAAGATTTCATTGCTTGGAAAAATATATTCTCTGATAGACAGATCGGCAAAATTTTATTTTCAACAGAATGCAAAAATATAGTTACAAAAGAAATCGACACAGAAGTCTGCCCTAATATTGCCTCTAATTTCAGCATCCATTTTACACGGAATCACGAATTTGCAGATGGCAATCAAATCACCACTTTATCTACATCAATAATTAAAGACCCATTTGGCAATATCGTTAGTGATGGTACTTTAGTCACTTTTATTATCATTAATCAAAAAAGTATAATTTTAAAGACTTTTGGAACAACAATAAAAGGAATTGCAACAGGTCAATTATTACATCCTGATCATCCCGATTTGTACGACGTAAAAGGGTATATCACTGGGATTTCAGAAAGTAACTCTTTGTTTATTAATTACAAACCCATATTATCAACATTCAATTATATGTTTTCTGATCAAAACAGAACAATTACTGTAGGACCATTAAAAAGTTTTATGAACCAACTAGTTCCTGATGGAATAAAAGTTACTGTAAAAATCATTCACGAAAACAAATTAGTCGCCACTTTACAAGAAGATTCATCAAACGGAATTACAACTTTTCACATTTTGGCTGATTTTTACAAAGCAAAAAATTATCGTTTTGAAATTACTACCTTGGGCATTACTCAAAAATCAGAAATAAAATACTATGACCCTAATAAACAATAGAAATATTACCCGAGCAGTTCTTATAATATCGTTTACTGTTATAAATATTTTGTTACTCCTCGGCATTAGCAAAGTACTCGATTTTTTAAATTCTGGTGCTGATAGAACTTCTATGCTGCATTTAGAAAAAGAAACCATCAATATCTACTTACCAAAAGTAGTTTGGGAAAGCACTGTCAATCCCGGAAGAGTTATGGAACTAAACACTTTAAAAACAATCGAAAAAGATTATCTTTTTTCGTGGTATGTTAAAAACAAATCGCTACAAGAAAATTCAAAGTCAGGAATAGCCGATTATTACACCCAAAATACACGTCAAAATTTATATAACACATTAAAATATAATATCAAGAATGAAATTACGATTGAAAGCACCACTTTAAAACACAATCCAAAATTAGACTTTTATAGTGCCGATGGCCAGTTAGTCGTTTTCACCGATAAAAATGTCGTCGAATTTCAAAAAGTATATCAAAAGAAAAAATTAATTACAGCAGTTCAGGACACAGCAACTTACAAAGTAATGATGTTGCTTGAAGATGGTTTTTGGAGAGTGCGACATCTCCAAAGAATAGAAAAAACAACATTTCATTTGGATACAGTAAAATCGCAGCCTATGTTTAAAATAATAGGAAATAAAATCACTAAAAACAATGTCGATTTTACGATTAAGGGAATTAATTATTATCCAAAAAATTCTGCTTGGGATACTTTTGGCACTTCTTTTAATACAAATACAATTAGCAAAGATTTTGATATTATAAAAAATGCAAAACTAAATACAGTTCGGATTTTTATTCAATATGATGATTTTGGCAAAGCCGAAATCAAACAAGAAAAAATGGATAAACTCAAAAAAATATTGGATTTAGCCGCAACTAAAAACCTTTTTGTAATCGTTACTCTTTTTGATTTTTATAGCGACTATACGTTGGAAAACTGGACTTTAACTCATCGTCACGCAGAAAAAATTGTTTCAACATTTAAAGACCACAAAGCTATTTTAGCTTGGGATTTAAAGAACGAACCCAATTTAGATTTTGAAAACAGAGACAAAAGCAATGTCCTGAATTGGTTGGAACACATGATTTCTGTTGTTAAAGAAAATGACCCAAATCATTTGGTTACTATAGGTTGGTCAAACTCTACAGAAGCAACGCATTTAGAAAAGCAAGTTGATTTTGTTTCTTATCATTTTTACAATGCAATTGAAGATCTGGAAAAAGAAATTAAGACTTTGGAAAAAATCACCAAAAAACCCCTCGTTATTGAAGAATTTGGAGTTCCCTCGTACAAAGGAATATGGAACTTGAGAGGTTCTAATGAAGAAGAACAGGCACAATATCATAAAAAAATGCAAGCATTATTCAAAAAGAATAATCTTGCATTTATGTCGTGGACCTTATATGATTTCCCTCACGTTCCGGATCAAGTTGCAGGTAAATGGCCTTGGCAAAAGAAACGACAAAAACGTTTTGGATTTATTGATATTAATGGAAATAGGAAGCCTTCCTTTTTATACATTAACCATTAACCCATCTTATTATTTTATCGTAATTAACTTGCTTAAAATCGCGAATATACATCTGAACTATTTTATCCATAGAAAGTTCACAAGCTGCCCTGTAGTTTGTCTCCGCTAGTTTTCGTCGGTAATCGTCGTCCTTTAAAATTGTTTCAATAGCTTTTGCAAGTGATTCTGTACTTTCAGGATTAAAAAACTCTCCTATATATCCTTCTTCTTTTACTAAAATACTTAAATCACCTAAATCCGGCATAACAACTGCCTTACCATAACTACCCGCTTGGTGCAGAACGCCAGAACTTCCAGTAGTAGAAGTATATGGAAAAACGACCATTGTACTTTCATTAAAAACTGTAGCAACTTCATTTTCTTCAATATAACCCGTGAAAATAATACCGGGAATATGAGCATATTTTTCTTTAACTTCTTGTAAATATCCGGGAGTATTAGGACTATCTGTTCCGGCAATTACAATTTCTATTGCTTCATCACTGTTTTTTCTAATTAATTCAACTGCATCTATTAATATTTCAACTTTCTTATAAGTCCCGAATTTACCAAATGCCATTACCTTTTTAGGACCTTCAGGCAAATCAAAATTGGGGTTTTTTGGAATTTCGAAGGTACCATGAGGAATTAATATTACATTATCAGTTTTGTATTTTTCATTTAAAATCTCTACATATTTACTAATTGTCACCGCTACTTTATCTGCTTTGAGAATACATTTAGTCAAACATGTTCCGATCAATTTATATGTCTTCTGGGCAATTTTATTACTTGTAAAACCCGCATTTTCGAGATCTACTTGTTCTAATATGTTGTGCAATAAAACAATTGTATTAAAACCAAAAAGTCGCAAAATCATAGGTATCAATAACCCCAAAGCTGCAGGAACTTTTTTATCTCCAAATTTTACAAATTGTAAATTGAACAAAACAGCGTCTGGCTTCTCTTTGAAAATAGTTCTACAGATGGTGAATATATTTGCATAACTATTAAATTCCCAACACTCTTTAACAGATACTTTAGTACTATTTTTAAAGTCCAGTTGTTTTGGCTCTTTTGTTTTATCGGTAATCAAAAGCAACTGTGAAACTTCTGTTCTTTGCACAAAATTTTTCACCAAATGATAACCATATTCATTCAGGGTTACTTTGCTGGGAGGGAATGATGTTATTACAGCTACTTTCATTGGTTCTTCATTTTCAACACTGTAAATATCTTTATTCATATGATTTTTTTTTATTTTTTTCGACGAATGGTTTATTTGTAAAGACGAGCATTCTTTTTATTATGATTAAAGAAAAAACACAGCTGAAAAAACAGCAGTATCAACATAGCAATAATTTGCATTTCTACTACTTGTTGAAGAGAATTATGAAATAAAACTATTAGTCCAATTTGCGCGAGTCCCAAGACTGCAGAGATAATAACTGGTATATATTTATTCATGGATAAAAAATAATACGCAAAGATGTTTGCAATTGCAAAAACAGAAGTCGCCAATGCATATTTCCATAATAAAAAAGCAATAGAAATATACTTTTCTCCAAACATAACCTTAACTACAAACGCAGGAAACAAAAAAGTAAAAAGGATAATTCCTACTGATAAAACAGCAATGTATCCTACATATTTCATTAGAATGGGCAACGTGTCTTTACCTTCTTTTTTTAATAATATAACCTTTGGCAGAAGCAACATTACAAACATCCACGCAACGAAATAAACAACTCTTCCTATTAATGCTAAAGAAGCATATAAACCCGCCTCTTTACTATTGAAATAGTGTTTTACCAAAATAATATCACTATTGTTTATAATGATCTGTGTTAATTCATAAAAGGCTGTTAGTGCAAAAAAAGTAACGATACTCTTTGTATCTAAAATTTCATTTGTTTTGGAAATATTTGTTCTGATACCG
The DNA here is from genome assembly GCF_042787335.1 of Flavobacterium fructosi. NCBI lineage: Bacteria > Pseudomonadati > Bacteroidota > Flavobacteriia > Flavobacteriales > Flavobacteriaceae > Flavobacterium > Flavobacterium fructosi. Next base: position 362,916 of record NZ_JBHZQA010000002.1, on the reverse strand, counting down.
ATGCTTTTCTGAAAGGGAAAAAGACCAAAAACAAGTGACATTGATATTCCCGCAGCCACAGCCACTGATGTGGGCAAAGTGGGAACCAAAAGAACTAGTGCCACTGTTAAAAATAAACGGCTTACCATTTCTGTTATATAAGTAATTGACATTCTGTTCAAATCATTTCCACCTTGATACAGTCCTCTGTTTACACTCATCAAAAAATACAAAGGAATTCCCATTGCAAAAAGAATAAACATTGCTGCTGTTTTGGTATGAAAAAGAATCTGAAGTTCCTCATTAAAAAACAGTATTATTGCTCCAAAAATAACACCAAAAAAAACTGCAAACTTTGTCACCGTAACAACAAAGAGTTGCAATTTTTGATTTTCATACAAAACCGCATATTTTGCAACAACAATTTGAAAAGTCATTCCCAAAAACGACAGTATCAGCAGAAAAGTGATTAAAATTGCTGCATCCGAAAATTCACTTGGTCCAAGAATTCTACCCACTAATAAGTTATAAATATAATTTCCAGCATTAACAACTAACATTGTTAACATAAAGACATGGTCTGAACTTAATTTTTTAGGAATTGAAGGAAAATTCAAAAGAGGCAATTTTAAGAATAATAGTAACAATAGTACAAAAAAAATAATGTGAAATAAAATTAACCTCAAACTATATTTTAATAGTTCCCGTCATGAACACAATTAAAAAAACATTGTTCTTTGAAATCAAATAATTGTTCGATGAAAAACATTTTACTATAGTTCAGATGTGATCCCTTTATCCTAACTTGCATTGAAATAATTAAAGTATAATACCGAATGACATTTTTAAAAAATTTAGTTTTTATTGTTCTAATTTGTTGCAGTTTCAGTAGTAGTGCTCAAGATATGAGTGAAGGTTTTAGCCATCTTGAAAACGGAGAATTTGGCAAAGCCGAGATATTTTTTGATACTATTTTAAAATCCTATCCCCAAAACAAAACAGCAAGACTTTGTTATGCCAGAGCAATTGGTTTAAACAGTCAGCCTGACAAAGCTTTAAATCTTTTTATAAATTTAAAAAATGAATATCCTGGTGATTTAGAAATCGAACTAAATTATGCTGAATCTTTACTTTGGAACAAAAAATTTGCTGAAGCTAAAGCATTTTACAGTATTTTGGTTGAAAGAAATCCAACTAATTTTGTTGCTAATCTTGGCTATGCCAACACACTTTCTAATTTAAAAGAGTTCAAAGATGCTCTTTTTTATGTTAATAGAGCGTTAGAAATTTCACATGCAAACCTTGGCGCTTTAATTTCTAGAAAATATATAAAATTAGGGTATGCCAATCAGAAGGTAAGTGAAAAATTATATAGCGACGCAGAAACCTTTTATAATGAAATTTTAATCGATTTCCCCAATGATAAGGAAACGCTCTTAAACAAAGCCAATTTATTTTTAATAACTAAAAATATTACTAAAGGAAAACAAACGTATTCTCTGATTGCGAAAAATGACCCAATAATTGCATTAAAGGGCCTGTCCCTAATTGAACATATCGACGGAAAAGACAAAAAAGCTTTAGCTTTAGCTGAAGAAGCAATCCGAAAAACGAAAAGTAGCAACGATGAAAATATAATTAAACAAACACAGGAACGCTATGTTCAGGCTTTAATTTGGAATAAAAAATATATACTAGCTGAACAAAAAATAACTGAATTAAACACTAAATATGCGAATGAAAATTGGTTACTGGCTCTATCAGCAACTTTAGCAACTTACCGCAGCGATTTTAAAGAAAGCATACAATACTACTCCACTATTTTAGAAAATGATTCAAAATCTTTTGATGGAAATCTTGGAATTGCAAATGCTTATTATGCCACTGGCGAGATAACTAACTCCATTGATGCCGTTGCTAAAACTTTGGAAATTTTCAAAAATCAAAATGATGCCGAAAACTTCTTAAAAAAAATCAAGGAAGATTATACTCCAACTTTAGAAGAGAAGCTAAGCTATTCCTTTGATAACGGTAATAACACCGCAATTAGCTCTCGTACGAATGTGATTTTTCCTTTATCGACAAAATGGTCTATAAACACAGCATATCAATTTAGAAAAACCGGTAATAAAGTAACTAATGTTACAGCAAATACAAATGATATGCTGATAGGAATTGGTTATAAATTTTATCCTCAAATCAATTTTAATTTGGAAGCGGGTATTACATCTGCCAATTCAAAAGCCGGTAAGTATACGCAATCATTGATTAACCTTTATTTCAAAATAAAACCACTTAAATTGCAAGATTTAGAAATAGGATATAAACGTGATTTACAAAATTTTAATACTGATTTGATTGAAAAACAGATTGCCGCAAACAATTATTATTTGAACTACAATATTGGCAGTAATTTTAATTTGGGATGGTTTACCCAGTATTTCTACACCACTCAAACAGATAATAACACTAGAAACTTACTTTTTACCTCACTGTATTATAATTTCATGTCGCAACCTGTTTTGAAAGGCGGTTTTAATTATCAGTTCATCTCTTTTAAAGATCAGCTGCCAACAGTTTATTTTAGTCCAAAGAAATTTAATGCTTTTGAGATCTTTGTTGATTTCTTAAAGGATGAAAAAATAGCACTAAGCAAATGCTGGTTCTATAATGTAAATGCAGCGGTAGGGTATCAATTTATAGAAGAAAATGACAAGCAACTTACTTATAGAATTCAAGCTCGTTTTGGCTATAAATTCTCTGATCGATTGTTAGCCAATCTTTATGGTGGACGCAGTAATATTGCATCTGTCTCTGTTGCTGGATTTACCTATACGGAAATGGGACTTCGCTTAAAATGGAATCTATTTGACCGCACTGTTTTCGAACTAAAATAGCCATACTTACTAAAATTTTTAAACCAGAAAGAGGCTTAACAATAGGCAGCCTCTTTGTTTTTACGCTAAACTCAAAAACGGTTATGATTATTGTTATTGCACGCCTTGAGTTCCATTGCTTGTTCTTGCTTAATGAATTGATTTTTATTTATTTATACGCAACTAATTTTCCACTACAGTATTTTTAAGACATGCAGTTACTTAAATTTAAAAAACATACTACCAAGGTTATGAAAAGCTTGAGGGACTATGATCTTAATGAAAATTAGTGCTTTCACAATTTTTTAGTGCCTGTTTTATAATGAAACTTTAATTTCTTAATCCACTGTTCTAAAACAAATAAATACACCTTGATTTGCAGATAAGTAGAATACATTTCTACAATGCACAGCAAACCAACTAATTGCTAAATCGTAAACTACAAAAGAGGTATCGGTAAATGGTAAATATCGGTGTAAAACAACAATGTTTCTGTTTCTATAATAAAGTAATAGCAAAAATTATAGACCAAAAAAAAGCGATCCAATTGGATCGCTTTTTCTTACGTTGCGGTATTCTTAGTTAATTATAAATTTGCTTTGGAATGTTTCATTTTGTTTTGTTTTAACAATAAATAGGTAAACCCCTTTAGCTAAATTATCTAAAGCCACTTGTATTTCATTATTAGATGGCATTATTTTATATTCTTTGGTAATTAGAATTCTTCCAGAAAGATCCAGTACTTTTACACTTGCACTTTCGGTTATTTTAGGTAGTACAAGTGTAGTGGAAAGCTGGCATGGATTAGGATAATTATATATATTCTTTCCAAATCCATTTGCAAAATGAGCTGTACTTAAAGAACTTGCATTTTTAAACACTAATTGAGACACATTAATCTCAAAAGGTTGAAAAGCTTTGTAATTTCCTTGGACAGAGAAAACAAGTCCTTTAATTTTTTCGTTGTTGTATTTTTGACCTTTTGGATTAGTAAACTTGTCAAAAAGAACATTCAAATCTGAAATACTTGAATTTGCTGGAAGCTGAAAACGCAATCGATCATTCCAGTCTGTTGTATGATCTGTTACTAAAACTACCTCAACAGGTAATGAATTTTGGATTTTAAAACCTATTGCAGTGTATGCCTTTACATCAAAAACTAATTCCCCTGGAAGAATATTTCTAAATAAATTCATCGTCCCGTAAACACTTCCGCTAACAGCAGCATTTCGTTCTATAGCATATTGATCGCTTGTAATTCCAGTATTTACCTTGTTATCAATTTTAAATGATGCAATTGTAGTTTCTAGTTTAGAATAATCCAATCCCCAAGGTCCATCAGCTAAATACAATGCGTCAATTTGTGCTGATTTATTTCCTATTACGGAGAAACCAATATCAAATATACCGCCTAAATCTGTTACTACCTCTTGCTCGTAAGAACCAGACAAGCTTATGTTTTGAGATACAAACTCAGTTGCAGATAATTCAGTGGCTTTTTTATTTCCTTCGAAAATTAAATTTGAAGCACCCGATTTATTAATTAAAGAAAGATGCAATTGCCCATTTTTGTAAAATCCCTTTTTTACAAAAACGGTTGGAATTCTGTTGCTAACGACATCAGCACTAACAGTTCCTTTTGCAGTAAATTTTGCTAAAATATTATTTGCAATACTACTCACTTGTCCCATAGAAGAACCCCAAATTTGAAAATTAAGATAATCCCCCGCTGGATACTGAGTTAAGTTCCAGTAACTATGTAATTTATTTTCTGTAGGTAATTGTTGCATAGAAAAATTCAAGGCATATTCAATTAATCCATTGGCTCTTTTTAATTTTACCATTATGATTTCATACCCATTTAAACTAATCGTTCTGATATCTTCTAAAGAAGAACTATTTAAACGATCACAAATCGCTTTTGAATGGCTATAAATACCTCCAACAGTTTCTGTTGCTAATACTGCCGCAACACGGCTTGCCCCTTCATAATAATCTACTGAATACACTTGTTTTGCATTAGTAATTCCCAGTAAATCAGTTGGACTTGAAACGTAAGTTGTTTCAGTTCCATACATTCCAGTAGTAGGAAGTAAACTTGACAAATCTGTTCCCGTTGTTTTACCTGTTAAATTAGCAGCCACAAAAAACTTATTTTGCAATTCTTTTTTATCAGCAAAACTGTTCGATTTTATTCTATTAAAGTTTCTTTTAGCGATAAGTGTTGCTAAATCTCCATTGCTCTCTAAACCTCCATTATTTGCTGAAGAAACATCAGTGGCACTACTTACATCTGCAACATTATTTGTATCAAAAGCTTCAAATGGAGCTGCTGAAACGTAAAAAATAGCGTCATTGAAATCATTATCACAAGACGAGTAATCTCTTCTTACATCCTCGAATCCTAGAATTATTCTTCGGTTTTCTATGTCTTTCAAGAGTACATTATGTTGTCTTAAATTTGAGTGGGCCTCCGGATTAAAATTTGGGTTAGAAAATAATTTCGATAGTCCATCGGTCACATGAGTATCATCCCATCCATTAGCTAAAAGTACCCATCCTATTCCTGTTCCTGCATCAAAATTTCCAATTTTGACTTTGTTTCCAGTCAATAAACTACCACCGCTTCCCTCAGCTGAAACATTAGGAAAAACAATTGTAATGTCAGTCGCGCTTGGAGCTACTGTTGGGGGATTATTAATATTGTAGGTGTAAAATCCTAAAACATTTTTATATGCTGTATCTTCGGAAACAAATGTTACCCATACATCCGCATTTGTTTTTAACCGTAAATCGGTATCATATTCTGAAGAAAGGTATTGAGGATTATAAGTTGGAACAGGATAATTTTCTGGCAATGAATTTTTAATTAAATTAAGTGATTCTGTGGTGACAATATCGCTTGTAGCAAAATACTGTGGTGTACCATCTGCAGTGTAGTTGCCTAAAAAATTATAAGAAGCGTTATCTGGAGAGATTGTCGCATTTGTTTCATAAATGGAAACGGCTCCAACATTTGAATATAAGCTTCCGTTTAACGTACAGCCGGCCCCCATAGAAACAGCTCCATCATATCCTATGAAGGTACCATTCATTGTACTTCCTGCAGCCATAGCAACTGCACCGTTTGCAATCCAAATAACATTTGCAGCTACTGCACCATTAGTCAAAATAATAGCTGTATTGGCAGCAGCTGAAAGCGCTCCTACTATTTTAAAAATAAACAAAGCGTTTGGATTTCCCCGAGCATCTAATGTGAGAGACCCAATAATAGATGCCGCTGCTCCAGCAGAATAAACACCGGGCAAAAGAGTTTCGCCATTTCCGTAAGTCGTGCTGTGATTCGTTACTGTTGCACCTGTATTTTGAAGTTGAACGCAGGCTGCATTTAAATCTGAAGCAGCTTGTGCGGTTACTATATTGACATTCTCTATTGTCCCATCTACAGTTGTAGGTGCTCCAAAACCGGAGATCGCACCAATATTTGCGCCAACTTTCCCTTTTAAGGTAGAAGTACCCGTATTTGAGATCGCTCCAATTCCAGAAAAAAGGACAAATTTAGCAGCTGTACCAAAATTAGGTTTGGTTTGAGCATTTACTTTACTTTCAAATCCAAAAATGAATAAAAAAGAAATAAAACCAATAAAGCTTAAAAATAAATTTTTATTTTTACACTGTGTAGAGTTCATCATATATTTTGCATTTAAATTATTCTTCGAAATTAATGAATTAAATCCAAGTTAAATTTATTTACCAGCTTATTTCGTACTTTCTATCGCCGAAATACGAATTTGTAACGACGAACTGATTATAACAAATTTAATCTTTTCATTAATTCTGGTCTATTAGCGCGACTAACAGGAATCACATCTTTGGCTATTAACACACTATTATCCTCAATATCAATAATTTTATTGGTATTAATTAAAAAGGAACGATGCACTTTTAAAAATAAATCCTTAGGTAATTTATCTTCAATTTTTTTTAGGGTAGAGTGAACAATATAATTTTTGCTTTCTGTTTTTATATGGATATAATCCCCTTTCGCTTCTACTATATTTATCGATGGTATTTCGATTTTTATCAATTTACGGTCTATATTGATGTAAAACTCATTTGCGTTGTCCTCTACATTTAGTTTTATTTCTATTGGTTTAGCTGTGAATATATAGGCATTAGCTTTTTGAATTGCTTTATTCAAACGATCTTCTGTAATTGGTTTGACCAGATAATCGACAATGCACTCATATTCAAACGCGTCAATAGCAAAATTTTTATCTGAAGTAACCAAAATTACTTTTGCAGGATTTTTTAAACTTTGAATGAAATCAAAACCCGTAAAATCAGGCATATGGATGTCTAAGAAAATTAAATCAACTGCATTGTGGTTCAAGAATTTTATAGCCTGAATAGCATTGGGGAATTCTTGAACTAATTTAAGTTCAGGATAGCGAGTGATCATCTGGGACATAATTGCTCTTGCCATCTCTTCGTCATCAATAATAATGCAATTCATACTGCAAGTGGTGTTACAAACGGTTTACAAACTCTTGCATGATATTTAAAATATTTTCAAAATCAGCGTTCAAACTTGTTGAGTTATTTTTTAGATTACCTTCATATTCTTCAGCAATATAATAACTTTTTTCTAAACCAAGTATAGATATTTTATGCTTTAGTTTATGAACCGATTGTGTAGCCTTGGAAAAATTGCTATTTTCCATTTCTTCTCTGTAACCTTTTATTTCATTTGGAAGTTCATTTTTAAGAATACCAATTAATTTACTTTTAAATTCAATATTGTCTTCCGAAAGTTCGTCGATGTATGTTAAATTAGGCTGTTCCATTGTTTTTTAGTATTGTAAAATAAAAAGTTGTTTCAATATTTTCTTGACTTTCCAGCCAAATTTCACCATTATAGTAGTTAATAATTTTTTATACAATAGAAAGCCCTATTCCTTAGGACGCATCATAATTTTCTAATTTAGAAAAAATATCAAAAATTTTAGTCTGGCACTATTGCGGAATGCCGATTCCGTTGTCTTTTATATAAAAACTGATTTCAGTATCACTTTCTGAATTTCCAATTTCGACAGTGATTTTTTCTTTATCATTGTATTTGATGGCATTTTGTATCAAGTTTTGAAATAGCTGTTTATATCTAAAGTCATTTCCAAATACTTTGGGCAATTGATTATTTACAGTAATTTCGACATGTTCACAAATATGAATAGTCCTTAAAATCTCATCAATCAAAATATTTAGATCAATTATTCCATCATCATTTTTTAATTTCAAAACCTAAATGATTTTCATAATTTACTTATTAAGTTTTACAAAAAAGGTAGAACCTTCACCTAATTCACTTTCAATCCAAATTTCACCTTTATAAGAGTCGACGACTTTCTTAACAATTGAAAGCCCTAGTCCAGTTGAATGCTGACTTTTTGTATAGGATTGAAAAGTATTAAATATTTTTTTTTGATGTTTTTTTGCAATTCCAACACCATTATCTTTGATTGAAAAAACACAATGATCATCAAATTCTTCCGAAGCTATTTCCACTAAACCTGCTTCCCTTTCAATATAATTAACAGCGTTCCCTATTATATTTTGAAACAACTGTTGAATTCTATAACGATCTGCTTTAATAATCGGCAGCTTATTTTTTAGAGTAATAGTGATATGTTTTGGAATGTGAATAATATCAACTATACCTTGTATAATTTGATGTGTGTTTACATTTTCTTTGACCATATCCTCTTTATCAATTTTTGAATAAGTCAAAATGCCTTCAATTAAATGATCCATTTTTTCCACTTTATGTTCAATCATAGAAAAATATTTTAAGGTTTGATCACTAAATTCTCTATCACTATCCTCTTTTATCCATGAAATCAAAGAATGAATACTTCGCAAAGGCGATTTTAAATCATGAGAAACTATTTGTGCATAATCTTCCAGCTCTTTGTTAGTTTTTGCTAAACTCTCTAGTAATTCTTCCCTTTGATTTTCTAATAATTTTTTGTCAGAAATATTTTCTTCTATAGCAAAAAACCGGACTATTTCACCCTTTTTATTATATAAAGCTTGTCCTTGGATTTTGACCCAATATTTTTCTCCCGTTTTAGAATAATTTAAAATTTCACAATTAAAGGGTTGCCCTTTACTAATTTGATTTTTTAAATAATCAGTGGTTTCAGGATCTGTTTCTACTCCTTGCAATAGGCACTGTGGATTAACTCCAACTAACTCTTTTTTAGTGTAACCCGAAATTTTTTCAAAACTGGAATTAACCCACTCAATCCTGCCCCGTATGTCAGAAATTACAACTGAATTTATATTTTTTTCAGCAATTAGAGAGAGTAAATAGAGTCTTTCTTCCTGTTCTTTTTGTTCAGTTATGTCTAGATGTATACCTATTGAACCAATAATTTTTCCATTAACATTATAATTTGGCGCGCCGCTTATTAACCAATGCCTTTTTTCTCCTTTTTTGTTTTTCACCTGTACCTCATACGAATCTGTCACCCCTCGAGTACGCAATTCATTTTTAGTTTCAATAAGCACTTTATTTTCTTCAGATAGAAATGTAGTTGATGCCTTTTTCCCAATTAGCTCTCCTGAAGTATAACCGCTAATTTCACAGAAACTATGATTTACTAAAGTGATCCTATCGTTTTCATCAACCTCAATTAAGCCTAAATTCATATTAGCAATAATATTGCTGTATTTCTCTTTTTCGTTTCGTAGTATTTCTTCGTGTTTTCTTTTTATCGTAATATCAACGTAGGACCTTAGATTACCTTTATAAATACCGTCTCTAAAAACTGGAATATAACTTCTCTCCAGAAACCTTCCGTCAACAAGCTCTAATTCTTCATTATAAACTGGTTCATTAATTTTGAATATACTATTCAATCTTTCTACATATAAATCGGGATTTTTGAAAAAGCGTTTTGAATCCTGAACAGAATTAGAACAATCCATACCGACTAAAGTATTCGGATCTTCTAGAAAATCAAACATGCTGCAGAATTTTTTATTGGCAAGTAAAAGCTTTCTGTTTTCGTCTTCTAAAATAATACCAGTTTGCAAATTGACAATAAGAAATGAAAGCCTGTTTTCAGACTCTAGTAATTTAAAATCCGCATGCTTTTTTTCGGTTATATCCTCTATCATCGCAAAATACTGACTAACGTTTCCTGCTGAATCTAAGACAGGTTGCCCTTTTGTTTTAGTCCAAAAATAGCTGCCATCTTTTCGACCATGAACTAATTCTACATCAAATTTTTCGCCTTTAATAAATGGGCCAGTCATTCTCTTTAAGTCCTCTCTATTTGTGTACTCGCATTTTCCAATCTCAACAGGAGTTCTTCCTATAACTTCTTCTTTAGAAAAACCTGTCAATTTTAAATAAGCATCATTACACCAAAAAATCACACCATTAGGTTTAGTAAAAACAACTCCATTCTCGTTAGCACTTGCAACAAGTGAAAGCTTGTTTAACTCGTCCTGATCATTTTTTAAATCTTTTTTTTGATTATTAATTTTAATCAATGATTCTTTTAATTCTTGGGTAGTAATTTCTTGCGTTTTTAAAACCTGAAGCAGGTCTAGCAAGGGATCATGGAAAGCGAAATCATGGAACGTCAGTTTTCTTTCACTAACTTGATTTATTGAGACAAACCAGGGGGAACCTACAAATAAAATAGAATCATCATGGAGTTGAAATTGACCTCGTAAATCAATATCTTTAATAGAGGTTCCTAAAACGACAAGTTGATCAAAAATTCCTATTAAGTCTTCAAAAGTTGGATTTTCAACAAAAGGTCTTTTAACTTCAAAAGTTGAATTAAAATTGTCATTTATAGTAATTGACGGTAAAGTCTTGGCTAAACTTTTACCAAGCCCTCTTATTTTTAATTTAGAATCAATTAGAATATAAAAAGGAAATAACTTATTGAAGCTATCTTCATCAAAATTAAATCCTAACTTTTCCATGCTTTTTTTTACCAAATTACATTAAAAATTTCATCTTAACAACCTTCGTCGCGAGTTTGAATTAAATTAATTTTGACAGGAGTATTGTACATTACTCCCAATCCACGAATAAGCCCTCTTACGAAGTCGTGAAGTCCCTTTGTTTTTGAAAAATAATGCTATTAATGCTATTTTCAGTAACATCACTAATTTTGAATTCTGGAGGAGTCAGCTTTGGATAAATCACCATTACTCGATTTTGAAAAAGACGTGATTTGATTGAAAATTCTTTTAAATAATCGCCTTTCGCTTTTATTAATCTTCTTTATTTATCCCTTGTTTTCTTTAAGAACCAACATTCTCCAAAGGCAATTAAAAAGGCACTCAAGGTCTTTCTTCAGAAACTACTTGAGCTAACTTAAAAACGATAGCTTTATCATAGGGCTCACTACTTATAAAAAAATCTACATCATTCCACTACGAATTTCAATTGCTTCCCATTTATCCGCACCAAAATTGGGCGTTACTAATTCTTCAATAGATTTATTTACAATCGCGTAGATCTTATTGAGATATTAACTCATTACAACTCCAGTATTCTAACAGACGTTTTATTCTGTCAATATAATCATCATATTTAAGCGGTTTCAATAAATAGCCTGCAATTCCTATTCTGTAACATTCCAATACATCTTTTCTATTGTTTGATGTTGTCAAAATTATCGCCGGTATATACTTTAAATATTCGTCTGCTTTTAATATTGTTAAAAATTCAATCCCATTAATTTTCGGCATATTCAAGTCTAAGATTATGATATCAGGGATAACTTCTTTAACCTCCAGAATAGCCAATGCCTCTTCTCCATTGTTTGCTTCCACAATTTTATGTTTAACATCCAAGGTACTCAAAACTCGATTGAATTTCATAACCTCAATTGCATCATCTTCAATTAATAAAATGTTTAGTGATTTACTCATTTTTCGCTATAAGGATTGTAATGTATAAAAATAGATAGATTTTAAATAAAATAACGCTGTTTTTCGACAAAAATAATTTTAATATAGCCGAATAACAATAAAGTTTAGATGAATCGAAACCATAATCAAAGCTCCAGCTGTATCTTCTTAGTTAAACTCTTGTGCACTAAGTCGTAGGAATGATCAATTAATTCTTTAATTAGTAAATCCGGAACAGATTTATTAATCGCAATTGTATTCCAATGAATTTTACTCATGTGAAACCCGGGTTTGATGTCATCATATCTTGCCCGTAATTCCTGAGCAAGGTCCGGATCACATTTTAGATTGACGGATGGCTCCTCTTTTTCCCAATGCATCAAAGACGACAACGCAAACATTTTTCCGCCAACTTTAAACACCATTGTATCTTCATCAAAAGGAAAATGCTCAATTACTCCTTTTTTGGAACCACAATATTCGTAATACATTTCAAGGTTCATTGTTTTATTTTTTTCCTATTTCGTCCAAATGAGAATAATTAAACCCCGTTTCATACTTCAAACCATAACCAAACATTCGATCCATTGAAGAGTGGGAAAATATAATTACTCCTGAAAGTTGAATTGATGAATTTGAAGAATAAATCCCACTAAAATACAATGCAATGGCAATTCCTCGATGATGAAACAAATTGTAACAGAAAGCTTCTGTTTTATTTCCAAAAACATACCCAATCATGGATAAATCCGGAACTAAAATTAAAACCAGAAACCACCACCTAGCATAATCCAATAGATTGAAAAGATAAATTCCTAGCATAAATAATCCTAATTCTTCTAGTTTTAATGTGTTTTTCATAGTATTTTATATAACACCGGCTTACTCGGACTTGCATCATTTTCAAAAGATGCGATTTGCAAATTCAGTAAATAACTGCCGTCCTTTACTTCACTAGCAACAAAAACCATTTCCGTAATCGTGCAGTCCAATCTCGCATCTGCATTCAAATCATTGACATTTGTTACATTCCAAAACGCTTTGTGCGCTAATAATCTTCCGGCGTCATATTCTTTATCGACACTTGGTAAATCAATCAGTAAATGTTGTATACCGCTTTCGCGAATGAAACGCGCAGCAGTTTCATCCAGATATGGCGGATTTGTATTCGAATATTTTAAATGTTTTTTTGATTCTAAATTCGGTAACGTCCTAATAATTATTGCTTCGGAAGTCACGCTGAGCGAAGTCGAAGTGCTCAATGCTTTTTCAATCTGACTTTTAGTAATCACTAAATCTTCACCCCTAATTTCTGGCTCTATCGAAACCAATTCAGCCAAAAAGAAAAACTGTTTCAAAGATTGATTAATACTGTAAAAATCCCTTGTAATATGCCCCACACATTCTGTATGCGTTCCATGTCCATGGGGATTAAAAAAAATATTATTAAAATTCGTAGACGATTTCCCTTCAGAAACTTTTCCTATCCAATCCCCAAAAATAACGGGTTCAATTACCGGCTTCTCAATATACCAAGCAATTGGATTTTCATCGGTATTCGTTAATGAAATCGAAATATCAATGGGTTTTGACAGGTCTACTTGATATTTATTATCGATAACTGCTAGCATTTATGCTGAATTTATTTCAGCATCTCATCATGAGATACTTTGTAAGTTCAAATATAAATCTTTTAATTCAGGATTTGAAAGTTTTGCAATATTCCATTTCCAGTCTTTATGCCAATTTTCAAGTTGTATTTCCCTTTTAAAAGCATCGCTTAAATCATCAAATACTTCAAAATAAATTAAAATAGTAGCATTATATTTTTTTGTAAAAACTGCGCCTATCCCATTTCTATGACAATCAACTCTATTTTTTAGATTTTTGGTTGCTCCTACTTATAAAACCGTAACATTTTTATTAGTCAAAATATAAGTAAATCCTTTTTCCATAAAAATCAATTAAAAATCAACAGATCCTAAAACTAGTTCAGGATAAACAAATCACTTGCAATTCCATCCGTCAAAAACTTTCCTTTCTTGGTGGTTTTCAAAACATTGTCTTTGACTAAAACTAGTTCATCGTTCAAGAACTTCTGAACTTGTTTATTCAAATAATCCAAATAAACAAACCCAAATTCCGTTTTTACTCGATCTAAAGAAACGCCCCAAATCGTCCGCAAGCCCGTCATAATATATTCATTGTATCGATCGGCTGTAGAAAGAATTTCAGTTTCATTAGGCAATTTATCTTCTTGTATAGATTTTAAATACAGCGAATTGTTAGAAATATTCCAACTCCTCGAGACACCATCATAACTGTGGGCCGAAGGGCCAATTCCCATATATTTTTTTCCTAACCAATACGCCGAATTATTCTTGGAAAAATAATTTTCCTTCCCAAAATTAGATAATTCATAATGGATAAAATCATTGGCTTCAAGTGTTTCCACCAAAATAGCAAAATGTTCTTGGGCAACTTCATCTTTAGGCGCAGCAATTTTTCCTGTTTGAATAAGCTTGTTCAATGCTGTTTTCGGCTCTACGGTCAAAGCATAACTGGAAATATGTGGAATCCCAAAACTCAAAGCAGTTTCTATATTTTGTTTCCACTTCTCGTTGCTCATTCCCGGAATTCCATAAATCAAATCAAGGGAAATATTATCGAAATATTGAGTAGCAACTTCCAAGCATTTCTGGGCTTCGGCCGAATTATGGGCGCGGTTCATCAATTGTAAATCGTCTTCAAAGAAAGACTGAATACCTATGCTTAACCTATTGATTTTACTTTTAGATAATTCGATGATTCGCTCTTCAGACAAATCATCAGGATTCGCTTCAAGCGTGATTTCAGGATTATCAATTACAGAATAATTGCTATAAACTGCAGCAATCAGAAAATTAATCTCTTCTGATGTCAATACACTTGGCGTACCACCACCGAAATAAATGGTTTCCACCATTTGCTTCCCCTGTTCGCTTTTGCTCGGATCATTTTTAAATTCACTTTTGCGCACTTTAATTTCTTTGGCAATAGCCAAAACCATCTCCTCTTTCTTCTTCATCGAAGTCGAAAAATGGAAGTCGCAGTAATGACACGCCTGCTTGCAAAAAGGGATATGGATGTAGATTCCGCTCATATAATTTTTAGTTGCAGTTTCGAGTCTCAGTATCCAGTGAAACGCTGAAAACTGAGACAAAGAACTGTTTACTTTTTTATTCGTTCTTCATTCTGTTTTACAAAAGCGTCCCAACCGTTATAACTTTTTTCCCCAACCACTTTTCCTGAATTGAAAAAATGACAAACCGCTGCGGCCAAACCGTCGGTGGAATCAAGATTTTTGGGTAGTTCTTTCAGCCCTAATAATTGTTGGAGCATTTTAGCGACTTGTTCTTTACTGGCGTTTCCGTTTCCGGTAATTGCCATTTTTATTTTCTTGGGTTCGTATTCCGTAATAGGAATATCTCTCGAAAGTCCCGCTGCCATGGCCACGCCTTGCGCGCGTCCTAACTTCAACATTGACTGTACATTTTTACCAAAGAAAGGCGCTTCAATTGCGATTTCATCGGGATTATGTGTATCAATTAACTCAATGGTTCGTTCAAAAATGATTTTCAGTTTTTGATAATGATTGTCATATTTGGACAATTGCAATTCATTCAATTGTAAAAACTCCATTTTTTTATTGACAATTTTTATCAATCCGAAACCCATAATCGTCGTTCCGGGGTCAATTCCTAATATGATGCGTTCGTTTGCCAATGATTTAGTTTAAAGTTTAAAGTCTAAAAGTTTAAAGTTTTGTTACTTTGCACCAATGATTTCAATTCCACACAAAACTAAGCAATTCCTTGTACTTCTAATCAAACTTTTGATTGTAGGTGGCGCCTTTTATTTTATTTACGATCAATTAGCAAATAACGACAAACTTGATTGGCAAAAATTCATCATTCTGTTCCAGAAAAACCAGTCAGTTAGCGGAATCGCCTTCATTTTATTTCTCAGTGTTTTGAATCGGTTCTTTGAAATCTTGAAATGGCAGAATTTAGTTCTATTTATCCATAAAATATCGTTGGGAGAAGCAACCAAACAAGTTCTTGGCGCGCTAACTGCCGGACTATTTACACCAAATGGCGTAGGCGAATATGCCGGAAAAGCATTGTTTTTCGAAAAAAGTGAAACTAAAAAAGTCATTTTTTTAAACCTCATTTGCAACGGAATTCAAATGATTTTGACCGTTATTTTTGGGATTATCGGATTATTGTATTTCAATGCACAATACAATGTGATTACCACAAAAACTGTTATGATTCTGTTTGGAATTTGTTTTCTGGTGTTTGGAATCTTGTTTTCTTTAAAAAAGTTAACGATTAAGGGCTTCTCAATCGAAAAATTAATTCATAAGACTAACGAAATTCCAAAATTCATTCATCAAAAAAATATCTTTTTAGCGATTTGTCGTTTTCTTGTTTTTTCGCACCAATACTACTTTTTGTTTCTGGCTTTTGATGTTGACTTGCTATATTTAACAGCCCTTGCCACGATTACAAGCGTTTATTTTCTGGCTTCCTTCTTGCCCACTTTTCAGTTTTTGGATTTTGCTGTAAAAGGAAGTGTTGCCGTTTATTTTTTTGGGACACTTGGCGTAAACGAATGGATTGTAATTTTTGTTACAACGATTATGTGGTTTTTGAATGTTGTTGTGCCAGTAGTGATTGGCAGTTATTATGTGTTGAATTTTAAAACTAAAAATCGAATATGATTTTTGTTTTGTCTGTCGTCTTAATCCTGTATTGCCTGGCGATTGTATTTCTTATTTATGGTTTTACCAAAGTAAATACTATAGATTACAATGGCTTAACACCAAAAACAAAGTTCTCGATTATCGTTCCTTTTCGGAATGAGGCAGAAAACCTGCCCTTTTTATTAGACAGTTTATCCAAGATGAATTACCCGTTAGAATTGTTTGAAGTGATTTTGGTAGATGATTTTTCTGAAGAAAAGTTGAAAGTTGAAAATTTAAAGTTTAAGGTTTCGGTTATTAAGAATATTCGGGTTTCAAATTCACCCAAGAAAGATGCGATTTTAAGCGCAATGCAAATAGTAAATACTAATTGGATTATCACCACTGATGCTGATTGCGTGGTCAATAAAAACTGGTTATTGACATTGGATAATTACATTCAACTACACGATATTGCTATGATTGCCGGAGCAGTTACTTATGATTGTAACAATTTGTTTCTTCATCATTTTCAGCAATTGGAATTAGCTAGTTTACAGGGTGCTACAATTGGTAGTTTTGGAATAAAAAAAGATTTTATGTGTAATGGTGCCAACTTTGCTTACACCAAATCTCTTTTTCAAGAACTGAATGGCTTTGATGGAAATGATGGAATTGCAAGTGGTGACGATGTTTTCCTGTTGCAAAAAGCAACTGAACAATTTCCCGAAAAAGTACATTATTTGAAATCTAAAAATAACATTGTCATCACGAAACCAATGAACGATTGGAAATCGCTTTTCTATCAAAGAGTGCGCTGGGCATCGAAAACAAGTTCGTATAAAAGTACGTTCGGGAAAGGATTGGCAGTAGTGGTATTTGCTGAAAATTTAAGCTTAGTCCTTGCTTTTATACTTTTGCTTTTGGGCTTATTATCATTTCTGAATATCTTTTTGTTATTCGTATTGAAATTTGTTGTTGATACTGTTTTGATTTACAAATCTCAACGTTTTTTGACCAAAGCTAAAATGAGTTATTTAATTCCGAGCAGTTTATTGTACCCTTTTTTCAGCACTTCTGTCGCTTTGTATTCCTTATTTGGTAAATACGAATGGAAAGGAAGAAAATTTACTAAATAATTTTTTTATTTCTAAAAATCAATCCTGTTAAAGAAATTGCAAGTACCATTGGAGAAATAATACTTACTACAGTATTCCCAATTTGATTCAATTGTGTTCCAAAATAAAATCTAACAGCAATAAAAACTAGTGCAAAAAGGAAGGACAGACGCCAATAGTTAAAATCCATTATTTTGCTATTTCCATTTTTTTTCGGTAGTTTATAAATATAAAATAAAATCCACGACAAGCCAATTATTGAACTTGCATGCTGTGCAACTTTATATAACGGAATTGAAAATACTTCTATATTAAAAAAAGAAAACCGTTGTACCATATAACCATCCCAATGCGTCATTGAATCCCATAAAATATGGGAAACGGCCCCTAAAAAAAAAGAAATCAGAACGGTAAAAACAGCACTATTAAAATACTTTACCCAATTAAACTCTTTTAATTCCTGCAACCTACTTTGAAAAAAAAGGGGTGAATTATCTATGAGAGGACGTTTTATTATTTCATGAAAAGCAAACATAACTATAAAACCCAAAGGAAAATCAATTAGAAATATCCCTGAAAGAGTATGACTGATTTCGCTTTGCATTTTCATTCGAAAAAAATATTCAAAGTCGGGAGACATAGAACCAACCATCAAAGCAGTCGCTGACAATTTTTTATTTTTTAAAAATGGTAAAATAATGGCCGGATGTGAAAATGTAAATGGCATTGCTTACTCTACTTTTAGAATAACTGGAAGTATAAACTGCGTTTTTACTGGAATTCCACGTTTAATGGCTGGATTTACTTTTGGAAAATCGACTAAACGAGCTTGAAGTATACTATCTATTTTCACTTTGTCATAAGCCACGGAATCCTTAGGGAACTGAGGTTCGAATTTAATAGTAGAATTAGGAAAAACAGTTACTTTTACTTCAATTGTATCTAATTCCGGATACAGAACTGCTAGCGTATCCGCGCATAATTTTTCTTGAATAAGTTGGGTTAGCACCTCAAAAAAACATTGTTGACGCTGTGTTTTATTTTCTATTTTTTCACAATCAACCACTGATGGAAACTCATCGACTTCTTTCCAATTAATATTTTTTAATTCCTTTTGGAGCAATTCCTTTTCTGAAGGCACTTGCTTGTCTAAGTATTGACAGGAGTTAAAGAATACAAATACTAATAAAAAGTATAATTGCTTCAAGGTTTTGTTTTTGATTGAGACTAATATTTTATAAAAATACAATTATTTTTTTACGGATGCCTTAGACAATAAATAATCTTGATACGATTCAGCGAACCACTTCTTTTTATTTTCAGCGGCGGTTTGCTTTTGCTCCGGATACAGGGCAGCTAATCGATCTGAGAAAATAGCAATTCGAATCGTATAACTATAGAATTCTGATTTGGTTAACACCAATTGCGAGTCTGATTTCTTACGGAAAAATTCAAAAAAAAGTTGATCGAACTGTTTCAGAGAATAATTCAATACTTTTACTTTATTGACAACATAAAGTGAGTCTTTTAAAAGGTCATCGTTACTACCCGTCTTTTTTTCTTGGGCAATTAAAGTCCCGAAAGAAATAGTGAAATAGAGTAAAAGGGAACATATTAAAATTATTTTTCTCCTATTCATTTACAAAGGAATTGTTGCTTCTTTATTTTTCAAAAATACTAAAAATAAGTTTATGGACATATTATTTTTGGCTCTTGGTTTTATTTGTATGATTGTAGGCATTTTAGGGAGTTTTCTCCCTGTTTTACCGGGTATAAGTATCAGTTGGATCGGCGTACTTTTCCTTTACTTCACAAACGCTGTTCCGACTAATTATTGGATTCTTGGAATTACTTTACTGATCACTATAATTATATCCGTTTTGGATTATGTGATTCCGGCTAAAGGAACCAAAAAATTTGGCGGAAGTTCTTATGGAATTTGGGGAACTAACATAGGATTGATAGTAGGAATTTTAGCCCCTATCCCTTTCGGATTTATCATCGGGCCTTTTCTTGGTGCCTTTCTGGGAGAACTGCTTTACGACTCTAAAAACCACAAGCGCGCTTTAAAGGCTGCCACAGGATCATTATTGGGCTTTCTAGCTTCGAGTTTTGTGACGTTTTTAGTATGCGTGATGTACTTAGGATTGTTTCTGGTAATTGTCTGGCAATATAAATCAGAATTCTTCTAATTACAGATCAAAATATTGAAACAAAAAAAGCCTTTCTGTTACGAAAGGCTTCCCCAATATTAGCGGTCTGGACGGGACTCGAACCCGCGACCCCATGCGTGACAGGCATGTATTCTAACCAACTGAACTACCAAACCTGCTGCTTTATTGCGGTGGCAAAGATACAATAGATTTCCATTTATACACCGGAAACTTAAAAAATATTCTTCACAAATTTTATACTAGAAAATAGGCTTCTTAACTCCCTTTAAATCAAAAAAGCTATCCACATAAGTGGAAAGCTTTTCATTGGTCTAACTACTAAACCCGGTCAGCTTACAAGGCCGACCAAAACAACACAACTAGCTTTAGATACCTTATTGGGGCAAAAAAGCCTTTCTGTTAAGAAAGGCTTCCCCAATATTAGCGGTCTGGACGGGACTCGAACCCGCGACCCCATGCGTGACAGGCATGTATTCTAACCAACTGAACTACCAAACCTGCTGCTTTATTGCGGTGGCAAAGATACAATAGATTTCCGTTTATGCAAGTGTTTTTACAAGAAATATTCAATAAAACTTTGCTCTATTATACAAAGTTTTGTTTTTCAACTAAGTATGTAGTCAAAATATTTTCAAAACTTTCACCAACACTAACCGGAACATACTTTATTCTGTTTTGTGCACAAGTCAACGCGAGCTTCTTGAAGTACCTTTCTGTTTGTTTTTCGTATTCTTGTTTCACATTATCTGCAAAAATAGCTACTTCTTCTCCTGTTTCTACATCAATAAACTTCCTTGGCGCATTATCAAAATCAAAATTTAGCTCCGTTTTGTTATCTACGACATGAAATAAAACTACTTTATGCTTATTGTGTTTCAAATGTTGCAAGGCATTAAACAACGCTTCTTCATTGCCGGATTGAAACATATCCGTAAACAAAATAATCATTGAACGGCGGTGAATCTTCTCCGCTATTTGATGTAAAAATATAATTGTATCCGTCTTTTTTTTTATTGTTGGTTTTTCCAACAGGTTTTCAAGCGCATTTAATATCATTCGATGATGACGGCCACTACCTTTTTCAGGTGCGTAGTACTCATAGGTGTCCGAAAACACACTTAGTCCTATAGCATCGCGTTGCTTCTTTAGAAGATTCATTAAAACCGCTGAGGCCAAAACCGAAAATCCTATTTTATTCTCATAGAAAACTTGTTTGTCACTTAATTCTGGATAATACATCGAGGAGGAATTATCAATAATAATATGACAACGCAAATTCGTCTCTTCTTCGAAACGTTTTGTGTACAAGCGATCCGTTTTGGCAAACAACTTCCAATCAATATGCTTGGTGCTTTCCCCTACATTATAGACTTTATGTTCTGCAAATTCAGCCGAAAATCCATGAAACGGACTTTTATGCATTCCTGAAATAAAACCTTCCACCACTTGATTGGCAAGCAATTCTAGATGCTGAAAGCTGGAAATTTTCTCAATTTGCGATTCGATTTTCATATCTCAAATATAGTAAAAGTTGGAATGATTTAAAAATTAAACGATTGCACATAAAATCCAATTAAAATTAGACTCGTCTCACCTAAAATAGTAGACATAAAAAAAAGGCCTGACTTTCGTCAAACCTTTTATATAAATCATAATCTACCGATTACAACAAAGCGTCTAAGCTATCAGCGTAGGTCTGTTTCGGAGCAACTCCTACTTGTTTTCCTACTACTTCTCCATTATGAAAAACCAACACTGTTGGAATATTTCTCACTCCGTATTTTGCAGCAAATTCTTGGTTTGCATCTACATCAACCTTCCCTATTACTACTTTACCTTCATATTCTGTACTAAGTTCGTCAATGATTGGTCCGACCATTCTACAAGGTCCGCACCACGCTGCCCAAAAATCTACCATTACTGGTTTGTCTGATTTCAAAACTACTTCTTCAAAAGTAGCGTCCGTTATTGCTAAAGCCATATTATTTTTTTGTTTAAAGTTTAGTTTAAAGTTTCACGAACCTTAAATACAATGCAAATTTAGATATTAAAAACAAACCAAACACCATTCTCAAATTAGTTTTAATTATAAATGTATTGTCAATACTTATTTGAAGCTATTTCCTGCTGTTCACTGTATCTTTTGTCACGTCCCGAAGCATCGGACGGGACAAAAGGACGCCTCCCGAAACTCCGGGACAATCAGTACTAAAAATACAATTATAAAGAAACTACCTTGGTTTAAAACACAAAAAAGAGGCTATTTTCTCAAACAGCCTCTTCAATTATTCAATATCGATTTGTATTATAAGCTGTATTTCAACCCAAGAGTCAAACCAACACCACTAATACTGATGTATGAACTTAATTCGTCAGTTGGCTTAGTAGAATCAACTGTATTAAAATCTGAATTATTAGAAATACTATCTAAATGATCCGTATAATTAGAATGTATTTGAGCAGTAGTGCGTGTACTTAAAGCATCTGCTCCATTCACAGTGTAAACTGTCGTTTCTTTTGTTTTACCATGCACTGTAAAATTACGGTATTCAACTTCTCCAAATGCAGATAGATTTTTTGCTAATTTATAACTTGTCCCCAAAGCTGCTAAAAACCCCACAGTTGCATTAGGTTTAACTTTATCACTTTGAAATACTTTTCTCTCTCCGCCTACAGCTGGACCATTAAAATCCTGAGTAGTTTCAATTGTCAACTTTCCATTAACCGGAACAATCGCACCTACTTTAGAATACGGTTCAAATCCTTTTAACTCTCCTAAAAACAAAACAACTGCAGGAGCTAAATCTAAAGCTTTAACCTGTCCTTCTGCAGTTAAATCTAAATACGTTGGCCCTCCAGTCATAGAAATTACCCTGTCTATAGTTTCAACCATTGTCTTTCTATTACTATTATAGTAGTTAATACCTATTTCTACACCCAAACGTGGTGTAAAACGATATCCTACATTCCCCCCATAACGAAAACCCTCTCCAAAAGATCCCGTAATACTTTCTCTAGAAGCTAATTTTCCATCAACATAAACATCTCTGTTTGGAGTTTGCCCTCCTACAACTGGAAATTGTGTAGCAGTTGCTTGTATAAAGTAAGACCCTCCAAGCTTAAAATACCAACTTTCTTTCTTTTCAGTTTGAGCAACCACTGACATCGCACAAACTAGCAATCCTAACACAAAAAGATTCTTTTTCATAATTTTATTCTTAATAAATTCATACCAAATTTAAAATAATTTAATACAATTTTTACCCATGCTCCACCATCGCACCAGAACAATCATTACAATATTTGAGCTTTTAGCTAAAAGTATGCGCGCATACTAAATATTTAACTAAAAATCATAATTTACACCTAACATTTAACTGTTAAAAAACTTAATTTAATTTAAAATTAATTTGCATTTTCTCTAACTCCACCAACAATTCATTCGAAATTTTTATTTTCAACTTTCTGCTCGGCATAGTCACCTTGGTTACAACCTTAATCTCTTCAATTTCTTCTACTTTCGCTTCAGCATTTATCTCTGGAATTTCGAGAGCTCCCATTTCAGAATCTTCATTCTCGTCGACAAAAGCCACTTCTTCGTTTTCTATTTCTACAGGAGAAACGGCAACGAGTCGTTTCGTTTTTTCCAATTCCATAATTTCAAAAGACACTGTATTATCTCCTTTATTTTCCTGGAAAAGATGACTTAATTTATGGATGAAATCAGTTTCTAAATCCTTAATATTTAATAGTACAATTAATTTCTTAGCAAAGACTTCCAGTACATCTTGTAATTGTTTTACCTCTACAAACTGTAGTCTTGGTTCTCCTTTTTTCCCTGTATCTCGGTCGGTCCAACCTTCTTTTACCAACACCTTCATAAACGTAAAATTATTCTGGATAAAGAAATGGCGAAACTTTAGATACTCCTCCCCAAAAATCCTAAACTCATAACTTTCATCATACCCTTCTAATGTAAACATGCCCCAACCTTTTCCATTTTTGGCCACACGATGTTGCACATTATTGATAATCCCCCCAAATGCGAGGTTTTTACTCACATGAAGTTCCATATTCTTCAATGATTCTAACTTGGCATTACAAAAATGTTTCATTTCAAATTTGTAATCGTCTAGTGGATGTCCCGAAATATAAATTCCAACAACCTCTTTTTCTTTGGCGAGTTTTTCCATCGTACTCCAGTCCTCACAGGGTGGCACCACCGGTTCTGCAATTTGTACTTCGCTGGTATCGCCAAACAAACTCACTTGTGATGAATTTTCATTTTCTTGAAACTTCGCCCCATACCGAATCGCTTTTTCATAAAAGGTAATTCCATCCCCATCATCATGAAAATATTGCGCTCTTGTTGTTCCTAAAAACGAATCAAACCCTCCAGCCAAAACCAGATTCTCCAACGCTTTTTTATTCGCTGCACGCAAATCAATACGTTTGGTCAAATCAAAAATCGACTTATATCTTCCATCTTTTCTATTCTCCACAATTGTTGCCACAGCTCCAGAACCCACACCTTTTACGGCTCCCATTCCAAAACGCACCGCATAATCATCATTTACGGTAAATTTATAAAACGATTCATTCACATCGGGTCCTAAAACTTGCAATCCCATACGTTTACACTCTTCCATAAAGAACGAAACCTGCTTAATGTCACTCATGTTATTGGACAAAACCGCTGCCATATATTCGGCTGGATAATTCGCTTTCAAAAATGCCGTTTGATAGGCAATCCAAGCATAACAGGTAGAGTGTGATTTATTAAAAGCATATTCCGCAAAGGCTTCCCAGTCTTTCCATATTTTCTCCAGTTTATCTTCGGCATGCCCTTTGGCGGCAGCCTGACTGATAAATTTAGGTTTCATTTTATCCAAAACGTCCTTTTGCTTTTTTCCCATCGCTTTACGCAAAACGTCCGCATCACCTTTGGAGAAATCCGCTAATTTTTGGGACAAAAGCATTACCTGCTCTTGGTAAACGGTAATTCCGTAGGTATCTTTTAGCAATTCTTCGCAGGCATCTAGGTCATAAATAATTTCCTCTTCACCGTTTTTTCTTTTTACAAAACTAGGTATATAGGCAATCGGTCCCGGACGATACAAGGCATTCATCGCAATCAAATCGGGAAAAACCGTTGGCTTCAATTCCTTCATGTATTTCTGCATTCCCGGACTCTCATATTGAAAAATCCCTACCGTTTCTCCGCGTTGAAAAAGCTCATAGGTCTTCAAATCATCAATAGGAAATTCGTCGGGATTCAGGTCGATTCCTGTTCTGTATTTTACTAATTTAACCGTGTCTTTTATCAAGGTCAGGGTTTTCAATCCCAAGAAGTCCATCTTCAACAAACCGGCACTTTCTACTACCGAGTTGTCAAACTGAGTCACATACAAATCAGAATCCTTGGCCGTAGCCACAGGAACAAAATCAGTAATATCACTTGGTGTAATAATAACTCCACAAGCGTGAATCCCTGTATTTCTTAAGTTCCCTTCTAAAACTTTGGCTTGCTGAATGGTTTCTCCAGCCAAATCACTCTCATTAGCTAGACCTATTAATTCTTTTATTTTATCGTATTCTTCGGGACGAACGGCCTTCTTGATTACATCTTCTTTTTCATTTAAAAATCGCGCTAAATTCCACTTGGAAGGCATCATACCCGGAATCAATTTTGCTATTTTATCGGCTTCGAACAAAGGTAAATCCAACACACGAGCGGTATCTCGAATGGCCGATTTTGTTGCCATTTTACCATACGTGATAATTTGTGCCACTTGTTTTGAACCGTATTTCCTGATCACATAATCCATTACGCTGCTTCGTCCTTCGTCATCAAAATCAATATCAATATCGGGTAGTGACACACGATCGGGATTCAGGAAACGCTCAAAAAGCAGGTTGTACATTAACGGGTCGATATTGGTGATTTTCAAACAATACGCCACCACCGATCCTGCCGCAGAACCTCGACCAGGACCTACAGAAACGCCCATACTTCTCGCTTCAGCAATTAAATCCTGGACAATTAGGAAATATCCTGGATAACCGGAATTGGATATTGTCAGTAATTCAAAATCCAATCGTTCCTGAATTTCTTCGGTTATTTCAGGATATCTGCGATTGGCACCTTCAAAAGTCAAATGCCTTAAATACGCATTTTCACCTCGCACCCCACCATCAACTGCATCTTCGGGATTATTAAATTCAACAGGGATTTCAAATTTTGGCAATAAAACTTCCCGTGCCAAATCGAAAATTTCAATTTTATCCACAATCTCCGAAATATTCGAAATCGCTTCCGGCAGATTATTGAAGAGTTGTTTCATTTCGTCTCCCGACTTGAAATAGTATTCCTGATTCGGCAATCCGTAACGATAGCCTCGACCACGACCAATAGGAGTAGTTTGTTTTTCACCGTCACGCACACAAAGCAAAATATCGTGTGCATTCGAATTTTCTTTGTCTATATAAAAGGTATTGTTAGTCGCAACAATCTTCACATCATGCTTTCTCGCCAATGAAATCAAAGACGCATTCACCCGATTTTCATCTTCCTGATTGTGACGCATCACTTCAATATAAAAATCTTCCTTGAACTCGTTTTTCCACCAAATCAAGGCTTCTTCGGCTTGGTTTTCACCAACGTTTAAAATTTTATTTGGAATTTCTCCATAGAGATTCCCCGACAGAACAATAATATCTTCTTTGAATTCCTGAATTACTTTTCTGTCAATTCTTGGCACATAATAAAATCCTTCCGTATAAGCGATGGAAGACATTTTAGCCAAATTGTGATAGCCTTTTTTGGTCTTCGCCAAAAGTACTATTTGGTATCCATTGTCCTTAACCGACTTATTTTTATGGTCTTCACAAACAAAAAATTCGCAACCTACAATCGGTTTCATCGGAACTTCGGTAGGTTCTTCACCATTTTCAATTGCCACTTTATTCTTAGCTTCAGCCGCTTTATTGTGGTATAAAATATCACGAACAAAATGGAAAGCACCCATTAAATTGGCATGGTCTGTCATGGCCACCGCAGGCATTTTTTGTTGTGAAGCTGCTTTTACCAGTGCTGCAATACTAATCGTAGATTGCAATACTGAAAATTGGGTATGGTTGTGTAAGTGAACGAAAGGTGTATCGACAAGTACTTTTTTATTCTCCGACAGTTCTGCTCTGGAAACAGCAGGCGCTTGTTTTTCGCCAAATTGCTGCTGAATTTTATTCGAAGCTTCCTTGAGATTAATATGTTTTAATCCAATTAATTTAATCTCGTTTGGATTCTTATTTTGAAAATCTTTAAAATAACCAACTTCAACATCGAGTTCTTCTTTCGTGAAAATATCACGACGAATTAATTCCAGGAAACAACGCGTAGTTGCCTCCACATCGGCAGTTGCATTGTGGGCTTCACCAAAGGGTTTATTAAAAAGATAACTATGTAATTCGGTTAAGGTTGGCAGTTTGAATTTACCGCCTCGACCACCTGGCAATCGCAATAAGGAAGCGGTAACTTCAGTACACGTATCCAAAATAGGCATGGCACTCATAGGGCTCTCCACACCCATTCTATAAAATTCGCAACCCATAATATTGATATCAAAACCTAAATTCTGACCTACAATAAATTTGGCTTTGCCTAATGCAATATTGAATTTTTCCAAAACTTCTGCCAACGAAATACCATCGGCATCTGCCAGTTCCGTAGAAATACCGTGAATTCGTTCCGCGTCATACGGAATATTAAAACCTTCGGGCTTCACCAAATAATCCTGATGCTCGATGAGTTTTCCCATATCGTCGTGCAACTGCCAAGCGATTTGAATACAACGCGGCCAGTTATCCGTATCTGAAATGGGAGCGCCCCAACGCTTCGGTAATCCTGTAGTTTCGGTATCGAATATTAAGTACATAGATAGTAGTAATGAAGTTGTTGAAACTATTTGTTTTTTAAATTATTTAATTTTTGTAGTCTATCGAAGGTTTGCCCAAGTAATTGCTTCATCAAGACCTCTATCAAAAAATGATTTTTCTTTAATAATAATGTCTTTAACTTGCCCATAATCAAATTTTAATAGTTCAAAAATAGTTTTCCCTTCTGAATCCCAAACTCTATTATATTCTCTACTATAAAAATCCCATGTCTTCATAACAGTTTGCTTAATAATTAATTCGTCTATATTGTCAAATATACTATCCTTATTTAAAGCACTTTCCATATATAAGTCATGTGGAATCTCTGTAAAACCATTTCTCATATCATAATCCGATTCAGATAATTTATCATTTAACCTTTCCATTGCATTTAATAAGCTTTTAGGAAAATCATTTTTATCTGAAATTTGTGTTATACTTATTAAGGGATTTTCTTCTACCCCTCTAACAAAAATTTTCTTTACTCCACAAAAACATGCCAAAATTTGAAAACGATTACCTTCAAACAATTGGCTATATATTTCATTTATATTTATTTGCCCTCCTAGATCCCCAAACATCTCTTCAAAACCTTTTACAGTAATTTTTAACCAAAGCTTAAGAGCTCTTTTTTGTTTTACATCTTTAATAGCATCATGAGAAAGAGGTAAGAATCTCATTAATTCATTGTCCTCCTTTTGTTCTAATTCTCTAATTTGTATGAGTTGCATCATCATATGCTCTAACCCCTTACAATCTTTAACAATTTTGAAACCAGATATGAACATAAATCCAAATTTAGATTCAAATCCCCGACCAAACGCCCGAACAATATAATCTTGTGATTTTTTATCATTCATATTAGAGAATGCAAAAGACCCAAACACACCACCTACATAATCTTGGAATTTTTCGTCATTTACAAATACACACTTCTTTAAATTAACAGATTCTATTGGTTTTTGTTTAAATGTTTCTCTTATAACATCCGAAGATAATTTCAAATCTATATGTTTTAAACCAATGAGTTTAATCTCACTTGGATTCTTACTTTGAAAATCTTGAAAATAACTGGCTGGAACATCGAGTTCCTCTTTAGTGAAAATATCGCGGCGAATTAGCTCTAAGAAACAACGCGTAGTTGCCTCTACATCGGCAGTAGCATTATGTGCCTCACCAAAAGCTTTATTAAAAAGATAAGAGTGTAATTCGGTTAAAGTTGGCAATTTGAATTTACCGCCTCGACCTCCTGGCAATCGCAATAAGGAAGCGGTAACTTCAGTACAGGTATCCAAAATTGGCATGGAGCTCATTTGGCTTTCAACTCCCATTCTATAAAACTCACAACCCATAATATTGATGTCAAAACCTAAATTCTGACCTACAATGAATTTGGCTTTGCCTAAAGCGATATTGAATTTTTCTAAAACTTCACTCAAAGAAATACCATCTGCTTCGGCCAATTCCGTAGAAATACCGTGAATTCGTTCCGCATCATACGGGATATTAAAACCTTCGGGCTTCACCAAATAATCTTGATGCTCGATGAGTTTTCCCATATCGTCGTGCAACTGCCAAGCGATCTGAATACAACGCGGCCAGTTGTCAGTATCTGAAATGGGAGCGCCCCAACGCTTTGGTAATCCTGTAGTTTCGGTATCGAATATTAAGTACATAAATCCCCTTCCCAGCCCTCCCCGAAAGGGAGGGTGCCAAAACCTTTAGATTCAGACTGTGTATTTAACTGGTTTTAAACACTTTAAATTTATAATAAATCACAAAAAATGAATTTCAAATTTAGGATTTTTTTAGATAGAAGAAGCCTTAAATAAGAACAAAAAAATTCAAAATAATCGTTAAGAATCACCTTACGAATTACTTCATCTTTTAGCACAAAATCACTCAATATTGCCCTATTAAAAAGAACAAATAAACTCGCCATACATTTTTTGGATGTCGTAGTATTTCACTAAAACAAATCGAAATAAAAACACAAAAAAAACACTGCTTTAGTTCTCTAAAAAGCAACAAAAAAGTATGTTATAAAAAATAAAACAATCCGTTAATTTTGTTAATTATTAGTATTTAAATTCATTTTATTGTATTTTTTGAATCAAAAAACCTTCTTTTATATTAAAATACCGATAAATTTGCAAATTATCAAATTGGACCGATTTAAAAGAAAAATAGATTTAAAAGAAATTTAATATCAAAACAAAAAGAAGGTATTCAAACTACAAACCTATAACAGAAGAGGTAAGGTGTTGTAAAAACAGTTTGGGTATCGTATATAATCAAATATTAAAATTGACAACCTTATTTCTTTTTTTAAATTTGTTCCCATTGTTACAACTTTATGTAAATAATTTGGTTGTAAAAAAAGAAATACACTTAAAAAATATTTAAAATGAGTACTACATTATTTGACAAAGTATGGGATTCGCATGTTGTGCGTAAAATTGAAGATGGACCAGATGTGTTTTTTATTGACCGTCATTTCATCCATGAAGTTACTAGTCCTGTAGCTTTTTTAGGTTTAAAAGAAAGAGGTATTACGGTTTTATACCCAGAACGCACTTTTGCAACTGCCGATCACAATACACCAACAATAAATCAACACTTACCTGTTGCTGATGCTTTATCTGCTAATCAATTAAAAGCATTGGAAGACAACGCAGCAGAATATGGTATTTCTCACTGGGGATTAGGTCACCAAAAAAATGGAATCGTTCACGTAGTAGGTCCTGAAAACGGAATTACTTTACCGGGTGCAACTATTGTTTGTGGAGATTCTCATACTTCTACGCATGGTGCTTTTGGCGCTATTGCTTTTGGTATCGGAACTTCTGAGGTTGAAATGGTGATGGCTACTCAATGTATCATGCAACCGAAACCAAAGAAAATGCGTATCAACGTAAATGGCGAATTGAGTAAAGGTGTTGGTCCAAAAGACGTTGCACTTTATATCATTGCACAATTAACTACTTCTGGAGGTACAGGATATTTCGCAGAATATGCAGGAGATGTTTTTGAAAACATGTCTATGGAAGGCCGTATGACCGTTTGTAACTTGAGTATCGAAATGGGTGCTCGTGGTGGTATGATCGCCCCAGACCAAAAAACATTCGATTTCTTAGAAGGAAGATTGTACGCTCCAAAAGGCGAGGCTTGGACAAAAGCGGTAGCGTATTGGAAAACATTAAAAACAGATGCTGATGCAATTTTTGATGCAGAATTAAACATCAATGCTGCAGATATTGAACCAATGATTACCTATGGTACAAATCCTGGAATGGGAATTGGTATCTCAAAAAATATTCCAAGCGCTAACCAAGTAGAAGGTGGCGCCGAAACGTATAAAAAATCTTTAGCTTACATGGGCTTTGAAGAAAATGACGTAATGATTGGCAAACCAATTGATTTTGTTTTCTTAGGAAGTTGTACCAATGGTAGAATTGAAGATTTTAGAGCTTTTACAGAAATTGTAAAAGGAAGAAAAAAAGCAGATAATGTTACCGCTTGGTTGGTTCCAGGTTCTCACGTAGTAGAAGCACAGATTAAAGAAGAAGGCCTTTTGGATATTCTTACTGAAGCTGGTTTTGTATTGCGTCAGCCAGGTTGTTCCGCTTGTTTAGCGATGAATGATGACAAAGTACCTGCAGGAAAATATGCAGTAAGTACTTCAAACAGAAACTTCGAAGGTCGTCAAGGTCCAGGTTCAAGAACATTATTGGCGAGTCCAATTATGGCCGCTGCTGCTGCAGTTACTGGAAAACTAACAGACCCAAGAGATTTGTTTTAAAAGATTTCAGAATGTAGAGTAACGATTTTTGAATTCAGATTTCGCTAAGTCTACAAATTGTAGCGTCTTTTACAACATTCAGCAAATTATACAATTTAGATTACACAAAATAACATTAACGATTACGATTCCATTTCCCTTAAGGTAAATCAAAAATCAGCAATCGTTAATCAAAAATCATAAATAACAATGGCATACGATAAATTTAATATCCTTACCAGTAGTGCAGTGCCACTACCAATAGAAAATGTGGATACCGATCAAATCATCCCAGCACGTTTCTTGAAAGCTACGAAAAGGGAAGCTTTTGGAGACAACCTTTTCAGGGACTGGAGATACAACGGAGATGATACTCCAAAAGCAGATTTCGTATTGAATGACGCAACTTACAGTGGAAAAATATTAGTAGGCGGAAAAAACTTTGGTTCGGGTTCTTCAAGAGAGCACGCAGCTTGGGCAGTTTACGATTACGGATTCCGTGCAGTTGTTTCTAGTTTCTTCGCAGACATCTTTAAAGGAAACTGCTTAAACATTGGTGTTTTACCAGTACAAGTTAGTCCGGAATTTGCTGAAACAATTTTCAAAGCTATTGAAGCTGATCCAAAAACAGAATTGGAAATAAATCTTCCGGAACAAACCATTACTTTAAAAGCAACTGGCCAAAAAGAATCTTTTGATATCTCTGGATACAAGAAAGACAATATGGTTAACGGTTTTGATGATATTGATTACTTACAAAACATCAAAGAAGAAATTGTTGGGTTTGCCAATAAGCTTCCTTACTAAAAACAAACAATAAAAATGCAGTTACTGTAAGCTCAACTTTATTGTTAGCTTAGTAACTGCTTTTTACTATTTTATAAAATACAACAACAAGATTTCAAATTACTGAAATCGAAACCGCTTTTAGCATCAGATTTATAATGGAAAAAAGAAAAATTGAAATAATGGATACGACGCTCCGTGATGGCGAACAAACATCGGGAGTATCATTTTCTGCTGCAGAAAAACTAACCATTGCACAATTGTTGCTGGAAGAATTAAATATTGATAGAATTGAAATTGCTTCTGCACGTGTCAGCGAAGGAGAATTTCAAGGTGTAAAAGGGATAATGACCTGGGCTAATGAGAAAGAATATTCTAACCGAATTGAAGTTTTAACTTTTGTAGACGGTGGACTTTCAATAGATTGGATGAAAAAGGCCGGAGCTAAAGTCCAAAATTTGCTAACCAAAGGATCCCTCAACCATTTAACGCATCAATTAAAAAAAACGCCTGAACAACATTTTACCGAAATTGCTCAAGCCATTGTATTAGCTCAAGAAAACAATATTGAAACGAATGTCTATCTTGAAGATTGGAGTAACGGAATGCGTAATTCACCTGAATATGTGTTTCAATATTTAGATTTTTTAACCCAACAACCGATTAAAAGAGTCTTACTACCGGACACTTTAGGCGTTTTAATCCCTTCTGAAACTTTTGATTTTATTTCGAAAATTATAGCGCGATACCCAAATACCCATTTTGATTTTCATGCGCATAACGACTACGATTTAAGTATCGCTAATGTAATGGAGGCCGTAAAAGCGGGTATTCAAGGACTTCACGTAACCGTAAACGGAATGGGAGAACGTGCTGGAAATGCACCGCTTGAAAGTACTGTTGCCGTAATCAACGACTTTTTACCAGAAATAAAAATCAGCGTAAAAGAATCTTCATTATACTCTGTGAGTAAATTGGTAGAAACATTCACAGGATATAGAATTCCTGCTAACAAACCTATTGTTGGAGACAATGTTTTTACTCAAACAGCAGGTATTCATGCCGATGGCGACAACAAAAATAATTTATATTTTAATGATTTGCTTCCGGAACGCTTTGGAAGAAAACGAAAATATGCATTAGGAAAAACTTCTGGCAAAGCCAATATTGAAAAAAACCTTCAGGAATTAGGGCTGAAATTAAATCCAGAAGATCTAAAATTAGTTACCCAACGCATCATTGAATTAGGCGACAAAAAAGAAACCGTTACCAAAGAAGATTTACCTTATATTATTTCTGATGTTTTAGACAGCCAGACTTACGAAGAGAGAATTGTGGTCGAGTCTTATGTATTGGTTCACGCCAAGGGAATGCGACCTTCTACCACGCTCTGTTTAAAAATTGATGGAGAAATCATTGAAGAAAATGCTCAAGGTGATGGACAATTTGATGCTTTTATGAATGCTTTATCAAAAATTTATAAAAGTAAAAAAATGGAATTGCCTAAATTGATTGACTATGCAGTACGAATTCCTCCAGGAAGTAGCTCAGATGCGTTATGCGAAACCATAATTACCTGGACTAATCATGGAAAAGAATTTAAAACGAGAGGATTAGATTCAGATCAAACAGTTGCCGCAATAATTGCTACGCAAAAGATGTTGAATGTGGCTACTCCCCAATAACGATAAATAAAAAAAACGATATTAATTTAAAAAATACCTAATGAAATTTAACATAGCCCTTTTAGCCGGAGACGGAATTGGACCAGAAGTTATCAATGAAGCTGTAAAAGTTTCTGATGCTATTGCAAAAAAATTTAACCACGAAATCAATTGGACTCCAGCTCTTACAGGAGCTTGTGCAATTGATGCTGTTGGAGTTCCTTATCCTGATGAAACGCACGAAATTTGCATGGCTGCTGATGCCGTTCTATTTGGAGCTATCGGACACCCAAAATATGATAATGACCCCAGTGCACCTGTACGACCAGAACAAGGTTTATTATTGATGCGTAAAAAACTAGGATTGTTTGCTAATGTACGTCCTACATTTACTTTCCCATCTTTGATTGACAACTCTCCTTTGAAAAGAGAACGTATTGAAGGAACAGATTTAATCTTTTTAAGAGAACTTACCGGAGGAATTTATTTTGGTGAAAAAGGAAGAAAAGACGATGGCGAAACAGCTTATGACACGTGTACTTACACTAGGGCAGAAGTTCAACGTTTAGCCAAGAAAGGTTTTGAATTGGCGATGACCCGAACTAAAAAATTGTGTTGTGTAGACAAGGCCAATGTAATGGAAACTTCTCGCTTGTGGAGAGAAACTGTACAAGCCATGGAGAAAGACTATCCTGAAGTAACGGTAAGTTATGAATTTGTTGATGCGGTTGCCATGCGTTTAGTTCAATGGCCGAATTCTTACGACGTCTTAATTACTGAAAACTTATTTGGAGACATCTTAACGGATGAAGCTTCTGTAATTTCAGGCTCTATGGGACTAATGCCATCAGCATCTGTAGGAGAACACACTTCACTGTACGAACCTATTCACGGGTCGTATCCACAAGCTACAGGATTAAATATCGCTAATCCATTAGCGACAGTTTTATCTGCAGCAATGATGTTTGAAGATGCTTTTGGATTAAAAGAAGAAGCAGAAGCTATTAGAACCGTAGTAAACAAATCATTGGAACAAGGAATTGTAACAGAGGATTTAGCCGGAAAAGATGCAAAATCGTATAAAACTAGTGAAGTTGGCGACTGGTTAGTTGCTAATCTATAAAGTTTCTTTTGTTTAAAAATTGAGTAATAGCTAAGATTACAACCTGAAAAAACAACACTCACTTTTAGCTTTTACTCAGCTTTAAACAAAATAATAAACAACAAAAAAGGTGTCAATAAATTGACACCTTTTTTTATAGCTAGAAAAAAATATTAATATCCTCCTCTGTTTCCACCACCACGGTTTTCTCCACCACGGCTGTTTCCACCACCATAACCACCGCG
This sequence comes from Flavobacterium fructosi, assembly GCF_042787335.1. Classification (NCBI taxonomy): domain Bacteria; kingdom Pseudomonadati; phylum Bacteroidota; class Flavobacteriia; order Flavobacteriales; family Flavobacteriaceae; genus Flavobacterium; species Flavobacterium fructosi. Next base: position 327,590 of record NZ_JBHZQA010000002.1, on the reverse strand, counting down.
TGAATCTCCACCACGACTGTTATTGTTAAAACTTCTTCTTTCGCCTTCTGGTTTTGGCTCAGATTTGTTTACAACTATTGCACGTCCTTGAACAGTTGCACCGTTCAATTCATCAATTGCTTTTTGAGCTTCATCATCATTTGGCATCTCAACAAAACCAAACCCTTTACTTCTTCCAGTAAATTTATCAGTAATAATTTTAACTGAATCAACTGCTCCGTAAGCCTCGAAAGACTCTCTTAAATCTGCTTCCTCAATACTGAATGGAAGACTTCCAACAAAAATATTCATATGTACTTATTTAAATAATAGAACAAATGTACACCTATTTTTTTCTAATACACTACATATTAGCTTATTTATGTTTTTTATTTTTCAAAAAGGATATGAAAAATATTTAAAAGTAAAATCCAGAACCTATTCAAGATTATAATTTACCTCAATTCACTGAACAAATTACCTCACAGGCACTTTATAAAAAACACCCTGCTGAAAATTTACAACGTCACCTGCTAATGGATTTTTGTACGTGTTTTCTGCATTAAATTTAAATGTGCCGCTAACCGTATTATTCGCAGCATCATATTTAGTTATTACAATTTGACCATCTCCAACACCAAAACCTGTAGAAAATGTTATTAATCCAGTTGGGCCGGATAACACATAGGTCGCAGTTCTGGAAGTACTATTTCCTAAAAAATAACTTTTTTCAATATAAGAATCCAATTTAATGGTTAAAGTCTCGTTTCCGGTATACGCTTCAATAACCAAAGAACCGTTCGTACCTTTAGTTGCCTTACTCTCTATAGCCCTCCAAAAGACACTGTCTTTCATCCCTTGCAAAGAAGGATTATTGAATCGAACATCTTCTTGACACGAAATAAATGCGAAGACAACACTAATAAGTAAAAGATTTTTTTTCATAATAGATGCCATTAACCTAAACAAAAGTAAATCATTTTAAACAGAAAATTTAAAAACAAAAACAAAAAACACACTCGTTTTTTATCTAACCTATTACACCTCATTAAAACACCCATCTGATTTGTATTTATCAATAAAAAACGTATCTTTGCACCCTTAATTAATAGAGGTCGAGTACCTCAAAATTTAATCACAAGATTATGTCAGTAAAAATTAGATTACAAAGACACGGTAAAAAAGGAAAACCTTTTTACTGGGTTGTAGCGGCGGATGCTCGCTCAAAAAGAGATGGTAAATATTTAGAGAAAATCGGTACTTACAATCCAAACACAAACCCAGCAACTATCGATTTAAATATTGATAGTGCAGTAAAATGGTTGCACAATGGTGCTCAACCAACCGATACTGCTAGAGCAATTCTTTCTTACAAAGGAGCTTTATTGAAACATCACCTTGATGGTGGTATTCGTAAAGGGGCGCTAACTCAAGAACAAGCTGATGCAAAATTAGCAACTTGGTTAGAAGAAAAAACAGGAACAGTTGATGCTAAAAAAGAAGGTTTGACAAAAGCACAAGCAGATGTTAAAGCTAAAGCTTTCAAAGCAGAACAAGATGTAAACGCAAAACGCTTAGCTGCAGCTGCACAAGCTGAAGCAGATGCTATTGCTGCTGCAACTCCTGCTGTAGAAGAAGAAGTTGCTGAAGTGGAAGCTGAAGAAGCTCCTGCTGCAGAAGAAAATAACGAAATAACTGAAGCATAATTTTAGAAGGCGAAGATGCGTAAAGAAGATTGTTTCTATTTAGGTAAAATCGCCAAAAAATTTAGTTTCAAAGGGGAAGTTCTTGCCTATTTAGATACGGACGAACCTCAGTTATACGAAAACTTGGAATCAGTGTTTGTTGAATGCAACAAACACTTGGTTCCTTTTTTTATTGAAAATAGCTCCCTTCACAAAAACGATTTTCTTAGAATTCGTTTTGAAGACATGAATACCGAAGAGGATGCCGATGCAATTATAGGTAACGCCATCTATCTGCCTCTAAAAATGTTACCAAAACTTACTGGCAACAAATTCTATTTTCACGAAGTTATTGGTTTTGAAGTTGAAGACAAGCGACTTGGTGTTGTCGGAAAAATTCAATCCATAAACGACACTACCGCCCAACCTCTTTTTGAGGTTTTAAATGGAGATGTAGAAATTCTTATTCCTATGATTGATCATTTTCTGGTCAAAATCGACCGTGAAAACAAGAAAGTTATCATGGATTTACCAGAAGGACTTATTGAAATGTACCTTTAAAATAGTGTTCAGTATTCAGTTTTTAGTGTTCCGTTCCTTAAAAATCGTTAATCTGAAATCTGAAATAAAAATTCTCCATGTTTAGTTTCAAGCAATTCTCAATCCAGCAAGATCGTTGTGCCATGAAAATTGGAACCGACGGGGTTTTACTTGGTGCATGGACCCCAATTGAAAACAATCCTTTTAGTATTTTAGATATTGGAGCGGGAACAGGCGTAATCGCCTTGATGCTGGCACAAAGAAGCAATGCGGAACAAATTGATGCTTTGGAAATCGACGAAGAAGCCTACGAACAATCTGTAGATAATTTTGAAAACTCCCCTTGGAGTGATCGCTTATTTTGTTTTCATGCCGGCTTGGATGAATTTGTAGAAGAACCTGAAGACGAATACGATTTAATTGTTTCCAATCCTCCATTTTATACTGATGATTACAAATCTGACAACGAACAGCGCGATTTAGCCCGTTTTGCTGACGCCATGCCATTTGAAGATTTAATTGAAGCCGCCGACTTGTTACTTTCGGAAAACGGAATTCTTGCTGTAATAATTCCTGTCAAAGAAGAAGAAAATTTCTTGGCTCTAGCCAAAGAGTATGAATTATATCCTTTAAAAATAACCAGAGTTAAAGGAACCGCGACTACCGAAATTAAAAGGAGTTTATTAGCTTTCAGTCGCTATGAAAAAATTGACTTTCCTATTGATGAACTGATTATCGAAACTTCAAGACATCAATATACACCCGAATATATCGAATTGACTAAGGATTTTTATTTGAAAATGTAATGAAAATTAGAGACAATTGGCAACTTTGGTCTTTCAAAACTATCCTTAAACCGTATTAAAAAAGAATACTTTAGCCTTTAATACAGTCCTATTTTTTTAAATTGATACTTTTTAATTAAATTAAAAATATATAACATTTTATAATGCTTTTGTTATATTTCTTTACGTAAATTTGTTCTTTTAAAAATCATAACCATGAAACCAGATTTATTTCAAGCTCCGGATTATTACAACCTTGACGATTTATTAACAGAAGAACACAAATTAGTGCGTGATTCTGCTCGTGCATGGGTAAAACGCGAAGTGTCTCCTATTATTGAAGAATATGCTCAAAAAGCGGAATTCCCAAAACAAATCATAAAAGGTTTGGGCGAAATTGGTGGTTTTGGTCCTTATATTCCCGAGGAGTATGGCGGCGCAGGTTTAGATCAGATATCCTACGGATTAATCATGCAAGAAATAGAACGCGGAGATTCTGGCGTTCGTTCTACCTCATCTGTGCAATCTTCGTTAGTAATGTATCCAATCTGGAAATACGGAAATGAAGAACAACGCATGAAATACTTACCAAAACTAGCTACCGGAGAATACATGGGATGTTTTGGATTAACGGAACCTAACTATGGTTCTGATCCAGGAAGTATGATAACCAACTTTAAAGATATGGGTGATCATTATCTATTGAATGGTGCAAAGATGTGGATTTCAAACGCTCCGTTTGCCGATATTGCAATAGTTTGGGCAAAAAATGAAGAAGGGAGAATTCACGGTTTAATTATAGAGCGAGGAATGAAGGGTTTTACAACTCCTGAAACACATAACAAATGGTCCCTTCGTGCCTCTTCAACAGGAGAGTTAATTTTTGACAATGTAAAAGTACCAAAAGAAAATTTACTACCAAATAAATCTGGATTAGGAGCCCCATTAGGCTGTCTGGATTCGGCACGTTACGGAATTGCCTGGGGTGCTATTGGCGCCGCAATGGACTGTTATGACACCGCTTTACGTTACGCTAAAGAAAGAATTCAGTTTGACAAACCTATCGCAGGAACTCAATTGCAACAAAAGAAATTAGCCGAAATGATTACTGAAATCACCAAAGCACAATTGTTAACTTGGAGATTAGGTGTTTTGAGAAATGAAGGAAGAGCTACAACTGCTCAAATTTCTATGGCAAAAAGAAACAATGTAGATATGGCCATTCACATCGCTCGTGAAGCCAGACAAATGCTTGGCGGAATGGGAATTACCGGAGAGTATTCTATTATGCGTCATATGATGAATTTAGAATCAGTGATTACTTATGAAGGAACTCACGATATTCACTTGTTAATTACAGGTATGGATATCACGGGAATTCCTGCTTTTAAATAGTAATGAACAACTATTAAAGTATTTATAAAATTGATAGTAAAAGCTTCTTGGACACAAGAAGCTTTTTTATATTTACATCAAAAAATACCACTATGAATATTGAAGCAATTAACAAGACGATTCATGCTCAAAAAGAATCGTTGTTACAACATTCCTTATATAAAAAAGTACAAACAATTGAGGATTTGCACACTTTTTTAGAAAACCACGTTTTTGCAGTTTGGGACTTCATGTCCTTATTAAAAGCACTACAATCCAAATTAACTTGCACTACTACTCCCTGGTTTGCTACCGAAAATCCAGAAACAAGATATTTAATTAACGAAATTGTTTTGGCTGAAGAGACCGATCTAACTATGGACGGCCGCCATCAGAGTCATTACGAAATGTATATTGAAGCGATGAAATCTTGTGGCGCCAATACTAATGGGATTGAACATTTTTTAACTGAAGTTCATTCTCTTAACAACGTGTTTGTTGCTATCAAAAAAAGCAATCTACACCCTAACATTAAAGCCTTTTTAGACTTCACTTTCCGAGTAATCGATGAAGGAAAAACACATGAAATTGCTGCAGCATTTACTTTTGGAAGAGAGGACTTGATTCCAAGTATGTTTACCGCAATCCTGAAAAATTTTCAGGAAAATTTTCCCCAAACTGATTTAAGTAAATTGATTTACTATTTTGAAAGACATATCGAATTAGATGCTGACGAACACGGTCCTATGGCGATGAAAATGATAACAGAACTTTGTGGTAATGACCCACAAAAATGGTCTGATGTAGAGGAAGTTTCGATTTTAGCTTTGGAAAAAAGAATCGGACTTTGGGATGCAATCGAAGAAACAATTATGATGAATGTCGAATTGGCATAAAACCAATACTACCAAACAAACGTAACTATTATTTAGAAATAACTCTTTCCAAATTTCAAAATAATGAAAAAACATTTTCAAATAATAGTTACGTTCCTTTTATTACTTTTAATTGCAAGTTGTAGCAGTGAAAATCCAATTCCTAAAACGACTTCTGCACCAACCGTTACAAATCCTACATTAATAACAGTCCCGCAAACACAAAATCAAACCTTTAGCTATTTAGCACTTGGCGACAGTTATACCATTGGTCAAAGTGTATGTGAAACCTGCAGATTTCCGGAACAACTCAAGAAAAGTTTAAGTAATTTAAATCCAAATAATAATTATCCTTTAAAGCTTATTGCGCAAACGGGCTGGACTACCACCAACTTAATTTCGGCTGTTTATTTACAAAACACAAGATCAGATTATGATTTGGTAACCTTACTAATTGGTGTAAACAATCAATATCAAAACAAACCTTTTTCGGTATACGAGAAAGAGTTTCCTGAATTAGTAACTAAAGCTATTGCTTGCGCAAAAGGAGATAAAGGTAATGTCATTGTAGTTTCTATTCCAGATTATGCCTATACCCCCTTTGGCCAAGGTTCTGGAAATCAATTGCGGATTTCTATTGAAATTGATGGATATAATGCTTTCGCCAAAAAATATTGCACAGATAATACTATTGAGTTTACAAACATTACTGATATCACCAGACAAGGATTAACGAATACTAATCTCGTAGCCCAAGACGGATTACATCCTTCGGAATTAGCGTATTCGCTATTTGTAGAACGGATTTTACCCAAAGCCGCTGCGGCAATCCAAAAATAAAAGATCAGTCCACTTATTAAAAAAGTATTCCTTCAATTACCCTTTAATACCAGTTTTTATATATCTTTATTTTTTTAAAACATACAAATGTCTTCCCAAGAACGACTAACAAAAGCCTATAAAGAAGCTAAAAGAATTCCTTTTGATGATCAATCAAAGTTTATTCTATTCAGCGACTGCCACCGGAGCGACAATAGTTTTGCTGATGATTTTGCAAACAATAGAAATGTCTATTTTCATGCAATGAACCAGTATTATAATGATGGTTTTGAATATTGTGAGTTGGGTGACGGCGATGAATTATGGGAAAATATTTTCTTTAAAACCATTTTTGAAGCACATAAAAACGTTTATCTTTTATTAAAGAAATTTCATGATTCTAACAGATACCATAAAATCTGGGGAAATCATGATATGGTTTTTCGGAATAAAGATCATGCAGAAAAAACGCTTTCAACATATATAAATACTCAAAACGACCGAATCGAACCTTTATTTACCGATATAAAATGTCACGAAGCCATCGTTTTAGTCCATAAGGAAACCAATCAAGAACTCTTTTTAACGCATGGTCATCAAGCGGATTTCATGAATTATCTAGGTTGGAAAATCAACCGGTTTATGGTTGCTGTATTATGGAAACCTTTACAAATTTGGGGCATATCTGATCCAACCAGTCCTGCAAAGAACTATGTAGAACGTATAAAAGTCGAACTGCGGATAAAAAAATGGATTGAAAACAACAATCGAAAGATTACTATAGTAGGACATACACATCGCCCTAGTTTTTCGTACCCTAGTCAAAATTCAACCCCTTATTTTAATGACGGGAGCTGCGTACACCCTCGAAGCATTACCGGCATTGAGATTTCAAACGGAACTATCACACTAATAAAATGGTACATCGACACCAAGGACAACGGTATTTTACAAATTGTAAGAGAAGTGCTTGATGGCCCCACCAATCTAAAAGATTATATATAAAAAAAGCGTTCACCAAGATGAACGCTTTACTTTAATTTTCCGGAGCCAATTCCAATTCTAATCCTTCGAGGCTTTCGGTAATTGGGATTTGACAACCCAATCGACTGTTAGATTTTACGTAGAACGCTTCTGAGAGCATCGCTTCTTCATCATCTCCCATTTCAGGTAATGCGACATCATTTAGCACATAACATTGACAAGAAGCACACATGGCCATTCCGCCACAAGTTCCTTCTACAGGTAGTTCATAGGCTTTACATAATTCCATGATGTTCATGGCCATATCTGTGGGAGCCTGTAATTCATGCACTACTCCTTCTCTGTCTTTAATTTTTATTAATACATCCATAAAATCAGCTATGAGTTATAAGTTATGAGTTGTGAGTTTGCGTGAGGGATAAAAGCCAGCTACCGAAGTAGCGCGGATAGCCCGACCGTTTTAAGAAAAAAGGCATATACTCCTTGTATTGAGTAGCTTTTTTCCTTAAAAGGGGCACGCCCTAACATTTATAGGATATTTACAACAGTTTCTATTTGGGGAGCAAATTTTTTGATGGTAGTTTCCACACCGGCTCTCAATGTCATTTGGTTTACACTGCAACTGGTACATGCTCCTTCAAGACGCACTTTTACATGTTTGTCGTCTTCGATAGAAATCAATGTAATATCACCTCCATCAGAGTTCAAAAAAGGTCTGATTTCTTCAAGTGCTTTTTGAACTTCTATTGTTAATTCTTCTGTTGTCATTTTCTTTATTTAAAGATTGAAAGATTAGAAAATTGAAAGATTAAAAATCATTCAATCACTCTAATTTCTATTTTTTTACTGCTGAACAACCTGCCATAGTTGTAATTTTAACCGCTTCAGTCGCCGGCAAATTTTCGTTTCTACTCACTACTTCTTGCACTACATTACGGGTTATTTCTTCGAAAACAGTTTCGATAATTGAACCTGTTTGCATGGCTGCAGGACGACCATAATCTCCCGCTTCACGGATTGATTGTACGATTGGCACTTCTCCAAGGAACGGAACTTCTAAATCTTCTGCAAGATTTCGGGCCCCTTCTTTTCCGAAAATGTAATATTTATTTTCAGGTAATTCTTCTGGTGTGAAGTACGCCATGTTTTCAATAATTCCCAATACAGGTACATTTATTGCCTCAGACATAAACATAGAAACTCCTTTTTTAGCATCGGCCAAAGCTACCGCTTGTGGTGTGCTTACAATCACAACACCGGTAATAGGTAATGACTGTACGATTGAAAGGTGAATATCTCCTGTTCCCGGGGGCAAATCAACCAACATGAAATCCAATTCTCCCCAATCTGCATCAAAAATCATTTGATTTAATGCTTTGGAAGCCATCGGTCCTCTCCATATTACCGCTTGACTTGGTGCTGTAAAAAATCCTATTGAAAGAATTTTTACTTCGTAGCTTTCAACCGGTTTCATTTTTGATTTCCCATCTACCGTTATAGAGATTGGTTTTTCGTTTTCTACGTCGAACATGATTGGCATCGATGGTCCGTAAATATCAGCATCAAGGATCCCTACTGAGAACCCCATTTTAGCCAATGATACCGCTAAATTTGCAGTTACTGTAGATTTTCCTACACCCCCTTTACCAGAGGCAACTCCGATAATGTTTTTTATTCCTGGAATTTGTTTTCCTTTTATTTCTGGTTTGTCTGGAACCTCAACTTTACTATTGATTTTGATTTTAGCCTCCCTAGACACTAATTCAAAAATTGTTTTTTTGATATCGTCTTCCGCTCGCTTTTTAATGTGCATCGCTGGTGTGTGTAATACTAAATCTACTACCACCTCATCGCCAAAAGTAACTACATTCGCTATTGCGCCACTCTCTACCATGTTTTTCCCTTCTCCAGCTATAGTAATCGTTTCTAAAGCTTTAAGAATCTCTTTTCTATCTAATTTCATTTTTAGTTAACTGTTTTCTATTGGCGTGTTACCACCAGAATATTATCTTTATTTAAACTGATTTCAGATTACAAAGATACTGTGAAAAGTTCTTATTATAAAGGATTTGCATTGCATTTATTGATGTGGAAATTGATGGTGGTTATTGATTTTTTTAACAAACACTTCATTTTTGAAGATTAGGATTTAAAGAAGGTCCTAAAATTGTATTTCAGGTTGCCAAAAGTGTTTATCAAAATCCATTATCTGATTATCAACCACAACAATCCCCTCATTTTCCAGTAATTGTTGCATGAGATTTATTCCGTCAAAGTGGAGTTTTCCGGTAAGCAGTCCTTTTCTGTTCACTACCCGATGTGCTGGAACATCTTCCATATTATGGGAAGCGTTCATGGCCCACCCAACCATTCGTGCGGAACGGCCTGTTCCCAATGCCTTGGCAATCGCTCCATAGGACGTGACTTTCCCATAAGGAATTTGTCTGGCCATAGTGTATACTCTTTCGAAAAAATTATCTTCGGACATGAATTTGAGTCTAATAAAAATGGTAACTATGATACTATCCTGAGCTACAGAAGTGCTAAATGCTCATGTAATGTTTTATTATATTGATCAACGTTACGACCGCTATCAATCCAGTTATAGTGCCAATAATGGTGTTCATATTTCGCATCATATAATCCGCTTTGTTTTGTATCTTTCCCAAAAAAGCGATGTAGCAGTAGAAAACCAAAAAAGCTCCCAGCACAACCCCATTCACAAAAATAAAAACGAAAGAGGTATCGAAAGAAAACAAATTATATGAGGATAAGGTAATGCTTACCAAAACATAATACGGAATAGGAAAAAAATTAAGTGCAGAAAGTAACATTCCAAGAAAAAAACGAGAACTTTTACTCTGCTTCTTTATTTTTCCTTTTATCTTCTTTGGTTTTTTGGCTATCAAAAGGAAATAAATGGTTAAGCCTGAAAAAACAACACAACCAATTTCACGCAATAAAAGAACCAGATCAGGGCGATCATCAATAAATCTGGCAAAAAGTATTGCTATATAAGCTTGAAAAAATATTATAATTATCGCTCCAAAAACAAACCATAAAGCACTTTTTTTTCCTTCTTTCAAGTTCACTTTTGCAGCAGTCATATTGAGTAACCCCGGCGGAGTAATCCCTATAAAAGCAGTAATAAAACCGGAAACTAAAGATATAAGTAGATTCATAGACTAAGTATCAGCATTCAAAAAAGAAAAATAATTCCAGTTAAAACCGTAAAACTATTCTTTAATTTTGAATCGAATATACGTAATTGCCTTATTAACTTCCAAATATTGTTTTTCGTAAAAAGTCTGAAAAGCAGTTACTTCTTCCGGACTTCCTTCGTTTACGTAAACATTATGATTGGCGTACAAAACCTCGTGTCCTTCACCATGAAGCAAACCAAGTGTATAACCGTGCATGAATTCACTATCGGTTTTAAGGTTCACAACACCCTCTTTTTTGAGCACTTTTTTATACAATTGCAAAAACTCGGAATTGGTCATTCTGTGTTTTGTTCGTTTGTATTTTATCTGCGGATCTGGAAAAGTTATCCAAATTTCGTCTACTTCATTTTCAGCAAAAATATGATTAATCAACTCGATTTGAGTTCGAATGAAGGCTACATTGTGCAACCCTGTTTCAACAGCTGTTTTAGCACCGCGCCAAAAACGCGCTCCTTTGATATCAATCCCAACAAAATTTTTATTAGGATATCTTTCGGCAAGACCCACAGAATATTCTCCCTTTCCACAACCTAACTCCAACACCAATGGATTATCATTTTTGAAAAATTCAGCGTTCCACTTCCCTTTAAGTGGAAACAAATCCCCTACTACTTCTTCTCTTGTTGGTTGAAAAACGTTATCGAATGTTTCGTTTTCCTTGAATCTCTTTAATTTATTTTTACTTCCCACGCTTTTACAAATATTTCCGCAAAATTAAGGAATTATATAAGACCGAAAGCCGAAGCAAAGAAAAATTAATAAAGACCTTTTTATTAGTACAATTTTTCCATCGCAAAAAAATTAATTCAAAGGCTTTACTGTCTGTCTTTCATTTTTTTCAAAAAAGCATCTTCTATAGGTGTTTTGATTTTTACTACTTCGTTTATATTATCATTTGGTATAGTCGCAGACAGAACATAGTGTTTAATTTTCCATTCCTTGCCTATTTTTACCAAAACTCCTGAACCACGGCAAATTTTCATTTGGGTATTCAGTAATTCGTCAAACCATGCTGTTCTTCCCGTTTCATCAAAATAAACATGGCGTTCCAAAGCAGTAAAACTCCAAGCTTTCCCTTTATCAAAATAAGGTTTTGCCCAAACTTGAAAAGCTGCTTTATTCCAATTTTCAGTAGCATCGGTGCCAATAAAAATAGCGTCATCTGTCATTAAATTAAAATAATTATTAAAATTAGCTGATGCTGCAGCTTTGTGCCAGGAATCTAGCGTGGTATTGATACTTTCTTTTGAAACTGTTTGGTTATCCATCATGCTTTTGCAACCGGATAAAGTTAAAACGATAAGAACAGCCAGTATTTTTTTCATTTGTTTTAGGTATTTATTCATGGTTTTTATTCTATCTGATTTTTATTTTTTCATCTCCATCAACGGTCATTAAATGCAATAAAAAATTAATTTGACTTTTTTACTATTCAAAATAAAGGTATCTAAAAACATTAGAATATGGAATTAATAATACCAAAACTAGTTTGTCTACTGCTTTTGAGTGCACATCGCATTCCTGGCAACTGCACCCTATTAAACCTCATTTTTAAACATATATTTTGGTAACTCCTATAAATTAATTCGAGTAAACCAGTAAGAATTGAGCTCTATTTTTTGATCTACCATCGAATAAAAACAGCTTAAATCTTCTTAATCAGTGTCATCTTCATCAGGATTTTACTATTGTAAAGACGGTAGCACTGGCCTGCTTTTTCTTGCACATTGCTTGTATTTTTACGCCCCCTGACAAAAGCAAGCAGCAAAAATAATTTTACATATTTACTGCTATTTATTTCATAATTTTTGGATTTACATTCATTTAAACGGATAAAAAGTTGAAATTCAAAAACAAACTTAAAATACAAAATATTGATATACAAATACTTATACTTTTACTACTTTTAATTACTCATAAAAAACAAAAATAGGACATACCGTCCAAAAAATGCTCGCCTTTCAAAACAGGTATTTCAACACTTCATTTGACGTATTTTTGTGAAGCCTTAAATGAATTATTACGCTTCAAAGTTTAAACTATGAGAAAGTTACCATTCCCTATTGTAATTATTGTTATGACATTTTTGTTCATAACCGTTTCCTGTAAAAAGCAGGACAAAAAAGAAGCAGAAGCCGCTAAAATCTCTCTCGAAACTCCTTTTGACAGTACCTTGGTAAAAACATTTTTTGTTAATCATCCAAAACTGCAAAAATACCAAGGCGATGTGGAGAAACTGTATCGCAAACATCAATTTCATTATGTTTGGTATGATGATAACGGAATTAATGATTTCGGCAATCTATTATATGACAAACTTAATAACCTGGAAGAAGAAGGTGTTCAGGTCGATGTTCCTTATAAAAATCAATTGGCCGATATTTACGAAGATCCAGACAATGACCAAAAGCCTGATATTGCTGCGGAACTTTTAAGTTCTTCTCTTTACTTTTTTTATGCGGACAAAGTATTTCACGGTATTTCTGCCAATAAAATGAAGGATCTTGAATGGTATCTTCCAAGAAAAAAACAATCCTATGTTAGTTACTTGGATTCGCTTTTAATTGAACCTAATTTGATCAACAAAGACGAAAAGGGCGTATTAAGCCAATATTACCTTCTTAAAAACGTCTTGCAAAAATACCGTGAAATCGAAAAAAAGGGCGGATGGAAAACCATTACCATCGATCCAAATGTAAAGTCGTATAAACCGGGTGATAATTCTACCACAATTGCACAAATCAGACAGCGTTTATTCGTTACAGGAGATATTTCGAGAGATTCTAAAAGTACCGTTTATGATGATGTATTAGCTGACGGAATTTTGAAATACAAATTGAGAAGTGGCAACATTCCCGATAAAATTATTTTGCCGGCACACATCAAAGACATGAATGTTTCTGTTGGGCAGCGCATCAAAACAATTACGGTCAACATGGAACGTTGTCGATGGATTTCAAATGACATCACAAAATCACCAGAATTCATAGTTGTAAATATTCCTGCTTATGAGCTAACTTATTTCAACAATGGAAAACCGGAGTTGCGTTCTAAAGTGGTCGTTGGCAAAGCCTTAAATAAAACGGTCGTATTTAGTGCCGTAATGAAATTTATTGCGTTTAGTCCGTATTGGAATGTACCCACGAGTATTTTAAAAAAGGAGATACTTCCGGCGATAGAAGAAAACGAAAACTATTTAGCGGAGCACAATATGGAATGGCATGATAGTTATGTGAGACAAAAACCGGGGAAAGATAATTCTCTTGGTAAAGTGAAATTTTTGTTTCCTAATTCTAATAATATTTATTTGCACGATACGCCTTCAAAAAGCTTATTCAATAGCGAAGACAGGGCATTTAGCCACGGTTGCATCCGAGTTGCCAAACCAAAAGACCTAGCGAATATCATTTTGAAAAATGATCCAAACTGGACTCCGGAAAAGATTGATGCCGCGATGAACAGCGATACAGAAACCATGTATAGATTAAAAAACAAAATCCCGGTTTATATTGGTTATTTTACCTCTTGGGTAGATGATAAAGGAATGATTCATTTCTATGAAGATATCTACAACAGAGATGAACGATTAGCTTCCTTGATATTTGCGAAATAATCATTTGATTCGATCAGTATAAAATTACTATTCCACAAAAAAATGACATTATCTTTTTTAAGAGATAATGTCATTTTTTTTATGTCTTCCAAAAACGGATTTTTTAGTGTGCTTTCATTTTATCAAAAGTGGTTCCCAAAACTTTTTTCATCTTCTCTAATGACCCTTGAAAAGCTTTCTCCGTTGTATCAGAATGATTAGTGACTACAATAGGCTGCATATTTACAGCACGCACTTCGATAAGACACCGCTTGTCATTAATGCCGGTTTTATCACTATTTTCATCTCCCAGATGCACTTCAAGACGTGTGATTTTATCTTCAAAACGAGCCAGTACTTTTTCTAATTCGCTAGAAAAATAGGCTTCTAACCGTTCGTGTCCTTCAATATTTTTGTCTGTGTTGATTTGAATTTTCATATTTATTTTATGTTTAGTATTGATTCTCAAATTTAACCATCGTGCGGTAAAAACAATGATAATTAGTAAAACCTTGTGAAAACAAAAAGCCTATTTATAGCATAAATCTTAATAATCAGGCAACAGCTGCTCCTATTCATTTATTAATATATTCATAAAAGAGACAAACAATTGTGGATATACTTTATACTGAGAATATATTTTTTTACCTTTATGTATATAGTTGTACTATGAGAAAATATTTTTTATCCATCGTAGTAATTGTATGTGGAGTGTCAGTTACTACAATTTACCGTAACCGAAATGAAAATTTAACGGCTAAAGTATTTTCTATTGCCAAAAATATTCAGGAATACACTTTTGGAAAACCCGAAATCACCGTCAACAAGGCTATAATCACTGACTTTTTTAAGAAATATCCCGAGATAAAAAAATACCAATATCATGTTAATGCTGTGTACAAAAAACGGAATTACAAATCCATTTGGTACGAGGACAACCGAATTATTGATTTGGCCAGTATGTTATATGCCAAAGTAAATCAACTTGAAGAAGATGGTATTGACTCTAAATTTCCCTGTCAAGATAAAATTGAGGGAATATTAGACACAAAATCTATAACAGCGAATCCCTCCGAAACCGACACCGAACTACTGCTGTCTTCTATGTATGTATTTTACGCCAAAAAAGTGTTCTTTGGAATTGACAACGAAAAAATCAGGAAAATCGGATGGTTTTTACCAAAAAAAAATAACTCTTATGACAGCGTGTTGGATTCCTTGTTAACTGATCCCAATTCATTGAATGAAGACAATAAAAACATGCTGGGGCAGTATTATAAACTCCGTGGATTTTTAAAAATATACCGACAAATAGAAAAAAATGGTAATTGGAATCACATAGCCACAGATACTGCTGTAAAATTATACAAACCGAACGACAGCTCAAAAACTATTGGTCAAATCAGACAGCGTCTAAATGTTACTGGAGATTTAAAACAGGATTCCAAAAGTAATGTGTACGATAATGAGTTAATGGTAGGCGTATTAAAATATAAAAAACGAAATGGCTATCAACCGAATTATCTCATTACCAATTGGCAAGTGCAACGAATGAATTTACCTATCCAGAAATACATACAAGCAATTACTGTAAATATGGAACGTTGCCGATGGATGGATCCTGAGTTGACAAATGCCAATGAGTCGATCTTTATAAACATCCCTGCTTTTCAATTGGTTTATACTAAAAATGGTCACACAGAATTAGAGTCTAGTTTATTGGTAGGCAAAAACATTTCTGAAACGGTAGTTTTTAGCAGTTATGTCACTTCGATTGTGTTTAGCCCGTATTGGAATATTCCCCAAAGTATTGTTGAAAATGAATTAACACAAGCGGTGTTTGGTGACAAAGACTATTTAGCCAAGCACAACATGGAATCCACTAAGGAAAAGGTCAGACAAAAACCTGGAGGAAAAAACCCGATGGGATTGGTTAAATTCATGTTCCCGAATCCAAATGATATTTATTTGCACGATACGCCATCCAAAAGTTTATTTGAATTCAACTACAGAGCCTTAAGCCACGGCTGCATCAATATGGACAAGGGCAAGGAATTAGCCCAATTGTTATTAAAAAATGATCCTGAATGGTCCATTGAGCGCATAACTGATGCCATGAAAGGCGAGAAAGAAACCACTTATATGCTAAAAAACAAGGTTTCCATATACATCGGCTATTTTACCACTCGCGTCGATGATAAAGGGGATATTCATTTTTATGAGGATATTTACGATAAAGATGAAAAATTAGCTTCGTTAATTACACAGGAATAGCTTGTAAAGAGGCATCTATTTAAAATCATGTAAATCAACCCTTATTCAATGCCAATAATCTGATTTTCAATGTATTTTATTATTTATATTTGTTTTTAATTTATCTTTAATATCCTAAAAAATTTAAAGATAAATACTATGAAATTCAAATTCTCCTCTTTTAGAACTCTTATTTTATTAGTGTGTTCTATTCTGATTTTTGGTGCGTTCACTAAAATTAAGTCAGACAAAAAATTAGTATCCGGTTTATTCCTCAAAAACATGGATACCTCGGTAAGGCCTGGTGATAATTTTGATGCCTATGTTAATGGTATTTGGATCAAAAACACCAAAATACCGGCAGACAAGCCTTCTTATGGAAATTTCTTTATTCTATATGAGAAGTCACAGGACGATGTGAAAGCCATCATTGGCAATGCTGCAAAAGGCAGTTTTACAGATGGTTCCAATGAACAAAAAATCGGGGATTTCTATGGCGCTTTTATGGATACTATAACTAGAGACCAGATAGGAATTTCACCCTTGCTACCCGAATATAAAAAAATTGACGCCATTGCCAGTTACACTGATTTAGCGAAGTATTTTGGTTATGCTAACAAAACGGGGATTAACACCCCATTTACAATAGCCGTTTTGGAAGATTTTAAAGATCCAATGCATTATATGCTTCTTACATGGCAGTCAGGCTTAGGATTACCCGACAGAGAATATTACTTTATTAAAGATGTTAAATCAATAGAAATACGAAAAAAATATATAATTCACATTCAAAACATGTTACAATTGGGCGGCGTAACAAATCCCGCTGAACTAGCCCCAAAAATTATGGCTTTAGAAACCACCTTAGCTTCTAAACATATGAAAAAAGAACTAACCCGCGATATGGTAAAGCTCTACAATAAATATCCAGTCAAAAATTTAAATCAACTTATGCCTGATTTTGACTGGACTTCCATGCTGAATAATGCGGGAATTATCAACCAGCAAAACATTGTTGTCACACAAATAGAATACCTTAAATCACTCAATGCTATTATAAAAACAACCCCATTAGATACTTGGAAAGGCTACCTAAAATGGAATGTCGTTCATGCATCCGCAATGTCATTAAATACCGCTTTAGACAATGAAAACTTCAATTTTTATGGTAAAGCGCTTTGGGGTATTGAAAAACAAAAACCATTATGGCGAAGAGGTGTAGATAAAGTAAACAACAACCTTGGCGAAATTATAGGCAAAGTATATGTTGAAAAATATTTCCACCCGGAAGCTAAAGCACAAGTAACAATTTTAGTCAAAAATCTTCTTAAGGCTTATGGCGAAAGCATCAAAAACTTGGAATGGATGAGTCCGGAAACCAAAAAACAAGCATTACAAAAATTATCTAAAATCACGCTAAAGATGGGTTACCCTAACAAATGGCGAGATTATTCCAAATTAGAAGTCGTAAAAGGCGACTTGTATGGCAATTTACAAAAATCTACGACCTTTGAATACAACCGACAAATCAACAAACTAGGGAAAACTGTTGATAGAACAGAATGGGGAATGACGCCACAAACCGTAAACGCCTATTACAATCCCCCGTTAAACGAAATTGTTTTTCCGGCCGCTATTCTGCAGCCTCCTTTCTTTGATCCAAACGCAGATGATGCCGTAAATTACGGTGGAATTGGTTCCGTAATTGGACACGAAATCGGACATGGATTTGACGATCAAGGAAGTACTTTTGACGGTAATGGAGTCATGCGCAACTGGTGGACATCAAAAGATTTAGTTGCCTTCAAACAAAAAACAGGCGCATTAATTGCACAATATAACGGTTTCAGAGTATTTCCTGACCTCAATGTTAATGGAGAATTTACGCAAGGCGAAAACATTGGGGATTTAGGAGGCCTATCCATCGCTATAAAAGCTTACAAAATGAGTCTTAACGATAAAAAATCGCCTGTTTTAGATGGTTTCACCGGAGAGCAACGTGTTTTTTTAGGCTGGGGTCAAGTTTGGCTAGAAAAAAGTCGCGATGAGGCATTACGAAGCCAAGTGGCAAACGACCCACACTCCCCCCCCAAATTTAGGATAAATGGCGTTGTGCGCAATATCCCGGAATTCTATACGGCTTTCAATATAAAACCGACTGATTCGCTATACCTCGCTCCAGAGAAAAGAGTTAAAATTTGGTAAATGTGATATTTTTATGTAGCAAATAGCTGTTTATCATATCGTTATATAAATAACAGAACCTCCAGGAAAGTGGAGGTTTTTTTATGTTAAAAATTGTCTTTCAGGAATTTAAGATGAGATTTTACCGATTCCATCCTGCAAATCCGCCTGTCTTTTTTGTACCTTTACTGTTGCAAAAATAAAATCCATTGACATGAAACGTATACTTGTCATATTAATTTTTTCTGTTCCTTACTATCTATTATTGGGTCATTCCTATACTATCAAAGCAAGTAACACTACCCTTCCTTTTTCTACTGTTTCTTTTATTTACAAAAAGTCAATTCCTATTTTAAATGAGCCATTTGACAGCACATTGATTGCTCCTTTTTTTGCCAAATACCCAAAACTAAAATACCTAAAACCAGAAGTAATCAAACTATATCGGAAACACAACTACCAATTCGTTTGGTATGACCGCAATGGCAGGAATGAGTTTGCTGATTTATTGTACAGCAAAATCAACAATTTAGATCAAGAAGGCCTGAAAATTCGTGTCCCTTATAAAGAGAAAATGCAAACCATTTTTCAGGATTATGACAACAGGAAAGAATCAAATATAGAGATAGAACTTCTAATGTCTTCGCTTTATTTTTTCTATTTTAATAGAGTTTTTAAAGGGGTCGATATCCAGAAAACGCAAGAATTAGGTTGGTATCTTCCCCGAAAAAAACAATCGTATGTTAATAGATTAGATTCGTTATTACAAGATCCCAGTTTAATCAACAAGAAAGACAAAGACCTTTTGGGACAATATTACCAATTAAAAGAAGCCTTGCAAAACTATCGGAATATTGAAAAAAAAGGAGGCTGGAGTCCCATTGTTTGGCCAAAAAAAATGAAATCGCTGAAACCGGGAGATACCGCTGATGTCGTTTTGCAAATCAGAAACCGTCTATCCATAACAGGTGATTTAAATTTTGACTCCAAAAAAAATTGGTATGACAATGAACTTTTAGCAGGGGTCCTGCATTACAAGGAACGAAATGCATTTACTCGCGATCCGGATCTTTTGCCTAAACACATCAAGGATATGAATATTCCTGTCAATGAGCACATAAAAACTATCATGGTAAATATGGAACGCTGCCGATGGATTTCTCCCAGTTTGACAAAAACACAACAGTACATTATGGTCAATATCCCTTCCTTCAATCTTACTTATTTCAAAAACGGAAAACCCGCTCTGGAATCTAAAGTTGTAGTAGGAAAATCATTGAATAGAACAGTGGTTTTTAGCGGCCAAATGAGTGAAATTATATTCAGTCCCTATTGGAACGTTCCTTCAAGCATTTTAAGAAAAGAGATTTTGCCGGCTATTGCCAAAAATGCGAACTATCTGGAGGAACACGACATGGAATGGCTTGGTGACAAAGTACGGCAACGACCTGGTCTGGAAAACTCGCTTGGATTGGTAAAGTTCGTATTTCCAAACTCTTTTTCCATTTATATGCATGATACACCTTCAAAAAGCTTATTTAATGAAGAACAACGGGCTTTTAGTCACGGATGCGTCCGAGTAGCGCGTGCCAGGGATTTGGCTGTCGCCATTTTAAAAGACGACAAAAACTGGACTCCCGAAAAAATAGACGCAGCCATGAACAGCGGCTCAGAAAAGACATATACCCTTACAACTAAAATCCCCGTTTATATTGGTTATTTTACCGCTTGGGTCGATCGCGATGGGTCGATTCATTTTTATAATGACATCTACGGCCACGATGATCGACTCTCTGAGTTATTGCTTTCTGATTTATTGTAGAATAATTTTGACAAGCAGTTAGAATTGATTGTTTTTTTTGATTTGCATTAGACTGCTTTTATCCATTTTCTAAATAATCATAAATAAAGTCATTTTCTGTTTCGAATTCTGAATTAAATTTCATCACAAAACGGGAAGTCAATTTATCAATCCAATTTTCAATATCTCTTTTCGAATTTAAATACCCAAGAAAAAGTAATTGTGAATTTTCCTTAGAAAAATCATCATCAAAAAACATAATGATATCCGCCTTGAAACTATCCGCATAATTCTCTTCTGGTTGATTAAGAAATTGTTCTAAATATTTGATTTTTTCAGATGTTGTCATTGTTTAAAAGAATTGTCTATATAAAGATAGATTATTTCAAAGGCATAAAAAAACCGGACTCTACTCCGTTGCAATATAGACCACATTTTGTAATATTTGTTAACATGAATATTAAGCAAAAACTCGGTCTAAAAATAAAAGAGCTAAGAGAAGCGAAGGGTCTTTCGCAAGAAAAGCTTGCTAATCTTGCAGAAATCGACAGAACTTACTTACCAACAATCGAAAAGGGAGAAAGAAACGTTTCCATTGAAGTTGTTGAAAAACTGGCAAAAGCTCTCGATGTAAAAATTAAAGACTTGTTTGATGAATAGAGCTTACTATTCTAATTTCATTAATGAATTTATTGATGAGGATTCCCAAACTATCTACGGCAAGATTTCTGGACAATACGATTTGAATAAATTAAATATTCAACAATCTAATGCGTGGAAAAGTCAAATAGAAATTCTAAAAAAAACTATAACAATTTTTAGCGGTAAAATATATTTTGAATTTACTATTCCTAGAATGGGAAAACGCGTTGATAATATACTAATTATTGACAACTGCATTTTTGTTTTGGAGTTTAAAATTGGGTCAAATACTTACGACAAATATGCAACCAATCAAGCTTTTGATTATGGTTTAGATTTGAATAATTTTCACGAAGGAAGTCATAGCAAAATAATTATTCCAATTTTAGTTGCTGAAAATGCACCAGCCTTAGAAAATATTTACCGCCCTATTTTCGATAATTTACATGAAACAATTTATGCGAATTCTGGAAATTTGTCAGAGGTAATTAATGCCGCATTATTAAATTTTGAAAAAGCAGAAACAGTTGACATTGAATATTGGGAAAATTCTATTTACAAACCCACTCCGACTATAATTGAAGCCGCAACGGCATTATATAAAAAACATAACGTTAATGAAATTTCAAGAAGTGATTCGGGAGCGGAAAACTTATCGGTAACATCCGAATGTATTTCTCAAATCATTGATTTTTCAAAAGACAACAATAGAAAATCAATTTGTTTCATTACCGGAGTTCCTGGCGCTGGAAAAACTTTAGCAGGATTAAATATCGCAAATCTTCGTTCCAATTATAAAGAAGAAGAACACGCAGTATTTTTATCAGGGAACGGCCCATTAGTTGATGTTTTACGTGAAGCTTTAGCCAGAGACAAAGTAAAAACTGCAAAAGAAGAAAATGAAACGATGACAAAATCTTTGGCATCATCTCAAGTAAAATCATTTATACAAAATATCCATCATTTTAGAGACGCTTCTATAAAAGATGAAAAAGCACCGATTGAAAAAGTAACTATTTTTGACGAAGCACAGAGAGCCTGGACAAAAGAACAAGCTTCTAACTTTATGAAACGAAATAAAGGAATTACTGATTTTGATAAATCAGAACCTGAATTCCTTATTGAAGTTATGGACAGACATCAAGATTGGTGCACAATAGTTTGTTTAATTGGCGGTGGTCAAGAAATTAATACTGGAGAAGCGGGTTTAGAAGAATGGATTAGACCATTTTCAGTTAAGTTCAATGACTGGGATATTTATTATTCTTCAAAAATAATTGAGGATGAAAATTACATTAAAGACAAAAAAGCATTGATTGTTTTAAATGAAAGGAAAGCTATTAAAAAAGATGAATTACATCTATCCGTTTCATTAAGATCTTTTAGAAGCGCTCAACTATCAAATTTCATTCAAGAAATTATTAATAATGATATTGAAAAAGCTACAACTATTTATCGTGATTTTATCAAAAAAGATTATCCGATTAAAATAACCAGAGATTTAGACAAAGCTAGAGATTGGTTAAAAAAATCAGCAAAAGGTTCAGAAAGAACTGGAGTTGTGGCTTCATCAGGTGGCATTCGTTTAAGACCTTTTGGATTAAATGTAAAAGCTAAAATTGATGCGCCAATTTGGTTTCTAAATGACAAAGATGATATTCGTTCTTCTTATTTTTTAGAGGAAGTTGCTACAGAATTCGATATTCAAGGCTTAGAATTAGATTGGACTTGTGTTGCTTGGGATGGTGATTTATTCTATGATAATAGTCAATGGAACTATAGAAAATTCAAGGGTACAAAGTGGCAAAATATAAATAGTAATGACATTACTAACTATCTAATTAACTCTTATAGAGTTTTACTAACAAGAGCAAGACAAGGAATGGTAATCTATATTCCATTCGGTAATAATGAAGATATTACAAGACCGACTTTCATGTATGACGGGACTTTCAATTTTTTTAAATCATTAGGAATCGAAGAAATTTAGCTACAGTTACATTGCAAAAAACGCCGCTAGGTGTTTGATATTGGTAGCGACTCAGAATCCACCACCCATCATAGTCCCATAGGGACGGACCTATAATCCCTACGGGATATAATTGTGTGTCTGAAATAATTTTCTACCAATATTACATCCCATACGGGATAAAAAAATAAGTTGCTTTCAATATTTATAATCGAATTCTGTTTTCGATTTACTCCACAAAAAAAACGCTACTCTTTCGAATAGCGTTTTTTTTAGTGGTAAATCTTGTTTTGATGAGATTGCTTCGCCTGTTCGCTATCGCACGGGTCCTCCTTCGTCGGAATGACAAAAAAAATTTCAGAATGAGAAATGGAATAGCGGAATGACAAACGAAATCTCGCAATGACAATCGTCTGGGGTATATGATGCCCTAGCCCTGATAAAAGTGGAAATCCTTTTTCTAAACGCTGTCACGGTTCAAAACCCTGACAGCGTTGAAAAAGATTGTAACGGATAGCAGGAAATAGCTCCTAAAAACAGCTCTTATTCAGCTAATTTTTGCAATTCGGTTACGCCCATATTGTACAAGGTAAATGCCTGTATGTCTACGTTTTCCTGGATGGTTGCCGCCACGGATTTTCCTGCGCCGTGTCCTGCATTAACGTCAATTCGGATTAAAGTAGGATTAGGTCCGGTTTGTTTTTCCTGTAATTCGGCAGCAAATTTGAAACTGTGCGCCGGCACTACTCTATCGTCGTGATCGCCCGTTGTGACCATCGTGGCCGGATATTGAATTCCTTGTTTTACATTATTAACCGGAGAATAGCCCTTGATGTAGGCAAACATTTCCTTGCTGTCCTGTGATGTTCCATAATCATACGCCCAACCTGCCCCCGAAGTAAAGGTGTGGTAGCGCAACATATCCATTACACCCACGGCCGGCAAGGCGACTTTCATCAAATCCGGGCGTTGTGTCATGGTTGCTCCTACTAGCAATCCGCCGTTTGAACCACCGCGAATAGCAAGAAAACTGGAAGAAGTGTAGTTTTGAGCTATAAGATATTCAGCCGCAGCAATGAAATCATCAAACACGTTTTGTTTTTGCATTTTAATTCCCGCATCGTGCCATTTTTTCCCGTATTCACCTCCACCGCGCAAATTAGGAACGGCATAAATACCTCCGTTTTCCATCCAAACGGCATTGGCTATACTGAAACTCGGCGTCAAGCTTATGTTGAAACCGCCATAACCATATAGTATCGTTGGATTTTTACCATCCAGTTTCAATCCTTTTTTATGGGTTATCATCATTGGGATTTTGGTTCCGTCTTTGGACGTGTAAAACACTTGTTTAGAAACGTAGTCTTCGCTTTTGAAATCTACTTTCGGTTTATCATATACCACCGATTTTCCGGATTTTGGTTCGAATGAATAAATAGTTCCCGGGCTGAGATAATTTGTAAAGGAATAATAAAGGGTTTTTTCTTTTTTCTTCCCGCCAAAACCACCTGCAGTTCCCAAAGCTGGTAACTTGATTTCCCGAATCATTTTTCCGGAGTAATCATATTGTTTCACCACCGAAACGGCATCTTTCATGTAATTAGCAAAAATGTAACCGCCACCCGTTGTTGGTGACAAAACGTTCTCAGTTTCTGCGATGAAATCTTTCCAATTTTCCGGTTGTGGGTTATTGACATCTACCATTATTATGCGTTTGTTGGGCGCATTCGAATCGGTTTCTATGAATAATTTCGTCCCTTCATTGTCGATGATGCTGTTGTCGCTCTTGAAATTATCAACAATACTCACAATAGGACTGTTGGGCTTGGTCAGGTCTTGGATGTACAATTCGTTTCCGTAAGTCGAAGTCGAAGCAGTGATAACCAAATAGTGATCGTCCTCTGTCACACTTCCGCCAACATAACGTCGTTTTTGGTCTGCGCCAAAGATGATTTGGTCTTGCTTTTGTGGCGTTCCTAACTTGTGGAAATACAGTTTGTGTTGGTCCGTTTTTGCCGACAATTCGCTTCCTTTTGGCTTGTCATAACTGGAATAATAAAAGCCTTCGTTTCCTTTCCAGGACACACCACTGAATTTTACATCGACGATGGTGTCTTCAATTATTTTTTGGGTGATGGCATCCATGATAATCACTTTTCGCCAATCGCTTCCGCCTTCTGAAATGGCATACGCAACTTTAGAACCGTCTTTGGAGAAATCTAATCCACCAAGCGAAGTGGTTCCATCTTTAGAAAAAGTATTGGGATCCAAGAAAACGGTTTCAGTTCCTTTCGCGTCTTTTCTATACAACACCGACTGGTTTTGCAAGCCGTTATTTTTGTAGTAATAGGTAAAATTCCCCTCTTTGAAAGGTGCTCCTATTTTTTCGTAATTCCACAATTTTTCCATTCTTTCTTTTAACACATCACGAAACGGAATCTGAGCTAAATAATCATAAGTCACTTTGTTTTGGGCTTTTACCCAAGCACCGGTTTCGGCAGATTTGTCATCTTCGAGCCAACGGTACGGATCGGCAACTTTGGTATCAAAATATACATCGACCGTTTCGCCTTTATGGGTAACTGGATATTTCATTGTAGTTGGTCTTTGGTTTTGGCCAAAACTTGTGATTGTGGCAGATAAAGCCATTAATAAAAAAGTGTTTTTCATCATTTTGGTTTTAAGTTATTACAAAAATAGGGAAATAGTTAGTGTTCCGTATAAAGGAAGTCTTAAAAAAATTAGTCGCTAAAATGGTTTTTTTATTACAGTTATGTCTATTGCAAATTAAAATCAATTGAATTGTGGACGCACTGCGGACGTAATTCGAATATGACCTTATTTTACTGATAAGTTGAAAAAAAACAAACCATTTAAGGATTATAAGTTCATTTAAGGTTAAACCAAAAAACGCTACTCTTTCGAATAGCGTTTTTGTTATTTTTATGCTTTCGCAAAAGTTTTACAAATTAAAGTTCACTCCCAAAACAATGTTTCTTCCTATGTTAGGAATTCCATCATTCTTTAAACGGGAAAGATGTGCAATATAGCTTTTGTCCAGTAAATTATTTCCATTCAAATTAATATCAAAAGCCGTTTTACCGAGTTTTACTTTTCCTCCAAAACTCAGGTTTATCAATGTGTAGCCATTCGATTTTGTTTCAAAACCACTCACGTTATTTTGATTGAACGTAGAGGAGAAATTCAAAGTGGCGAATCCATCTTCTAACCAATCTTTAATTACAAATTCGGTTCTAATGGTGTTATTCCAATTATTTGCCGGAATTAAAGGCAGAAAATCACTCCCGACGCTTCGGGATTGCTTCTTGCCGGTTACCGTTTCAAAACTGGTTTCAAAATGCAACCAATCTACAGGATGCGGATGAAAATGCAATCCTATTTCGCCACCATACAACTTGGCATTATTCTGAATATAATCAAAAACATCGTTATTGTCAATCACCGCTCCGGTTGGTGCGGTATAAATATAATTGTTAATGTGGTTGTAAAAGCCATTGGCAAAAAACTCAAAATGGCTGTTTTTATATTCTAAATTCACATCGGTTTGTATATTTTGCTCGGTTTTCAAATCACTGTTTCCTCTCTCATAACGATTGGTTCCTTCATGGATCCCATTAGAAGTTAATTCGGCTAAATTCGGCGCTCTAAATCCCGACGCCAGATTCAATCGTAAGGTTAAATCCTTGGCTAAATTGGTTTTGTAACCCAGCGACGCATTAAAACTATCGTACGATTTATCGATGGCTTTAAAATACCCTTCCTCACCTAAAGTTCCGTGTTCTTGAGTGGTAATTTGTCTGTTATCAAAACGCAATCCTCCCTGTAACACGTTCGATTCCCACTCATAATTTGCAGTTCCAAAAACACCAAAATCATTGGTTGCAGCATCCGGAATCAAAAATTCTTCTCCAGAATTCGTATTGGTTTGGTGCATTCCCTGCACTCCAAATATAGATTCGACTTTTCCTATTTTTGGCAAATAGTATTTCGCATCATAATTGAATGTTTTCAATTTCATGTGTAAACTGGCCACATCACTATCCGTGAACTCCGAACGGTCATTGGCAACATAGCCTAAATCGACATCCAGTTTTGAATTTTTTAAATACACTATAGAATTCAAACTCAACAGATGATTGAAAACGCCTTGCTTTGGAAAACCTGTTTTCTTACTTGTAGATTGTTCTGCAATACCATTTTCCGGGATTCCTAAATCCAGTTTGTTGTAATTGTAACGAAACACCGTCGAAAATTTTGAATCACTGTAACCAATTCCTGTTTTGAAATCCGTCTCGTTATAACGGGAATTGGTCACTCGGTCGCCATTTGGAATGGTATAATCCGAATGTGTATTGTAACTTCCACGAGCAAGAAATTTCCAGTTTTCAGTAGAGGTTTTCAATCCCAAAGAAGAATTACTACCTAAGGTATTCGAGAAAAGTTTCTGACTGAAATTAGCTTTGACGGTATTGGCATCGGCAAATTTTTCTGGGTTAAAATACAAAACACCACCCAAAGCATCTGAACCATACAACAACGAAGCCGGTCCTTTGATGACTTCAACGCTTTCTATTCCAGAGTCGTTTAATCCCAAACCATGTTCGTCTCCAAACTGTTGATTTTCCATTCGAACGCCTTGTGAATATACTAAAACCCGATTGCCGCTCAATCCGCGAATTACCGGTTTTCCAATGGAAGTTCCTGTAGAAACCTGCGAAACACCGGGGATTGTTGCCAATCCTTCGATTAAGGTGGCAGTTCCTTTTCGTTGTAATTCTTTGATGCTTTGGTGCTCGACTTTCATCACATTCTGCGATTGTATTTTATTGAACGCCGTAGAAACGATTACCTCATCCATTTGGAATATGGTTTCTTCAAGAATTACATTCAGTGTATTTTCTTTTTGTAAGCTTTTTATCGTTTTATTTTGGATTCCAAATCCAATAAATGTAAAAGTCAATTTTAGGTTTCCATTAGGGAGATTGGTAAATGTATATTTTCCGTTCTCGTCTGTTGCAGTTCCCTTGTACAGCTCTGATGCATAAACCGAAACACCTTTTATGGGTTGGTTTTTCATATCCCTCACCGTTCCTGACACTGAATTCTGCGCATTAAGCATAACCGAAAACCCCAAGAATAGGGCTATAATAAGATATTTCATTGAAGATGATTGTATTGTTCCCAACAACATTCTTCTCTAAAATAAAGGAAGATGAGTCTGAAATTATTTAGTAAATAAGACGAAATGATACGTGCTGAAATAAATTCAGCTTAAACTATTTGCAGGAGGCCCGCGAAGGGAATATAAACTTCCGGAAAACGAAAGAACCGTTTTCTCTGTACTAATGAAATAAGGTATTTCTTTATATGTGGAATGTAATTGATACCAAAATTCTTTTGGAGAAATATAACTGCCAAAAGTAAAATCACAAACATAACAATGATCAAAATTGTGGTGTTGATGGGTTATCTCTTTCTGGGTGACATTGTATTTATGATGGCATTGCTTTTGGGAAAGTTGCTTCTCTAGATGCTCATAGGTATGAAAGGACTGAAACAGTATTGAGAACAATACCGCAATCGCCAAAGAAAGACTTATTATGAGCTTATTTTTTTTCATCCACGCCAAAGGTATGAAAACATAGAAATGTTATCCTATTTAAAACAAAAAAAACTAAAACCCTAAAAAGTAAAGACCCACTGCAGTACGTCTTTACTACAGTGCGTCTCTATATTGAAAATTCAATTTAGGCTAAACTAATTTAGCGGCAATCAAATATTCTGCAATTTGTATGGTGTTTGTTGCTGCTCCTTTTCTTAAATTATCAGCTACAATCCACATGTTTAATGTATTTGGCTGGCTTTCGTCACGACGAATTCTACCTACAAAAACATCGTCTTTTCCCTGCGCATACATTGGCATCGGATACGTGTAGGTGTCATTATTGTCCTGAACCACCACTCCGTCAGTATGATGCAAAATATTTTGAATATCAGACACTTCAAAATCATTGTTAAACTCAACATTTACCGCTTCGCTGTGACCCCCAACAATAGGCACACGAACCGCAGTTGCCGTAACAGCAATTGTTTTATCGCCCAATATTTTTTGAGTTTCACGAACCAACTTCATCTCTTCTTTAGTGTAACCATTATCTTCAAAAGAATCACATTGTGGAATTGCATTCCTGTGAATTGGATATTTGTATGCCATTTCACCTCGAACTCCAGCATATTCATTTTCTAATTGTTGCACCGCTTTTACACCCGTTCCTGTGATGGATTGATAGGTAGAAACAATTACACGTTTGATATTGTATTTTTTATGTAAAGGTGCCAAAACCAAAACCATCTGAATAGTAGAACAGTTTGGATTCGCAATAATTTTATCTGCTGCCGTTAATTCGCCTGCATTAATTTCAGGTACAATTAATTTCTTGGTTGGATCCATTCTCCAAGCCGATGAATTATCGATTACT
This sequence comes from Flavobacterium fructosi, assembly GCF_042787335.1. Taxonomy (NCBI): domain Bacteria; kingdom Pseudomonadati; phylum Bacteroidota; class Flavobacteriia; order Flavobacteriales; family Flavobacteriaceae; genus Flavobacterium; species Flavobacterium fructosi. The sequence goes on along the minus strand of NZ_JBHZQA010000002.1, from coordinate 298,384 downwards.
GTTGTTCCTGCTGCCGCAAATTTTGGAGCCCATTCTAGTGAAGTGTCACCTCCTGCAGAAAATAAAGCAATGTCTGCCTCCATATCTACGGCAGTTTGCATTCCTACAACGGTATATTTTTTTCCTTTGAACTCAATTTCTTTCCCAACTGATCTTTCAGAAGCTACAGGAATTAATTCTGTAATAGGGAAATTTCTTTCTGCTAATACTTTCAACATTACTTCGCCAACCATTCCAGTAGCGCCTACAACTGCTATTCTCATAGTATATTTTTTTATTTGGACATTCAATTTGAGTTGCAAAAGTAAGCAATATTGAAATCAAAACAAGCGCGCTCACAAAAAACAACAAATTGTTACAATTACAACAATAGAGTTATTTAAACCTGATTCATCTTTTTTTTATCAAAAGAAAAACCGCCTCAAATAAGAAGCGGTTTAGCTATAATATCTAGTGTAACGGTATTATTTTTTCAATAAATCTCTAATTTGTGTAAGTAACTCTTCTTGAGTAGGACCCACTGGAGTTACATAAGCCACTTCTTCTTTCTTTCTGGCTTTTTCAGCAGCCCTTAAAATAACAAAAATAAAGAAAGCAATAATCACAAAATTGATAATCGCTTGAACTAAATTTCCATAAGTAATTACTGCCGCCCCAGTTTTTTTTGCCTCCGCTAAAGTTTTATAACTATTTCCATCTAATGTAATGAATTTCTGTGTAAAATCGATTCCGCCTGTAAGCAACCCTACAATTGGCATGATTACATCATCAACCGCAGAACCTACAATTTTACCAAACGCAGCACCAATAACAACCGCAGTTGCTAAACTCAACACATCTCCTTTCATTAAAGATGCTTTAAAATCGCCAAAAAATCCCATAATTATCTTTTTTAGATTAAAAATATTTTCTTACTCGACGAATTTAATAAAAAATTTAAATATAATTAACAATCGTTTAATAAATTGATTATTCCCTGTAAAACACTCTCTTTACTCGCTGCGAAATACCGGTAAGAATTTCATACGGTATCGTATTTAGTTTTTGAGCGATATAATTTACAGTTAGACTTTCGCCAAAAACAACTACAGCATCACCTTCCTTACAATCAATTCCACTGACATCTACCATCAGCATATCCATACAAACGCTCCCAAGAATAGCTGCTTTTTCATTTTTAATAACTACAAAACCAACTCCATTTCCCCAACCTCTAGAAATTCCGTCGGCATAACCTATTGGAATTGTCGCAATTTTTGTTGGTTTCTCCGCCATAAATCGTCTGCCATAACCGACACTATCTCCTGCAGGAATTGTTCTGATTTGAGAAATAATAGATTTAAGCGTCCCTACATTTTCTAAATATTTCTGCTCTTCATCGTTATTTGAAACTCCATAAAGACCAATTCCTAAACGAACCATATCAAATTGAGAACTAGGAAAATTACTAATCCCTGACGTATTTAAAATATGTCGAATAGGTTTTATTTGCAATTCAGTCATTAATTTTGAAGATAATTTTTCGAACAAATTAATTTGTGAATGCGCAAAATCCTTCTGTTTTAAATCATCGCTCGTGGCCATGTGCGACAAAATACTTTTTATCTGAATGGTTTGATTTCCTTTTAAAGCAATTATCAAATCATCAATTGTATTGGCTTCAAAACCCAAACGATGCATCCCAGTATCAAGTTTGATATGAATAGGAAAATGCTTCAATTTTTTTTGTTCCGCAATTTTAAGAAAGGCACGAAGCCCTTTCAAACTGTAAATTTCTGGTTCCAATTGATGTTGTATGATCGCCGGAAAACTGGTGTTTTCAGGATTCATTACCATAATGGGCAAATGAATTCCCAGATTTTTCAATGAAATTCCCTCATCGGCAAAAGCGACTCCCAAATAATCCACTTTATGATGTTCCAATAATTTGGCGATTTCAAATCCACCGTTTCCATATCCAAAAGCCTTGACCATTACCATCATTTTGGTTGCTGGTTTCAACTTTGATTTAAAGAAATTCAAATTATGGCTTATGGCATTCAAATTAATTTCAAGAACGGTTTCATGTGTCTTTTCTTCTAACAGGGAAACAATTTCTTCAAATTGAAAAGTTCTGGCTCCTTTTATCAAAATGGTTTCATTACTAAAGATTATATCGTCAAAATCAGCAATGAACTCTGCAGTGTTTTTATACGTTATGCAGTTGGTAAACATTTTTTTAAATGCCGAAATAGTTTCTCCAATACCTATTACCCGGCTGATTTTGTTCGAAATAATAAGTTCTGCCACTTTCGAATATAATTCGGCATTAGACAAACCACTTTGCAAAATGTCCGATAATATCACCGTTTTCTTTTGGTATTGCTTTTGACTTTCGAGAAAATCCAATGCTATTTTTAGGGATTGAAAATCAGAACTATAACTGTCGTCTACTACGCTGCAATTATTGATTCCATTCTTGACTTTCAAACGCATTTCAACAGGATACAATAATTTTATTCTGTTTTGGATCGTTTTTACATCGTATTTGAAATACAACAAAACCATCATACATGAGATTGCATTTTCGACAGAAGCCGCATCTTGAAAAGGAATTTCTATTTCAAAATTTCCCTCAACATCACGAATATGTAAAATTGTTTTATCTAATACAGGACTTTTAGTTATAAAAACATCAGCTGTTGAATCTTTGAAACTCCAAGAAAAAAGCCGTCTATTTTCGTACCTAAACAAATTAGCATCAATAATCTCACTCTTTTGATAAATAACCACCTCCGAATCGCTGAACAACAGGAGCTTCTCTCTTATCTTTTCTTGTAAGCTTCCAAAGCCTTCATCGTGTGCAGACCCTATACTTGTTAAGATTCCAATAGTTGGTTTAATGATTTTTTCCAGTTTTTCCATTTCTGAACCGGTAGAAATTCCCGCTTCGAAAATTCCAAGATTGTGTTGCTCATTTATAGCAAGCACTGATAACGGAACACCCACTTGTGAGTTGTAGCTTTTAGGGCTCCTTATGGCATTATAATCCGGACTAAGCAGAAAATTTAGCCATTCCTTCACAATTGTTTTACCGTTACTTCCGGTTAATCCAATCACTGGAAAATCAAAAAGACTGCGATAATAGCTTGCAAATTGTTGCAAAGCCAATAAAGTATTTTCGACAATCAGAAAATTAGCTTTTCCTATACAATCGACAGGGATATGGGTAACCACAAAATTTCCTACTCCTTTTTCAATTAAATTTTCAATATATAAATGCGCATCATTATTAGCTCCTACCAATGCGAAGAATAAAGTTTGCGAACCATTTTGCAAAGAGCGACTATCAATAGAAATACCGTCTATTGTTTTAGTTCTATTATTATCTACAAATACTGCCTGCATTTGTGAAATGATATTTTGAATTTTTAGAATCATTAATAAAGAAAGCGAATGACGCTCATTTAAGGATTTATATAAATTACTATTACAAAAGAGAAGAATATTTTATTCCTAGCTATTGTTTTCAATGATTCCTCAAAAATAATACTTCTTTTGACAATGAAGACTTTGAAAGCTCAGAAATTATTGCCAATTTACATTTATTAATGATCAATCCAAATTATAGAGAAAGCCATATTAAATGTTAACAAACTCAAAAATATAACTACACTTTACAAAATTATTTATATTTGTTGAAGTCAATAAACATCAGAACTCTTGAAAAAAATCCTTCCCTTATTTTCTTATATTTTTCATCCGATATTTATTGCGGCTATGGCCACCTTATTTTATCTTTTTTTTAATACCTCTAATTTAATGCCTGAGGAAAAATTATTCATTTTTTCTCAAGTAGTAATTATAACTGTTATCATTCCTATTCTATTTTTTGCAATATTAAGGGCTGTTGGTAAAATTGATTCTGTCATGGTTGTCGACGTAACGCAACGCAAAATACCGTTGATTCTTCAATGTTTTTTAATCATTTTATTGGTTCGAAAAAGCATCACTATAGATCGATATCCTGAATTGCATTTTTTCTTCTTAGGAGCGTTGCTCAGTACTATTTTGGCTCTTTTATCTTTATTTGCCAGTATAAAAGCAAGCCTACATATGATGGCAATAAGCGCACTGACGGTATTTGTAATTGCGATAAGTCTTCATTTTCAATTTCAGAATACTTTTATCATTGCATTTTTAATACTCGCAAATGGTCTTGTTGCATCCTCTCGTATAGAAATGAACGCACATACTAACAAAGAATTAATTATAGGGTTTGGTTTAGGAAGTATTCCGCAGCTGCTTTTATTATTTTTATGGCTATAATATATAAAAGATTACTCCAATATTTAAGGACTTCATAGCGATGGGTTCCCCTTCAATTTTAGCTGATTTAAATAAAGAATTCAAACCATAGTAAGCATATACATTTATGGTATTATAACCCGTTGAAATATACGCTCCGTAAAGAAGCTTATTAAAATCCTTATTATTAGTTACAATGATTTTTCCTTGCGCATCTTCAAAAATGGATCTGTCAAGAATTAAATAACTCAACTTGAAGCCGCCGTAAATCCTCCAAAACTTATGGCTCTCATAAGTCGATGTTCTCCATCTAAATTCAAGAGGTACCTCAACTAAAAGTTGCGAAAATTTATTTTTATTAAAACTGGTACCTGGATCAATAATCGAATAAGATGGCGCTTGATCTGATTTATAAACTGTCAAGTTCTGATTATAGTTATTATACGACAGCCCGATTCCCGTAGCTATTGAATGCGTTCTATTTTTGTTTGTAGGCATATCCCTTAAAAATCCCAGTGAAAATCCAGTAGACAATTTGCTTTGAGACAAACCGTCGGGTTTATTTGTTAGGGTATTGTATGTAAATCCAAAATAGAATTGGTCCTCTCTGTACAATGAATCGATTTTTACTTTTGAAGCACCTTCTAAACTTGTTATTTCCTGAGAAAAAACATTGAAAACATTTAGAAGAATAAAACAACTTACAAATGATATTTTGTTGTTACTTTTGTTTAATGATTGCTTCATGTGAGTCTTAAAATATATTTTTCGATTAAACTATTGTTTATCGTTGCACAAATATAAGATTTTGGCTTGTACCCGAAGCGTATTCCTTTGAAAAAACGAGGAGCGGGATTTCATTAAACCTTTTAAAATTCTGACTTACAGTTAAATCAAAAAAATATAAAAAACAACATCAACATTAAAGCAATCATTGACAAACTTGCGGCAGTAAAAAGAAATGCACCCATATAAAAAAACACCCCATCTTTTTTATTTTCTGTTTCCATCTGTTAAGTTTTTAAAATTTCTAAATTTCAGCCTTTTTTTAATAATCTATCATACTCCCTTCTTCTCGGTTCTTCACTTAATTATCGAAAGAATGTTTCAAATAATAATTTCGCTACAGTATGATTTAATCGTTACTTAAAATTACAAAACTGACATTTATACTACAAATATAATCGACAAAATACACAAATATTTATTTTTAATGTTTATTATCCTACATAATTACCACATTCTGTTGTGTTTTTAATGCAACCAAAATCGTTTTATATAAAACATTTAGTCAAAACTAACGCCACGACAAAAAATAACTAATTATGAAATAAATTAGTATTGCTCGGAAACAAAAATCAAGAAGGCTAAAGACAGCCGCAGGTCCAAAGACTTTTATTTATCAGTGATATACTTCTGAAAAGAGAATGGAATCAGCACATCAAAGGCAAACAACTTGCGAACCCTTGAACTAGGGTTAATTTCGCGCAACACTAGAAAGGACGTTTTACAAAGAAAATACAATTTGGAATTTCGCCTCCTGATCCTTTTTTGCCTTCTACATTCCGACAAATAAAAAAGGTTATACCGCTGTAAAATAAAAAATGCTCCCTTTCAGGGAGCATTAATTTTTCAGCAGAGAGGATGGGATTTTAATTTCCCTAAATTCAAAACTTAACTGTCAAATTTTCAAATACTTACAATTCAAAAAACGCTAAATTTTGACGTTGTTTGACACAAATACAACACAGGATGCAGAGGGTAAATCCACTCTCTGCAAGGCTTCCCGTGTCTTTTATCTTTTTAAAATTGGCTTTTTTGCTTAAAATAATCCGTTTTTAGGTCTTTTTATCCGCTCCTATGCAATAGCGGAGCGGTTGCATTTTAACCGTTAGTATTGTGTTTTTTTTTTAGTGCAAATGCGATAGCTTTTGTGCTAAAAAAGAATACAATACTAACACCTATTAATAATCTCCCCGAACGGTTAACCTTTGGGGGCTCCTGTTTTTCTGTTTTCCTTCCCCTTTCTTCTTTATATTAATATTTTTTGTATTATTTGTATTATAATAAGTAAAGTGTAGTAAAATAAAGGGTTTGCAAAGAATACAAAAAATAATACAAAAAATATTAAATACAAAAAAAATGTATTTTTGAAAAAATCAACAAAAAAATAAGCCTAAACAGATTTTTATCTTATTTGAATGATCTATTTAACCCTTTTGTATCTTAAAAAATTCCCTCTTGATAAATAAACCAAGGTTAATTTTTTGCTTTCCAGTAAATCAATACCCCAAATACTTACATTTTTGTTATCAATCGACTGATTAATATAAATAGAATTTGCAGGTCCTTTTGAAAGGCTATATTTCTCTATGTCCCAGTTATCCATCCCTTCAGCAATTTCTTTTCTCAAACCCTTGGTAAAAATCAAAAAATTTGTTTTGTCGTCCAGACTTTGCCATTTTCCTTCAAGTAATTTGACGTTAATTTCTTTTTGAGCAGAACAAATTCCAAAAGAAAGAAATAGTATTCCTAATAAAATATTTTTTTTCATCTCTAATAATAAATTAATTTTCTTGTCCATCACCATCCACGTCACCTGTGTAGAACTGGTCAATATATTCCAATTGTTTTTCAAGTACCGAATCTAATCCGTTTTCAGTATTTTCATATTCCGCTAACTCCGTTTCGTCGTCATTCTCTCCGTCATTATTATGATCTTCACTTGATGATGATAACTCTATGTGGCCATCATTATCATTGTCTTGAGCATTAATTGTAATTACCTCTACATCTTCCCTGTCGCCTTGACTATCGTCAAGCACTTTTATATTTTTATCTGAAAAAAAAGATTTTGCAAGTTCTAAAGCCCCGTTTATTAAATCTTCCTGTAAATTAGGTGCTACAATTTTTAAAACAAGACCCCACAACGGCAACAAAACACCGTCTTTCTCTTTATAATAATTGCCGCCTATTTTTACAATTTTCGGCGTTTCATTTATTGTATTTGCATTGCAATTGTTCAATGTTAAAATTGCAACTAAACTTAAAAGTAAAATTTTATTCATTTTTAGTAAATATTGGTTATTATCTTTTTTTTTCTCCATACAACCCGCAAATTATGCGGTACGGCTTTTATCTTGTCCCTGCAATTGTACAATTTCATTTTTCATTCTCAATATTTCCGCTTCCAATAATTCTATGATTTTGTCTTTTGATTTAATTAGATCAGAATCTTTTGAATTTGAATAACTGCTGTTTTGTTCGCCTACTTTATATATAGCGTCTTCGTCAATTTCCATTTTCCCTCTTCCAGTAATTAGCCAATTCAAATTGACATCTTCAAACTTGTTTGATATATCTAACAAAATTTCAAACGAAGGTTTATTGTTTTCTTTCTTCAAACGATTAATTTTTTCAGAAGATGCGTAAAGCAAACCGCTTTTTGCAAAATCAGAAATGTTTTTAAATCCTTTATTTTCAGACAATTGCAATATTCTTTTAAAAAAATCATTCATAATAATCAAATTTATTTGTTTTTATCAAACATGTTTGTATATTTGTCAAACAAAGCAGATATAAAACCGCTTTAAAACAGATTAAAAGCAACTTGCAATATAATAAAATTTTGCAGGGACTTTAGAAAAACAGGAAAGAAATTTTAATCATAAAATACCCGTTGCAAAAGCCACAAATAAGCTTTGCAAAACTGTTTTTCGCTTCTGTTTATAAGGCAATTTTTATGCCAATTTTAGTAGGAAAAGTTCGCAAACCAAAAAAAAACAAACCATGACATTAAACCAAAAATTTAAAGAGTATTTCTTCGGAGCATTATTCCTGATTTTCGTAATTCTAGCGACAATTTTAGTATCGAATAAATCCCCAATAATGCCAGATCTTTTTTAGTATTAAAAATAAGTAAAATTTATACCACGATGGCGAACAAAAAAAACATTTATAGGAAGTACCGGTTACATCAAAAAATAAAGGGACTGTATCGCTGTCAATCCAGCACAAAAACAATTTTTGTGCCTTACGATGAAGATTTGCAAAACAAATATGTACTTGAATTGCAAAGGAATTACGACTATCAAATTCAACTAGAAATCCCTACCAAATGATAACAGAGAAACAGAAACAGAAAATAATTGAGGTTTTGGGCAAACAGTTTTCGAGAGCAATTATACCGCATCTCAAGAAAAAGAAAATATTTAATGCAGACGGACACGAATTTTCGCCCTCTTCCATCCAAAAGATAGTTTCGGGGAAACAACCTAATGAAGCGGTTGAACTGGAAATTGCAAAACTCGTTGCAAAGGTTAAAATCCAAAAGAAAAAAAACCAAGAGACTAAAAATAAGTTTTTAAGATAAAAGTTATGCGACTGTTACAAGCTGAAAAATTAGTAAATGAATTAATGGATCAACACGGATTAATTCAGGCGGGATGGAAATTCAACTGGTTAAAACACAGCAGTATTGCAGGGCTTTGTAATTATACTAAAAAGGAAATAAACCTGTCTTTAGAACTCACCATGCTGAACACTGAAAGCGAAGTTAGAGATACCATAGTTCACGAAATAGCACACGCTTTGACGCCTAACGAGGGTCACGGCAAAAAATGGAAAGCTAAATGTGTTGAAATTGGTTGTCGTCCTGAACAATTCTACACTGACGATCAAAAAGTGAGAGCATCCGTAAGATATTTAGCCGTTTGCGAATATTGTGGTAGAGAGCATAAACAGGCAGAAAAAACACTTTCCTGCTATTGTCAAGCTTCAATAAAAATGAGAGATCGAATAGTATTAAAATGTACTGATAGAAAAATATAATATGGCATTTATACACACAAAAAAGCAACTGGAAGCATATAAGAAGAAGATAGAACTGCAAAGGGATTTATTGCCTTTGAGTGACATTTTTACCGAAGAGGATAAAGGCGCAATTGATACAATTTATCGGGATTTGATAGAAATATGCAATTACCGTCTTTTAAGCTTTTCATAAGAATAAAATTAGCCCCAACCAAGCCACTACCCCCCAAATAACCAAAAATGAACACTAATTACCCTATAACTACCGAACAACTATACCAGGCTACAAACAAAGGGTTAGACATATACACTAAATTTTTAACTCTTCCTGTTGGTGCTGAAAACGGTAAAGTAAAATTTAAATATAGAGAATCAGAAGACTCTCCCAGCAGTCTTTTAACATTAAAAAGCGGAATTTATTTTCTTGTTGATTTTGGTGGTGAAAGTTACAGCCCTGTTTCCATGATTATGGATAAATTCGGGTTGGAATTTGGTCCCGCATTTAAGAAGCTTTGTGACGAATTTAATCTATCCCCAAACAATACCTTTTACAAACCTGAAAAAGAATTTAAGGACACGGAACTTTCTTTGGATCACTTCGACATAAAATTCAAGGAATTTGCTGGTTTAGACCACATAGGGCGTTTTGTAGACCCTTCAAGTGTAGATTTAGAGGGCTATAATTTTCACGAGGTAGATTATTATGAAAAAGTAATAGTTTCCAGCACAACTAAGCTGCATACTCTTTTAAAAGTTACTGCTACCAAAGAATATCCAATTTTTGCCTATACACCTGATGCAAAAGTATGGGGCAAACTTTATGAGCCAAAAGCAACGAAAAACCAAAAAGGCTTTTCAAGCAAGCATTCCTATTTTGGCGAAAAGCCAAATAGATATGTTCACGGATTGCAAAGGATTTTAGACAACGTTGATGTTGAATATATCAAGGAAGTTAGAGAACGTATCAGAACGGAAAAAGCTGCCAAAATAAAAGAGGCGTATCTTGAAGAATTGGACGAACTTCTACTGGATGAAATATTTATTTGTACAGGCGGGAGCGATGGGCTTAACCTTGCTTCATTGGGCTATGATGTGATTTGGTTCAACTCCGAAAGTGAGCAAGTAAGCCACAAAGAATATTCATTGCTAAAAACCATTGCAAAGAACGTGTACAATCTTCCTGACATTGATAAAAGCGGTTTAATATACGGTAAAGAAGTTGCGGAAAACTTTTGGGAATTGAAATCAGTTTGGTTGCCAAAGGATAAAATGACAGCAAACGGTAAAGATTTTAGAGACTGGTTAGCCTTTTACCGTTCGTCTGATCTAAACGCTATTAAAGGATTTTTTGAAAACCTAAAACGTGGGGCTTTAAAGTGCAAATTCTTTGACAAAAAACCATCAAAAAGCGGTGCAGGAGTTTACAAAATAAACCTTTCGAACTTGCATTATTTTTTGAATGTAAAAAACTATTACACCTACAAAATTGAGCATAGAAACATAGACATAGCCACCGAGGAGCAAATCATATTTATAAGCATAAAAGGAAATATTGCCAGCAAATCATCCCCGCAATTGATACGCAAGTTTTGCGAGCGCTATTTGAAAGACAAAGGACAAAACCTAGATGTTATCAACTTGATAAAATCAAGCCCTTATTTCAATGAAAATCATTTATTATCCTTGGATAATATCGAATTGGATTTTAAAAATTATGATGCTGAAACGCAATATTTCTTCTTTGAAAATCAAGTTGCAAAAATCACAAAGGAAGGTATCGAACTGAAAAAGCACGGTTTAGCTGAAAATTTCTCTTGGGATAAATCAGTAATAAAGCACACGATTTTAAAAGAAGATCCTTTTTTTGAATATTACAAAGACGAACTAGGGAATGACAGAATTAAAATTTTACGTCAAGATTGTGAATTTCAAAATTACCTTATCAATGGATCACGCATTTACTGGAGAAAAGATTTAGAAGAGCCTTTTAAAAACGAACTTGAAAAACAAAAATACCACCAAGAAAACCTTTTTAATTTGAACGGGGACAACCTAGAGGAAGCACAACACATTGTGCAGGAAAAGCATTATTTGAATAAGTGTTTTGCCCTTGGATATATGTTGCACCGCTACAAACAGGAAGATTACGCAAAGATGTTGTACATCATGGATGATACGGTAAAAGACAGTGATGAAGATGCCAACGGGCGTTCCGGAAAATCTTTGATGTTGAGAGGGCTAAGATGTTTGTTACCACAACGTTTTTTGGTAGATGGAAAAAATAAAAGCATTACAACCGACAAACATATTTTTGACGGACTGGACGAAAACTCAGGATTTATTGAGATTGAGGATGCCGATAAGTTTTTAGATTTCAAATTTTTCTATACCAAAATCACAACGGGCGTAGTGGTGAACCCAAAACAAAGAAAGCCGTTCGAATTAGATTTTGAGGAAGTGCCAAAATTAACCTTAACAACCAATTACGGGCTTGCAAATATTAAGGGTTCGGATATTGGGCGATTGCTTTTTGTTTCCTTCTCGGATTATTACCATGAAAAGACAGATAAGTTTTTAGAACAAAGAAAAGTAAGTACTGATTTTAACAACAAAGCATTTTTTCAAACTTGGAGCAAAGAGCAGTACAATATTTTTTACAATTACTTGATGTTTTGCAATCAATTTTATTTGCAAAACAGAGGTCGTGAGTTTCAGGCTCCACAAGACAACATTTCGATTAACAACTTGAAAGCAGGAATTGGGGACGGTTTCCTAGAATGGGCTGAATCTTATTTCTTAGAAGAGAATTTAAACGTGAAGATCAACAAACATGAATTAAGAGATAATTATGTTCATGTTATTGGTGCAAAATCGGCTAAATCAGTTCAGGAGTTCAGGAAGTCATTGCAAAGCTATTGCAAATTGAAAGGATGGGTTTTCAATCCAGCAGAACAACAGCGAAAAGACGGGCGTATTGTTATCAATGCACAAGATCACCAAGGCAAGAAAACCACTATAGAATGTTTCTACATCAAAGCCGACGACACCGAAGGACCAGGAGAACCGAAAGAGGAACAATCAGAAATGGATTTTGCAAATGAGAATATTAACACTGAATTAGATTTTTAGCTATGAATGAAAATTTAGAATTATACAGAGATTGGTGTTTTGCAAATCATATTTATTTCTATGGCTTTTCAAAGGATTGTCCAGCGGGATTTTGCAAAGTAGTAAAATGGGTAAAAGGAATAGCACAGGAAGGAAAAAAGCTGTTTGCAATTTCCAGTATTGAAAATGAAGTAATGCAGTTATATAAAATAGTTTATCAAATTAATCATTAAAATTTATATTTAAAAAGAATGGCAAAGCAAGGCAAAAAAAGAACAATGAGCATCTGTTTAACAGACGTGGACAAAGCAAGGGTTTTAGTTCACGCCAACGGCAAAAAATACTTAATGATCGAAACTTGGGACTATGATGCTCCAGATAAATTTGACAATGATTTTAGTGTTTCAATTTCCCGAAACAAGGAAGAAGTCGAGAAAGTGAAAAACGGCGAAAAACTAGACCGTATTTTTATTGGCAACGGTAGAATTTGGGAACAAACAGAAGCCACTCGACCAATGACAGAAGCCGAAATAGATGCAGCCGATGATTTACCATTTTAATGAATAATCCAGTCTCCAGTTTCAATCATCAATCCATCAATCAAAATTAATCAATAACCACGCATTATTTTATGAATCTCAAAATCTTAAACTACATAAGAAATAAATCACAATTACAAGCATTATTTATAAGCCAGTTTCCAGCAGATTACATTCGAAATGAAATAAATGCAATTATTCAAAAAACAAGAAAAAGCAGCACACCCGGAACAAATTATTTTGCAAAAAACATATCTACACTAGAAGTTTTAATTTTCATTGACACAAACGGAGTTCCTGACGGTCATCTTTTATCCGAAGAGTTAAAAATCAAACTTCAAGATTACAGGGAAAATTTGGCAAAGGAAAACAGATCTAAATCACTTATAGAAAATTAAAGATGATACATGATTTAAAGATAAAATATGAGTTTGCCCAGCTTCATTTTCAAGGAAAAAAGAACTGGGAACTCAGGAAAAATGACAGAGGTTTCAAAGTAGGCGATTTAATACGGTTTACGGTAGTAGAATTTGGGTTTATGTACACTAGAAAAATAACCCACATTTATCAAAGTACAGAATACGGACTGAATTCTGACTATGTGATACTATCAATTGACAAAACTGAATTATAAAACATGGCACTCAAATCAAGCAATCCAACAAATGCCTTAATAAATCGAAATTTTGTCATTCGTGTACTGGATAATCCCAAAGAAAATCCAGTTAAAAACACAAAACTAACCTCGGCAAACAAGTTGTCGGGGTTCATAAATGACGAAGAACTAAAAATAAAGCTTTTTAACAAGGTTTTAGATGGTGGCAAAGACAAATACACCTTTATGATAAGAAACCGTCTTAAAATCGAATTTCACTCAAAATAACTTTTAAAACGAACACAATGGCAAAAGTAGGCACTGAACGCATATATCATAAAGGGTCTGGAAAGGAAATTTATTGTCAAGTAAATTTCTACAGCAAATCAAAGTTATTTAAAATAATAGATTTTCCAGAAGATATTGAAAAATGGTATGGTTCAAAAGAAACAAGAGAAAATAAATATGGTACTAAATTATATAGCGGAGAAATATGCGCTAAAAGTTACGATGAATGTATTGATTTAGGTAAAAAAGTATATTCAGAATATTATGACCAAAATATTAAAGAAGATAAGATAATTTGTTATCAATTAAAAACAAATCATCCAAGACCAGAATTTCACGGACATAACGATAAACGTGATTTATATCACGCTCCTAGTTTAGCGATTGGACTTCAATACAAAGTAATGTATAGAATTACTATTGGTGAAGAGTGTTTTATAAGTAATTGGAATTATGAAGATTCAAAAACCCCCGACGAAGGCACTAGGTTAGGTGGCGAAAGATTAAATAGAGAAGATGGACATTTAGGTTTATATGATTGGCATAAAATATCTTATACCGGTGAAGCACATTTGTTTTTCAAAAACGTTGAAAAAGGGTTATTGGATATGATTACCAATGTAAATGCTTTTTTCGGCGAATCACCAACTGTTTTACTTGAGAAGATAGAGTCAGGTAAGTTTTTAATGCAATAAGTAGATTTTTATGAATGTAAAATTAAGAATAATTGCAATGCTTATGAGATTGCAAGAACTAGAAAAAGAAAGAATAGAAAGTATAAACAATCGTCTTTATCGGCAATTTGATAACCACTCAGTTATGTTAACTAGACATCCAACGCCTGAACCATTGATTTCTTTATACGACAAAAAAGGCAGACCACTTGAATTGCCTAAATCAAAATATCATAAGTAATCATGAACTATACAAATATCACATTACAAGAATGTATGAAAATAATAGAAGATTTATCTAAAAAAGATTATGCTTTTATAGATGAAATTCCAGAAATTTTACAAAAAGATTTTAATCAATTTATTATAGGTCATACAATTTCATTAATTGAAAATAGAAGTGTTACTTACGATATGAAAGCATATTACAGTAAATTAATGAAACAAGGTACTTCCTATTCAATTCATTGGAAACTACATTAAACGTTCCATCAAACTGACGATTAACTGTTTTACAAAACAATACCACAAACCCTAACCGCTTCACCCCGAAGCGGTTATTTTTTTGCAAAAATTTTGCAAAAGCTTTGCAAAGTTACGCTAACGTACGATAGCGAATGACATCCTATGTTGTCGTTAAATCGTTGGTTTTATCCTACTTATGTTTACAATCGAAATGAATCACACATTAAAATTTTTAAAGTGAAAAAAGCCTAATACTCTATTACAAGCACGAAACGAATATGGACATTGATAACTTGTTAAGAAGAAATTTGTTAGGCGGTCAGGAGTACGAGCCGTTGTTTCCAGTGGTAAGCTGTGATAAGACGAACCTAGGCAGCGGCAATACTTTTGATACCGTAAGATTGATTAAACAAATGGTGATTAAATACAATCATCAGACAAAGAAAGTTGCAATGCTTTTGCAACAAAGTTCATTGAAAGAAACAACCGATAAGATTTACTGGTTTTTGTTCAACCATATCCAGTATAAAGCGGACGGAATGGAACAAATGCTGAGAAGCCCTGCGTGTGCTTTCAAGCAAAGAGTTGAGGGCGTGGATTGTAAAACCTATTCAATATTTGCTAGTTGTTTGCTTGCTAATATAGGTGTTAGGCATTTTATCCGCCAAATAAAACAACCAAGTTTCAGACCGGATCTGTTTACCCATGTGTACGTTATCGTGCCTATAAACCAAGGAACGGGGGACATAAAAGACGGGTATTTCATCGTAGACGGTACAACCAGTAATAACAGAGAACCAATATATACAATGGCACACGACACGGAAGTTAATTTACCACATTACGGGCTTAATGCTCCAAAAACAAACCGCAAAACTGTTGCAAAGAAAACGATAATCGTTGCAAAGGGAAATTCAAACAAACCTATTTATTTAGGTATAGTTGGTTTTTTCGGCTTGTTATTTCTTGGAAAATCTAAATAAAAAAGGGAAATGATATATATCAATGAAGGAGAGATAGGGCTTGGAAAAGCTAAGATTTTAAAAAAAATCAAACTTAAAAAAATCGTCAAACAAGTAAGTATAAAAAATGCAGTCAAAGCGGTAAAGTTTGCCGCACCTATTGCAGCTGGTTTTATACCTGTAGGCGGCGGGGTTGCAAGCAAACTGACATCAAAGGTTTTGAATTCTAAAGCCGGAAATCTGGTAAAAAAAGTCTCAAAATCAAAGGTTGCTAAGAAAGTGGTAAAACTTTCTAAAACGCAAGCTGGAAAATTAGTAGTTAATCAGGCAAAAGCCGTGGCACAGCCTAAAATTGAAGCGATTAAATCCATGACTGCTGCAACTTTTTCAAAAACAGAACCACTGGGCGACTTAACTCCTGTTAAGCAAACTTCACCCGTTGCAAAGGTCGTTACTCCAGTTAATAAAACAGCTACAGCTTATGTAACCGAAGAGCAAAGCGACAATACAGAGCCAGTGGGAGAATTAACTCCCGTTAAGCAAACTTCAGGCTTTGCAAATGAATTGCGAAACATCAAGGTAGATGATTTAGATGTTAATCCCCCTGCAAAAAAAGACAATACCGTGCTTTATGTAGGAGGTGCGGTTGCCTTGGGTGCGATAGCCTATTTGGCTACAAAAAAAAGTAAGTAATTAAATAAATAGTAAAAATGAATAAAGAAGTAGTAATCATTGG
This sequence comes from Flavobacterium fructosi, assembly GCF_042787335.1. Taxonomy (NCBI): domain Bacteria; kingdom Pseudomonadati; phylum Bacteroidota; class Flavobacteriia; order Flavobacteriales; family Flavobacteriaceae; genus Flavobacterium; species Flavobacterium fructosi. Next base: position 281,918 of record NZ_JBHZQA010000002.1, on the reverse strand, counting down.
AGGAGGGATTCTAGGCGGGATGGTATCAAATGGTGCAAGTACGTTATTACCTCAATCAGAAAGCCCAATACTAAACATTGTATTGGCGGGTGCATCAGTATTTGGTGCAACAAAAGTAAGTGGATCAAGTACAAAGGACAACTTGCTTAAAGGTGCATTAGTTGGTAGTGCAATTGTTCAGGCTTTAATAGCCGTGAAAAAAATATCAGAGAAACATTTAGGTACTGCCATTACCGGAACGGGTAAAGCTTCCCTTTTTGCAAAAGGTGCGGTGGGTTTAGGTTGTCCTGATTATGACGGCGGTTTAAACGGTCAATTCATGGGAGCTGACGGTCATGTTTACGAATTGGACGAAGCAGGTTTAAGCGGGACTTTCATGGACGCAAACGGGAATGTTTTCGAACAAGCGGAAGAAGGATTGCACGGTGCGGATAGCATTTACGGTCAAGACGACGAATCAGGCCTTAATGGTGCAGATGACGCTTTAGAAGCAGAATTATACAGCTAAGAAACGGCTAAAAGTTTCAATCATCAATCAAAAATCAATCATCAGGAGAAATCCTAAAACAATCAATCAAATGAGCAGAAAAGCACAATTATTGTCGGCAGTATCGACATTGAAAGCAAAAGACAACAAAGGAATTCCGCACGTAGGAAGAGTAGCGTTGACAGACAAAACACTTTACTTGAATGTAAATGTGAAAGGTCAAGGAGGAACAATACAGTTAATTGATGTGAATACCAAACGTGAAGTAGGTGTTACAAATCTTGACGGGAATAAATTGAACGCTGGTCGTGATTATATCATTGACGGAATCAGAGTGTTGAAAGGTTCCACTGCCTCCGCAAACGTAAAATCTGAGGTTTATGTGGCTACAGGTACATTGATTGAAGCGTTGCAAAATGCAGAAATCAGAATCAAACAAGCGGGTAACGTATTGGTTGATATGCCAATGAGCGATTTGTATAACCCAAATGCACAGGAACTGTTCAGAAATATTTCAACTTCTCCATTAATCGTTTCAAATCAAGAGTTTGAATTTGAAATCGAATACCCAAGAGGGGTTGCGGTTTCTGGAGCAGCGGATTTAAACATTCGTTTCGAATTCAGAGCGCACCAAGCTAAAGTATAGTACTTATAAAGATAAAAATCAAAAGCCGTAAGCGTTAGGCTTACGGCTTTTTTTAATAAGAAATTATGAAAACAAAAGAAAAAGTAATCAATCTGTTGATCGCTAACGGAGAAAAGGAAGCTTCTGTATTGCTTTCGCTAGAGACTGGTTTTGTGCTTGGTGCAGAGGTTCACACCAATCACGTGAATATGGATAACATAGCAGAATTTGGCTTTAATGATGACAGTGGAATTCCTATTGCAAAATCAAGCCACATAGAGCACTGGAAAAGAAGAGAGGGCGCTGGCTTCCTAGACAGCTTCAAGCCGTTGAATTTCGAAACCGCTTCTAAATCGTTCAATTTTATAGCAAAAACCAAAACTGCCGTAGCCAAAGACACCTATTTCAATATCATCCTTATTTACAAACAATAAGCGTAAAAAAAGTAAAATGAAAGTATCAAACGTTGTTGTTGCAATTGTAAACGAAAACACAAATGTTCCTATAAAAAGCATCACAACCATGGAGGTGCTGAATATTGGCGATGTTTCCGCTGTAGTTAATCGTGTAACGATAAAAGCAGGAGAGAGAAAAACGCTTATAGTCGCAGATGGCACGGTGTCAGACATTAGTCTGGAGGTTGTTTTTTCAGAAGATTTTGCAGCACTGGCGTATGTTAAAAAGATAGAAATAATTTATAAAAAATTAGTGCAATGCGAGAATTAGACGAATTAATAGACAAACTCAATAAGGACCAATATGCAGCGGTTTCTGTTTTCGATTTAGATGCTAATTCGTTTCTGTTTCGCAACAAAACGAATTTTGAAATTATTGAACAATACGGGACGGCAGAGGCTTTCTTTGAATCGCTTTTTGCAAAAGGACACAAAAGATTGAATTTGAATTTGAAGCGCAAAAACGGAAGCACTTACAAAGTGGATGGAGCAGGTTTTGAGGTTAAATTTTCAAACGACAATCAGGAACTGCAACCACAAACGCAAATGCAAGTACAGCCCGCACAAGCAAAAAAAACAGAAGGTGTGTTTTCTAATTCCTTAGGGTTGGGAACGCTCGATGTTATGAATTTGTTGGTTTCTAAAAATGATGCGACACGCCTTATGGCTGAAAATTCGGTTTTAATTTCTGACAACAAGTTGTTAAAAGAAACTAACGAAAGATTGAAAGAAGATGCTTTGGCAACAAAGTACAGCGATAATAAAAGCAAAGGGAATCAGGAAATGTTAATGGGAGCAATCCAAAACCTACCTGCTTTAATGAGTTTTGTAAAGGGAACTCCAATGCCGGCAGCGGGATTAATGGCAGCGGTTGAGGCTTATTCAAGTCCTATAAAACAATCCTTTGCTGATGCATTGCAAAACATTGATGATACAGTTGTGACGGTATTGGGCAGTATCAGCAACGGTTTAAATACCAACGTAGAATTTTCAGGAGAATTAGCGGAACTGTTAAAAAAACACAAGTTATGGGCATAAAGACAAAAATTGAACTGGAGATCACCACAAACAATCCTTTTGAATTAAAACCAAAAATGGAAGCTTTGATTGAATTGTCAAAACTAGATAACGAGGTGTTATTGAAATTGGCAGAATTGTCGAGAAGCCCAAAAGCGATCACGCAATTAAAAACCAATTTTCCGATGATTAAAGGGTTTTTAAGTTAAAAAAACAACAAATGAAACAAGGATTAAAAAACCCGGCTATTGCCGCTTTTGCTTCCAGCCCAAAAGGGCAGGAAGCCATTGCAAAAACAGCTAATCTAGGTATTATGATTTTGAAAATTGGTGTTATAGCCGGTGCGTTAACGTTTGCTTATTACAAAATTTTCAAAGGTTTTTCTAAAGTAAAAGAAGACGTATTATACAAGCCCAGTAACATAAGCGTGACGATAGCCAAAGCAAGAGCAGAAGCGATTTACACCGCTTTGTTAGGATCAGCTAAAAATTACAGTACCGTCGAAAAAAACTTATCAGGATTGAACCACAACGGTTTCGTACGACTTTATAACGAGTTTGGAGAAAGGCGAAGCGCATTATTGACAAATATGAATTTGGTCGAATGGTTACAGGACCAGTTTAATGAAGATGACATTGCAAAATTAAGATTTTTAATAAAAGGATTTTTCTAATGGTAAGCACAAAAAAGAAAATAATAGTAGGCGTGTCCATTTTGGTGTTTGTAACCGGTGTTTATTTCCTGACTAAAAAAGGAAAAGACGGCACTTCAGTACTGGGAGGGAAAAAACCAAAGTACATAGACGAAGGCGATATAAATTTAGTTCCCGTATTCTCTGCGAAGCAAAAAGTAAGCATTTTGTATGATGCGATGAACAAATACAACGGCACGGATGAAACTTTAATATTTGAAGCCTTGACCGATGTAACACAATCCCAATTTGGATTGATAAACAAAGCGTTTGGACATAAAAACTACAATCGAATACTAGGTTACAACACTGTAGGTGGGACTAATTTACCGCTAAAAACATGGCTAAGAGAAGAACTTGGTGATGCAGATTACAATTTATTAAGAAAGAAATTTCCAATTTATCTATAAAAGAAATAATATGAAAGTGAGCAATGATGATAAAATATTAATCGGGGCCGGTGGCTTGGGAGTGATCCTATTGGGTTTTTTGTACTGGAAGAAAAAACAGGTTGAAAAAATTGATGATTTACCAACCTACACGCCCGAAGTAGAACCCGTTTCTACTCCAAAAATGACAAATACACCAGTACAGGGTGCAACTTTAGACCGGAACAAACTTCTAAAAGTGGGAAGCAAAGGACTTGAAGTAAGAGAATTGCAAAGGCTTTTGGGAATTGCGATAGATGGTGCTTTTGGCAGCAAAGAAACCTTACCCGCTTTGCAAAAGGCAAAAGGAGTTTCGGAAATAAGCCTTAATGCGTTTGCTTTTAAAAAAAAAGTAGCAACAGTCTTACCAATAAAAGCATCGTTGCCAAAATCATACCCCAAAAAGGGTCAGAAGTTAATGGCTGCGAAAAACGATACTGCGATTACCAACTCTAAGAAATTGGCTAACGGTTCTTATACCAATACTGGAAAAAGAATTTTAGGGACTTTCAATTATGGAGATTCTCTAGGGACTTTTGTTTCAGTAAATATCAACGGCTATTATTTGATAAACATGTCTGGAGAATTTTATTTTGTTAAACAAGATCAAGTTAAAACCTATTAGAATGACTCAAACAACAGAATCAACATTAATGATTGGCGGAACAATAGCAATACTAGCATTAATGTTGCTATTGCCAAAATCAGAACCTAAAAAAGTGATATTATGACAAGTTTTATAACATTAAATAGTGGTGCTTTTTTAAAGTCTTTTATAAAGTACGGGATTAATAGCCCACTTAGAATTGCTCACTTTTTTGGACAATTAGCTGTAGAAAGTGCCAATTTCACCGCAAACGTTGAAGATATTTCCGTTGCAAAGGCGCAAGCGAATTATCAGAATCACCCCTATTTAGGAAATAAATTGCCGGGTGACGGATACCGATTTAGAGGGCGTGGATTGATCCAATTAACAGGACGTGGAAATTATCAGAAATACAAAGATTATTCAGGTGTCGATGTTGTTAATCATCCCGAATTAGCCTCTGTATTATCTACTTCAATTGATATTGCTTGCTGGTATTGGGTGCATGGCAGTTCTTGGGGAAACCTAAACAAATATGCAGATAAGGACAGTGTAGAATCTGTTACTAAGGGTGTAAATGGAGGAACTAATCATTTAGCACAAAGAAAAACAGCTACCACCTACTACAAAGCCCAAAAAATAACATTGGACTATTTAAAAAAAAAAATCAAATTACTACCAGTTAAACGCATTAGCTGGTCTTGGTTTAATAGCGGTGTTAACAACCATTTGCATTATTAAAAAATGAAAAACACCATAATAACTGAACTCGAATACTTGAAAGATTACTTTTTATTTTGCCTAGTTGTCTTTGCAGGAGTTTTCACCAAAACATACAATGCAGTAAAGAAAGGAAAAAAACCCAGTTTAAGTTGGTTTTTAGCGGAAGCAATAGTAAGCTTTTTTGTTGCAGTCTCAGTATATGCAGTTTGCGACCAATACTTGAATTTAAATAAAATGTTTACCTACGTTATTTGTGCGTGGGGTGGTTCGCTCTCCACACTGATCCATAGCGAAGTTGAGGAGTTAATATCCAGCTTCTTTGAAAGTTTAAAAAAATTAATAAAAACAAAACTTACCTAATTATGATTACAAATTCTCAACATCAAAACCCATTCAATTTATTTTTCAAAGTGCTTTTAATCTGCATCACTCTTTTCGCAATTTTAGTGCTTTTGGATAGTTGCGCTTCAAAGCCAGTGCAGAACACGCACACCATCGAGCGTATTATCGAGCACAGAACCGACAGCGTAAAAACAACGCAGGTGAATGCTGCCATAATTGATAGTTTAATAGTTCAAATTGCAAAAGTGAAAACCGCAAAGCCTGAATGCGACAGTATTACACAAGCTACTTTAGATCAAGTTTTGAAGCAATTAAATACCAGTAAGAAATCAGGCAATAATGAAGCTACCATTCATTATGACGAATTTTTAAAAAAGCTGGTAATAATTTTAAAACAAGCCGAAACCAAAACCGAAAATACCGCTACAAAGAAAATTGATACCGATACCAGCAAGGATAAAGAAATAGTAAAAGTTGAAGTAAAATACATCCCATGGTGGGTTAAATGTTTCGCTTATTGGGGCTTTGCTTGTCTTTTGTATGTCGCATGGAGAATTTCAAGGATTTGGATTTAAAATTTTAAAAAACAACAAAATGAAATTTCAAAAAATTGCCATAGCAGGAGGAATAATAGTATTAGGAATCTATTTACTGAAAGAAAAAGCAAAAAAGTTAACGGCTCAATTTTCGGAGGTTAAAATTTTGCCAGTAGGTTTTAAAAATCTGGACGGTAAATGGAACGACGGAAAACCGTTTGTTACATTCAATTTGGATTTGAATTTTATCAATCCTACCCTTCAAAAATTCACAGCCGACGGTGTTGTTATCACCTTAAAAAAGTTGTTGTTTTATGACAAAAACAATGTTTTTTTAGGAGAATCAACCCTTAACATGACTTCTTTAAGTATTCCAGCAAAATCAAGTACGATTGTTAGAAACGTGCCTGTAATACTCGATTTGCAAACGACAATTGTAAATGCAATTGCAATTATAAACAAAGGCGGTTTCAGTCCTGAAAACATAAAAACGGAAGCTGTTATCAGCGTTTTTGGATTGGAATATAAATTGAAACAATAAAATGAATTTAGCCCAACAATTCAATAGCCTTAACGGTATGATAGTTTCAAGGAAAACCCTTGAATTACTATTAGAAAAAGCCGAAAAAGAAAAACATACTGTAATATCAAAACGGGTCCTGAAAGTGCTTGAAGCTTTTCAGGATGATACGTTTTTGATTGAGATTAATAATTTAGTAGAGCCTTTTGGCTTGAATGGTTCTGACGATGTTCATGGATTACTGGGAGGACTGGATTTTGTACCAACATCAGAAGATGTAGGACTTGGAAAACCTGTTTCTCCTTCCGAAATTTATGACATGGTTACTCAGCGAATGATTGACCTAATCAAAGAAGCAAATAAAGGCGATTATAAAAGGGCTTGGAAAGAAGAGGGTTATTTAATCCCATACAACTTCGTATCTAAAAAAGCATATAGAGGCGTAAACGTGATTATGTTAACACCCATTTTTGGTTTGTTGGACAATCCTTATTTTTTGACTTTCAACCAAATTCAAGAAAAGGGCGGAAAATTAAGAAAGGGAGCAAAAGGGCACAAAGTGATCTATTACTCGACTTTCAGTAAAGAGTATTCCGATGCCGAAATAGAAAAGCTAAACACGGTTATTGTTGATAATAAGCTTGAAAAAGGAGACGAAAAAACAATGTATTTCTTGAAATATTACAACGTTTTTAACGGTTCAGATATTGAGGGAATCAATTTTGATTTAGATAATTTTCCTTTTGCCGGTAAAGTTTCAGACGACAAAATTTTGTCAGGGAATAATAAGAAAATAGAAATGGCCGAGGCAATTATCAAAAATTATCCACAGCCACAACCTGAAATATTTTTCAAAGGAAGCAGGGCTTTTTATTCTCCTGGTGAAGATACAATCAGTATGCCGGATATTTCAAAATTTGACAGTTCTATTGATTTTTACCGTACACAATTGCACGAGTTAAGTCATAGTACAGGACATAAAAGCCGCCTAAAAAGACCTTTTGAAAATGAGTTTGGAACTCCTGAATACGCTTTTGAAGAATTGATTGCAGAATTTGGTTCAGTATTCTTGTCAGCACAAGCGGGAATTATGTTTTTTACCAATAAAAATCACGCTGGGTACTTGAAAGGTTGGAATGAGAGCTTATTGACAGTATTAGAAAATGACAATCGATTTTTAATGAAAGCAAGTAGTCAAGCCCAAAAATTAGCCGATTTTGTATTACAACCTGATGCAAACGGAAATTTCAAGTTTATGAAAGATGTAAATACGGAATCGAAAGCCAAAAAAGCAGTTATAAAGACCATTGCAAAGCCAGTTCCTACAAAATCGACCTCAGGGCTAAAAACCCTGAGGTTACGAAAACCAAAAGAAAAGGTGTTGTCAATTCCTGAACCTGAAAAAGTTGACAAAAACGGACAATACGCACTTTTGGGAGCAGTAAAAAAAGGTTTGAACGCTCCGAGAGTAGAGAAAGTAACCGTTGCAAAGAATGTAAATAAAAACTCCCTTGCGTACAAAATGGCTAATAAGCCTACAAATGTTGACTTTTTTAAAATTGAGAATAAAGACATTGCCGACTTTTTAGGGAAAATAGAGCATAAGAAAAAAGAGAGTATTGTGATCTCTCTCACAGGTGGTCAGGGTTCAATGAAAACTAGAATGTGTTTCCAGTTTATAAATGCCTTGGCTCAAAATTACAAAGTTGGTCATGCCAGTATCGAAGAGCATCCCGAGAGTAGTTTGTATTATGACAAAGCCGAACAATATTTGAATGCCAAAGCGTTGCAAAACATTGAAAGCCCCGAGATCAAAAACGTTTCGGATTTAGAAATATTAATACGAAAAAGCGAAGTAGTTATAATTGACAGTTTCTCAAAAATGCAGGAAATGCAAAAGGGTTTTGAGGTCGATAAGGATTTACGGAAAAAATATAACGGGAAATTATTCATAGTCATATTCCAACAAACCACGGACGGAAAAATGAGGGGCGGAAGCAAAAGCCAGTTTGATGCTGATATTGTTTTGTTTACAGAGAAATTGGCAGATTATCGAGATAATTACATTTATGCCGATAAAAACCGTTACCAAAACAAACCGCTGGATGGGTTGAAATTCAATATTTTCAGTAAAAAGCTTGTCCAGGATAAAACAGAAGAAGTGGCAGAACCAACAACAAATAAAAAATTATCATTTAAAGTAAATTAAGATGAATCTCTACGACTATTACAAGGAAGAATTAGCGACAAAAAAAACATTGTCCTCGAAAAAAGCATTTTTGACAAAATCAGAAAAGGCGCTAAAAGTACATTTAAGTGATTTGGAAGAAGGTAAAAAAACAGGTCCGCATGGCAATATGAAATACGCATATCTACACGGAGAACCTATTACGCATATCAGAATTTCAAAAGTAAAGACAGAAATAAAAGTAATTCAGAATCTAAAAAAATCAATTGAAGACATGAAAGCATCAGGATTAAAAAAACCAACAGTAAGAGGATTAAAAAAAGTATGCAGTCACTTAGTAAAAGCTACAGGTTTGAAAGTAGATGGAACACTAAAAAAAGGCTACAAATATGCGACGGGTGGTAAAATTGTAAAAGTAGCTCCGGCTAAAAAACCAGTTGTAAAAAAGAAAGTGGTCAAAAAACCCGTTGCAAAGAAAAAACCCGTTGCAAAGAAAAAGCCAGCAGTTAAAAAGAAAGCAGCAAAAAAATAAGCGTTAACAAAAAAACAATTAGGCATTAATTTTTTGGGGGATTGTACCAGTTGCAATTTCCCATTAAAATAAAAATAAATACATGGCAATCCAAAAAACACTAAAATTTATAAAAGACTCGACTGGTATTGTTTTGTTGTACAACACACAAAATAATTCACTTGTAGCTTCTTTCAATCCTGCTCAAAGTATGGTGCGAGAAAATGAAGACCCTTACAGATTTAGAATTGTATCTAGTTTAGCCCTTGACAGAGAGGGCTTTCTTTTGGATTATAGGACTATAAATACGGTATTATGTGTGCCTTTAATTGTAGAGGCTAACATCAATGATTTTTTGGCTGAATTGTCGAGGAAGTTTTTTTTTTTAGAGAATAAAGAAAAACACCGCCCGTATGCGGAGGGTGAATTATGTATTTTCAAAAGAAATGGCAATCCAAACAAATTGATATTAGAGGTTAATGATTTTGTTATGGGGATGGTGGAAGGCATTTTTATAGAGGGAACTTATTTGGGAGGAAATTCTGCTTTATTAGTGAGTTTTGATATTGTTGAACGGAAAGAATTTTAAATTATGAAAAAAATAGTACTACTTATTGTCGTTTTGATGCAAACTTGTTTGTTTGCACAAGCCACACAAATCATTGACAAACCCCTAAAATTATCTAGCGTTTCCAAAGGAACTGCTAATGATAGTATTTTGCTTTTGAGTGCTTCAAGATTGGTGAAATACATACCCGTTTCGGAACTTAAAACAGCTACAAATTTAAACTATTTAGCCAATCCAACGGGTGGAACGGTTTTTTCCAGTACAGGAAGCGATGCCTTTTTACCATTGGCAACGGCAACTAATGCGGGCTTGTTTTCACCAGCAGAAAAAACCTCTTTAGGATTGAAAGCAAATATAGCTTCGCCTACTTTCACAGGTTCAGTAATTGTTCCCGATGCTACTTTGTCAACACAAGCTGTAAATAAAGGGCAATTGGATATTGTAAGTCAGTGGACTAAGACTGGTAATGATATAGAAAATAATAATATAGGAAATACCTCCATTAAAATTCTACCACTTAAGAATTTTAGGTTATTAAATTCTGTAAATACTGTAGTAGGACAAATTGATGAAAGTGGTATCGGAACCTTTGGTGCAGGATCAACTTACACATCATTTGGACCAGCTAGTGCTAATGTCCATCTTAAGATGGTTCGCTCCCAAGCCAATGCTGATTTTACTATAGGTAATCCCCAAATCGCACAGGCATACACCTTACGCTCCAGTAATTATTTTGGAACAAGCTACTGGGCAGGAAGTTCTGAAAATTCTGGTTCAGCAGTTGCAGAGCATAGTTTTAACATTGGTAATTCTGTAGGTGATGGTATTACTTCAGGTATCTTTAGAATAGGAAGAACAAGATTGCAGTCTACTGTTGCTATTAAGTACGCTACTGATATATCGGCTAGTTATGATGCAAGAACTCTCATTGATAAAGGCTATCTTGACGCAAGACTAGGAGCTTCAGGTGGCGGTGATATGGTATTGGCATCAATTCAAACTATTTCAGGATTAAAAACATTTCTAGCGGGTAAGTTTGGACTTCGTAATATAGCTGATACATCCACTTCGTTTTTTACCAATACCAATACGGCAAATAGAACATACACTTTACAAGACCGGGATGGGATTTTATTAGACGATACAGATTTAGCTTCTTTGGCACCAAAAGCTTCCCCAATTTTCACTGGTTCCGTTACTGTTCCTGATGCTACGCTATTAACACAAGCAGTGAATAAAGGACAATTAGATTTAAAACAAAATATAAATTCTACATACTACATTGGAACGACAGCAAACGCATTAAACAGAACTTCTGCAATTCAAAATCTAACAGGGGTTAATATTGATGGATCTTCTTTTTCTACTTCATTCATATCTATTTTTAACGGTGTAACAAATACGGATTTTAATATTCCTTTTGCATCTACAAGCGGTAATATTGAATCATTGTATAAAAAAACATCTTTTTCTTTTAATGCAGTTGCAGAACTATTTAAAACCAAGAATGCAACATTTAGCGGTTCAGTTGTGGTCCCTGATGCGACGCTATCAACACAAGCAGTAAATAAAGGACAATTAGATTTAAAACAAAATTTACAAATAGTAAATGATATTGATACAGCAAGTATCTCTAATGTAGGCAAATTGAGGTATTACACCAGCGGAAATATTTCTTACGTTGATATGTCCATGCAAATAGGATCAGGCACTTACGCTTGGGTAAATATTATACAAAACATCTGGTAAAATAAAAAATAATGGGAAAAACATATATAGCGGACAGTTTCAAAACTACTGCAGGGGTTGATTTATTGGCTAGTATTGGTGGCAAGACTGAGAAAGAGATAAATACTTTCTATATTCCGAACAATTATAACTTCGCCTTAATTGGCACGGTAACGGAGAAAAATATAATTATTTCATTTGCACATGACTTATTGAATACGACAGTTAATTTCGGAAGCAATAAAAATATTACATTTAATGGAGGGTCTTTAGTAAATGGCACTATACAAGGTGCTAATTGTCAAGTCGTCGCAGATAAGATTAAAATATTTTCAAGCATGAATACCACTTTTACTGGGACATGGCTTAATGATGTGTACCCAGAGTGGTGGGGAGACAGGAGTATTACTTCCTATGACTGGCAACCAGCCCTACAAAAATCTTTGGACTTTGTGAAATTGAGCAGCGGAAAAGTGAAGTTGTCAGCATACTTATATACTTATTACAACCAATTAACGGTGAGTTCAGGAGTGTCTATTGAAGGCGTATCGAGAGGAGAAACGGCATTGGGAGCAGCAGCTGTAAAAGGTTCGGTATTGTGGTGTCTAGGTAGTTCGTTGGGGTCTACCACTTATGACAATACAGCAATTAAGATTGTTGGAGGAATGACTACATTATCTAATTTTACGATTAAAGGACAACGCTCCTTGACTAAATATGGTTCTGGAATTCAGGTATGTGGCGTAGGTAATGGTTCTGGAAGCGCTGCGTTGTTAGAAGGACTGGTTTTTGAAAACCTTCTGATTCACGGATTTCAAAAAGGCAAGGGATTGCATTTAGTAGCTGGTAATTCAGGAGCGATTACCTATAGTAACTTTAACAACATAAGGCTAAGGGATTGCGCGGAACACTTAACAATTGAATCACTGTCGTCAAATCCGATTTACGGAAATTTAGGTTCGACTGGACTGGCATACACAAATCCCGCAGGTTTTATAAATTCAAATGATTTTAAAGGGTTGTACTTGTCTGGTTACTGCGAAAGTGGGATAAAGATAATAACACAGTACAACACGGATTTAATAAACAGTCAATTAGTCTATACTCCAGCTAATAATTTAACTTTTTCTGGAGTAGTGATAGAGCCGCCATCTTCATCAAATTCACACATCAGACTTGAAGGTGGAGGATCATGTGTTAGAATGCACGACATTAGAATAGAAGCGTTAAATCAAAATTCTACTTTTCAGAATGTGCCAGTAGTGTATTTAGGCGAAGGAGTTAATGGAGTGTACATCAATGGAGATCAATGTTCTGTGCCTATTGTGGATTTAGGATATAACAATCGCATAGAGGGACATAGCGCAAAGAATGCAAATGCATCGCCAGACACCACTAATTTATATAAAAATTCCGCTTTTAAAAGTTTAGATAAAACTGGAACGAACATATACTTACCGGAATGGACTGTTGATGAATTATCCTCAGACGTTGCTGACACTTACTATTGGAGACCTTTACAAAGTAGTAGTACAGTGACGATTAATGAAAGTTCAAATTTTGTAGACACTGAATATAAAACATTATCAATATCGGTTCCACCAAATAAGCAAATCAGAATTTATCAGGATATTGATAGAACACTGCATAAAATTCCATCTGGAAAAGTAAACTGCTTTGCAAAGGCAAGTAATATTAAAGATGTTATATGGACATATCAAGACAGTGTAACTCCTATAGTTTCTGGAGGAACAACTTTTGGAAGAAATTCTTTTGAACAAATTGGAGGATTTTTCCATATAACAGATACTGCTGTGAGTTCTTATTATAGAATTAGTATATTTTGTCAAAATTACGGTAGTACTAACATTGATTTTGAAATTACCATGCCATCTTTCGTTGTTGGTGATGTAACTCCTGCCTTGCCAGCCAAAGTCTTAACAGACAATGGAGGAACTATTTATGGAGTTTTGGCGTATAATACTGTTAAAAATATTAAACCTATATCAAATTCAAATCATAGGGTAGCAGAGGCTCCTAGCGATGTAGTGTTACCTAAAGACGGGAACTTTTTTGAAATCAACGAGACAGGGTTCTACTTTCAAAAAATAAACGCAAATAGTAATAGATTCCCACGAGGAGCTGTTATAACACTACTTTTCAATTTTTCAAACATAGATATAATTGATTCTAATTACATAGATATATTAAAGCCTTTTATATCAAAGATTGGTTCAACAATAACATTACAGACAGTTGAAGGGAATGGCTTATGGAAAGAGATATCAAGGTCGGAACCACAATCGGAGGGATTGTTTTCTGGAGAAATCTCACCAATGGTTAGTGCTGGATATATTACAATAGACAATAGTTACAACTTATTTGAATTGACTAATTCATCAGCTACACCTTTGAATATAAGTCGAATTAACAACATAACGCAACGTTTTACAGCAGGTAAAAGCATCACAATAAGATTTGTGTCAACAGGTAGCAATGTAGTATCGATAATCAATAGCGGTTATATAATACTTAAAAAAACAGGTAACTGGACACCTAACGACGGTGATTGGATAAAATTAGAGACTAGAGGAGATGGTAGTTGGTATGAGATAGAAAGAAAACCATTATTATTACCTGAAATGTACATAGGGTACTCTTTAATAGAAACAAGTGCAAGTATTGCTACAAGTTTTTTAACCCTTCCGATAACAGGTGAAAATTATTTTAAATTAAACAACAGCAGTGCAGGAGGATTAAGCATTGCCCGTATAAATCAGGCAACACAACGATTTAGCCCTGGAACAGAAATAATATTATCGTTTGGAACATTAACTAATGGATTATCTATTGTCAACAGTGCTTATATAACACTATTATACCCAGGTAATTTTACAGCCATAACAGGTGACTGGATAAAGCTAATCACTACAGGGGACGGAACATGGATGGAAGTTCAAAGAAAACCATCAGCACAATACCCATTGGATTTAAGTGTCACGCTTTCAGCATCTAATCTGGCTACAAATTTTTTAACCCTACCTATAACAGGAGAGAATTACTTCAAACTAAGTGCTGCAACATTAGGAGGTTCAATAAGCAGAGTTAATAATGGGGGAACTGCTCGTTTCGGAGGAGGAAAGATAATTATGTTAGAATTCATCAACGTCACAAATACTATTACATTAGTGAATAGTGGTTATTTAACATTAGCAGGAGGAGTTAATTATACGCCGGCAGTGAATGCTGTAATAATTTTATTCACAAGAGGAGATGGTACGTGGAGAGAGATGTCTAGGTTTTAATAATTATGAATAAGCTGAACTTTGAGCCATCTTTTTAAATAAATAAAACATCCACTATGAATAAATTTTTAAACTTAATACTTGGTACAACAGATTTGCCAACATATTTTGCGGGACTGTTTTTTGCTTTGATCGGGCTGGCGTTTTTCTATAAAAGAAAACTTTCAAAAAGAAACAAGGTGTCGAGAAATACACCGTATCGTTTTGATCTAAAATTTTTCACACAGGATAACCTTGTCGAACTTGTTTTTTCAATTATGGCGATTTTCTTGGCTTTACGCTTTTGCGTGGAGTATGCTGGGGTAAAACTTACAATGTTTTACGCTTTGGGTATTGGTTTGGGCTTGCCTAATGTGATCTCTTATTTGTACTCGGTACAGGGTAAAGCACGAAAATAGGTTTTATTTGGGTTAGTTGGTTAAAAATCGTGTTACAGCAATGTAACACGATTTTTTTTGTTTTATATGTTCTGGGCGATTGTCAGGAAGTTACGGGCTGGCAATTCTCTCTTTATAGTAGTTTTTGTGTGTAGTAATCCACATCTTCACAAAAAAACGACATTTGCAATTAAAAACCAAATTTTTGTAAAAATATTTTTTGCACTCCCTCACCCTCTTTTTTGTCAAAATACAGGAAATACAAAACTGTATTATAGTGTATTTGTCTGTTTAGTGCGGTTGTATTACTTTTAAAAAGCTAAAAAACAAGCATTTAAACACAAAAAATACAAAAATACAAAAAATACAGTTTTTTTCCGCTTCGTATAGCGTGCTGTAACAAATTTCTGTTTTACTGGGCTTGCAAGCGTTTTTCGCTAAAATCAGGAGTTTTGCAAATATTTTGCAAAATGCTAAAAAGATACGTTTGCATCTTGAATTGTCACGTCACAACCTTTGTTTCTTGGCGTGTATAGTTCTGTTATTTTTATATCGTAATGGCGCGCCTGGTCCCGAACTTTTATGGCAGGAATTCCGCTGTTTAATAAATCGGTTATTCCGGTATCTTTTAAAGAGTAGAATTGATATTTACTTTCAAGGTTTAATTCTTTTCTTAATTTTTCCCAAGCCGTTGCAATTTTGCGTACTGGCATTTGAACTGCTCCCACATTGAAATTATCACTTGAAAATAAATAATGATTGGGATTAGAATTTCCAATATGCTTTTTTAAAATTGGTAAAAATTGAGAAGGAATCGTAATGAATTCATCTTTTCTGTTTTTAGTAATTTCTTTCGGCAAAAAAATAGAACTTTCTTTGAGATTAACCATGTTTACCAAAAGCTTTCCAAGTTCTGTATTTCTGACAAGGCAAAAATAAGTAGTCATGCACAACACATAAAATCCATTGTCGTAACTCTGTAGTTTTTCGGTTATTTTATTCCTAATATTCTCGGGGAAAACTTCACGCTTTTTTGGCTGTGATTTCATTGGCAGGATCCCATTGACTGGATTTTCATTAATAATGCCTCTACTCACAAGAAAACTACAAAAAAGCCTTAAAAATGCTAGGTGATTGTTTCTAGTTCTGGGCGAGTTATTCCGGTCAATATAAACCCAATCCAAATATTGCACGCAAAGCTTTTTATTGATCTCCAGTGCAAAAGTGATTTTGATGCGTTTTTCTACAAAAAACTGCTGCAACAAATTCAAATTAGAATTGTAGGTTCTTAGCGTGTCCTCTCGAACTACTCCGTCTTTCAATTGTTTTTTCAACTGCTTCAAAAAGCCCTCAACAACTTCCGTAAACGTTTTGTAATTTTTACCTGTCTCTTCAAGAAATGGCGACCAACCCTCAGCAAGCCTAATATTGATTTCCAGTACAATTTTCTTCCCGTGTTTAATTCGTTCCGTTTTGCTGGCTATCGTTGGCACACGTAATCGCTGACACTCTAATTTTCTGTTTACAGGATTTTTTGCGTAGTACACAATTATCCAGTCTTTGTTCATTCGGAGTTCTGCTGGCTTGTAGTCTAAAAAAGCGATGCTTTTATTACGTGTAGAGAAGTTTTTAGAATTTGGCATTTTTTTATATGGCTTAAAAAACTCATCATTTTTTAAACTATAAATATTTGACACAAATTTGACACGCATTTTTAATAAAAACCCCGTAACCCCTTTGTATATAAGGGTTTACGGGATTTCAGCAGAGAGGATGGGATTCGAACCCACGATGCAGTTACCCACATACTAGCTTTCCAGGCTAGCTCCTTCAACCACTCGGACACCTCTCTATTTATTTGGTTTGCAAAGAACACGAAAAAAAATGAGTTAGAAAAGTAAAATCTAATTATTATACCATTTCTCCGCGCAAAGATGTTTCAAAGATCTCTTTAAAGTCGCCCGAAGCTATTTCTTGGCCTATTAAATACATTAATTTCGTGATTGCTGCTTCGGTGGTGATGTCCTTTCCAGAAATAACACCAATTTCTTTCATAGAAGTACTCGTTTCATATTGACCCATACTCACGCTTCCTGCAGAACACTGTGTCACATTAATGACATGCAGGCCTTTATTAATGGCTTTTTTCAAAAGATTGATAAACCAATCTTCTGTAGGAGCGTTTCCGGCTCCATAAGTCTCTAAAATAACTCCTTTAAGATTCGGAATATTAAGAATAGCAGCCAAAACAACTTCGCTAATTCCCGGAAACATTTTAATAATAGCAACATTGTTATCTAACTTCTTATGCACCTTCAAATGTAAATCAGTTTTTAAAGGTAAAAATAATTCTGAATTCAGTGTTAGATGCACGCCAGACTCTACTAAATGCGGATAATTTGGAGATGTGAATGCGTTGAAATGTTCCGCATTTATTTTTGTAGTTCTATTACCTCTGTATAATTTATATTCAAAGTAAAGACCTACTTCACTAATGACTGGCTTTCCATTTTCACGCAAAGAAGCAATTTGAATAGCAGTTATTAGATTCTCTTTTGCATCAGTACGCAAATCTCCAATAGGCAATTGGGATCCGGTAAAAATGACTGGTTTAGATAAATTTTCTAGCATAAAACTTAAAGCAGATGCTGAATAAGACATCGTATCTGAACCATGAAGCACTACAAACCCATCAAAAGAGCTGTAATTATCGGCAATGATCGTGGCAATCTTTGCCCATTTTTCTGGATTCATATTAGATGAATCAATAGGATTCTCAAAAGAAATAGTTTCTATCTCACAGTCCAATTGTTTCAATTCCGGTATTCTTTGCAATAGTTTACTGAAATTAAACGCTCGAAGTGCCCCTGTCTCAAAATCTTTTTTCATACCAATCGTACCTCCGGTATAAATCAAAAGTATTTTGGATTTAGACAACATCGTGATATTTTAATTTATTTACAACAGGATTGGCATACATGGCAAGAAAACCTTCCAAAGCAACTGGATTATCATGATCAATTCTCATTTCTAATCGGCGCTCAAAAAGTAATTTCTCGCTCTCCGTATATAAGCACGAATAGGTATTGGATTTATTTACAATATCATAAGCGATGAAATTCGTAGGCCATAATTTATAATTACTTAATACCGTGTCGTCTATAACTTTAGCTAAAGCTTGTATTTGCTTGTTTCCGTTGTCGTTTTCTACTGCAATTTTATCAATTTCAGTATCTAAAACTTTATCAACATGAATGTGGATTCTTTTCTTTTGTCCCATGGTACCGCTAAGAATAGTCATGAAATCCTCATTTTTTTCCTTAATATAAATTTCGTTATTGGCTTCTGCCATCAATTGAGGCATTTTTAACGCATCAGTAGGGTCATATTCATATGAAATAGATACCGGAACGATTTTTATTTTTTTGAAATAATCCATCAAATTCTTCTCGTCAGAACCCATTCCTACCATTTTTAAAACCCCGGGGTTAGTCACATCATTTCCATCTTTTGTTCTTCCTTCTCGCTGTGCAATCCAAACGGAACGATTTTCATGAAGTAATAGATTCCCAATATATTCTGATAGTAATTTGGAGCTTTGCAGCATTTCTCTCGGAGTCTGCCCTCGTAATACCAGAAAATTACGATTCAGTTTCGCTAACGTACTTAAAAAAGCTTTTTTAACTAAATTGTCTCCAATTGCTGAAGCCGTCATTCCTAAACCATTTTCAAATAATGCGGTATTCAACAAGGTTGTATCCAAAAGAATATCTCGATGGTTTGATATGAATAAATAGGAAGTACTTTTTTCTAAATTTTCAAAACCAGAAGTCGTCAAACCCTCAGAGCTCTTCTCTAGTACTTTTTGAACGGAATGATAGATGAAATTACATTGAAAATCACGTATAGAATGCGTTTTCTTGAGTTGTTCTTTCCAAACTTCGTCTTCCACATCAGGGAAAGTAAAGTTCATTAATGCCTTCATCATCGGATGATGTATCACATGGTGAAGAGCCTCGTTTACTTCGGAATCGTAAAATGGCCGAATAGCGTCAAATTTTTGCATTTTGGTTCTCAATTTTTGTGTGGCAAATGAACAAAAAAAATATTAAAATAATGTAACTTCTTCTTTAAATCCCAAAAATAGCTTTAGAATTCTCAGTTGTTACCCTCGCAATTTCATTTGCCAAAAGACTATAAATCAGAGCCAATTTATCTACGACATTAATTAAATAACTACTTTCATTGCGTTTTCCGCGAAAGGGAATTGGGGCCAAATAAGGAGAATCCGTTTCCAGAACGATGTGTTTTAAATCTATTTTATGTAAGAATTGATCAATTTTCCCATTTTTAAATGTTACAACGCCCCCAATTCCAAGTTTCATATTATAGGAAATCGCTTTCAAAGCCTGTTCATAAGTCCCAGTAAAGCAATGAAAAACCCCAAACAGATCATCCGATTTTTCATCTTCCAAAATACTGAATATTTCATCGAAAGCTTCTCGACAATGAATGACAATAGGTAATTTATAGTGTTTTGCCAATCGTATTTGAGTTCTGAAAGCAATTTGCTGCTCTTGCAAATGGGTTTTATCCCAATACAAATCAATCCCAATTTCGCCTATCGCATAGAATTTTCTTTTCTTCAATTCATTTTCAACATGCTGTAATTCTTCCAGATAATTCTCCTTTACATAGGTTGGGTGTAAACCCATCATCAAGAAAACATTTTCAGGATAATTTTCCTCTAATTCGTACATCGCTTTCGTACACGTTGAATCAATAGCGGGAATAAAGAACCGTGAAACTCCAACATTGATCGCGCGTTGTATCATTTCGTTCCGATCTTGATCGAATTCCTCACTATAAAGGTGCGTATGTGTGTCGGTAATTATTGTTGTTGTTTCCAAGTGCAAAGTTTAAGAATACAAATTTACAAGATTAAAACTACTCGAAAAAGTAGTTTCATAAAGATTCTCAAAGAAAAATAGGATTCTCAAAATTCCTTCAGAAAGTCCTAAAAACTCCGTGTATCTTTGTGAAACACAAATTAAAATTCTCAAATAAATTCAGCATAAATGAAAAACCTCCACGATATTCTTAAAAAAGAAAATTATAAAAAAGTAAAGTTCAAAATTACCAAAACACAACATCTTCTAATAAAAGCTAAAATCAATGGAGTCTTGGGAAACTTTATTCTTGATACGGGAGCTTCAAATAGTTGTGTAGGATTTGAAAGTATTGACCTGTTTTTATTGGAAGCGAAAAAATCAAAAACGAAAGCTTCTGGCGCCGGAGCAAACGGAATGTTTACCCAACTTGCTTCAAAAAATCAACTACAACTTGGCTCGTGGAAAAATTTGGATTTCAATGTCGTTATTTTTGATTTATCTCATGTAAATGAAGCACTCATGCAGCACAAATCAAAACCAGTACATGGAATTATTGGTGCCGATGTGTTAATGAAAGGAAGAGCGATTGTGGATTACTACAATCATTATTTGTATTTAATGAAATGAAAAATAATTACAAAAAAAAGAGAGCATTAAATATCTAACACTCTCCAATTCTACTACAAACCCAACTAACTTATTCTTTGATAATTTTACTGCTATTCAATTTTCCATAAATATCTATTTTTACGATATACACTCCTTTTTGAAGTTCGTTTGTTTGCAAAATAGTTAAATTACTTTTTGGGATTTTTACCAAAACCTCTTGCCCCAAAAGATTATAAACAGACACTTTTTCAATTGTACTATTTGCCTCAATTGTTAAATAATTAGTAACCGGATTTGGATACATTCTAACTTCTGAAGTTTCAAAATTGGCAACACTTAAATTTGTAGCCACTTTGCTAAAATAAATATTGTCCATATAAATCATCCCTGCGGATCCGGAAAAAACAAACTGTGCAACTTGTGCCTTTGTTGTCAAACCTGTAAATTCTGACATCGGAATATCTAAACTATTCCAACCACTTAGTGTTAAAGTACGAGTTACTTCAAATTCTTTATCATCCCCGCCTTGATAAACACCATCAGCACCAAAATCAACTATTTTGATTTTGAAGGTAGTTACGTTTGGCGTCCAAACATCAACATGAAAATAAAGCATTGTAGTCGCATCAATTTTATTAGCCTCTGTAATAACTCCAAAATAACTTAAATCAGTATATTTTTTAGTGTCATTTCCGGCAATTTGAATATCAGATAAAACATTCCCTGATTGTCCCCAATCGGCTCTCCAATTGTCAACCGTTACATTGGTGTAAGCATTACTAAATAATGAAATAACATTTGACTGAGCAGTCGTTGGCGTAGGTGCAGCCATAGTAGGAACAGTTGGTAAAACAACTACAGCTGTTTTATTAAAATAGACATTATCAATATATATCGTTCCTGCTGATCCTGAGAAAACAAACTGTGCAATATGCCCTTTTGTAGTTAAACCTGTAAACTCTGAAAGCGGAATTTCCAAACTATTCCAACCACCTAATGCTAATGTACGAGTCACTTCAAATTCCTTATCATCTCCACCTTGATAAGCACCATCAGCTCCAAAATCTACTATTTTAATTTTAAATGTAGTTACATTTGGCGTCCAAACATCAACATGGAAATTAAGCATTGCAGAAGCATCTATCTTATTAGCCTCCGTGATGACTCCAAAATAAGTTAAGTCAGTATATTTTTTTGTATCATTTCCAGCAATTTGAATATCGGACAAAACATTGCCTGATTGTCCCCAATCCGCTCTCCAATTATCAACAGTGACATTTGTATAAGCGTTACTAAATAACGAAATAACATTTGCGGCAAAAACGGTGGGTGTTGGTGCGGCAACTGTTGGCACACTTGATACAACAGGCACATCTATTTTTGCAGAAAATCGAATATTATCGACATAACACACCTGATCAGCCGTTCTTGTAGTTCCTTCTGGAATAAAATCAGGAAATACAATTATTTGATCAATCCCCGTTGAAACTCCTTCCCCTATTTTTCCCGCAAAATTGAAGGTCAACTCTTCCCATTCATTTATTTTAGTATTGGTAACAGTTATCTCACCTGTCGAACCTCCATCAGGACGTGCAAACTTGATTCCTACTTTACTAATAACATCTTTATATACCATCATTTTAACGGTGCTATTTGTAACATCCAAAGTAAAAGTTCCAATACCATTTACCCCAGAACCGTGCGTTGTTTCAAAACCTGTGTACCAAGCGCCAGCAACCAATGCCGTAAATTTAGCAGCGGTATTTGAGGCGTTAATTCCTGTTTTATTCGGATTTGGGGCTAACAGGGAAGCCGTCGAACCTCCAGATGGATTATCAAAAGAAGTCAGCGTCCAAGTAGAACCATACTCACCTGATTCAAAGGTAACTGGCGCGTAAGGAGCAGCAGGAGGAGGAATAACTACCGCCGTTTTGTTAAAATAAACATTGTCTATATATATCGTTCCTGCAGTTCCAGAGAAAACAAACTGTGCAATATGCGCTTTTGTAGTTAAACCTGTAAACTCTGAAAGCGGAATTTCTAAGCTATTCCACCCACTCAATGTTAAAGTACGAGTCACTTCAAATTCTTTATCATCGCCGCCTTGGTAAGCGCCATCAGCTCCAAAATCAACTATTTTGATTTTAAAGGTAGTCACATTTGGTGTCCAAACATCAAGATGGAAATTAAGCATTGCAGAAGCATCGATTTTATTAGCCTCCGTGATAACTCCAAAATAACTTAAATCTGTATATTTTTTAGTGTCATTTCCGGCAATTTGAATATCCGATAAAACATTACCTGATTGTCCCCAATCTGCTCTCCAATTATCAACAGTAACGTTAGTATAAGCATTACTAAATAACGAAATTACATCTGCTGGCGGTTTCACAGGAGTTAAAGCGGCAACCGTTGGGACAGTAGCGGCTGGTTTAGCTGAAAAAGTAACATTATCAAAATAACTGGTAGTTTCAGCTGTTCTGGCATTGAAATCTAGAAAAAATATGATTTGATCGATATTGATGGTTTCAAATAATCCTATCTTTCCTGAAAAGTCAAAAGTTAATTCCTCCCATTGGTTGATCTTAGTGTTTGGCACTTTGATTTCTGGCTGAGCACCACCATTCGCTATTGCAAATTTGATTGCCACATCGCTTATAATAGTTTTGTAAACCATTATTTTGACAATACTATTGGAAGCACTTAAAGTAAAGGTTCCAATGCCGTTTGCGCCCGAAGCGTGGGCGGTCTCAAATCCGGCATATGGAGCAGCACCCGATGCGCTTGTTCCTGCGATAAATTTACCTACTGTGGCAGAACTGTTAATTCCGCCCGGAAATGGATTTGAAACTTTTGAATATCCAGCACCACTTCCGTTTTCAAAAGAGGCAAGTGTCCACGTAGAACCAAACTGTCCCGTTTCGAAAGATATAGGTGCATTTTGCGAATATCCTACAATCGAGATTAGTAGCAAAATGAACAAAGTAATTTTTTTCATGATTTTGAGTTTTTGGTTGTTCTCAAATTTATGAATGTATTACATTACACGTTCAAATCAGCAGTATGTAAAAACTATACAACTGTAGAAAGAAATTATTTATTCACAAGTAGATGTAAATATTAGTATCACTGACACTTAACTTTATTTTCCTAAAGTTTAAAAAATGCATTTGAATCTTTTTGTTTTCTGAATGTTGTGGTGTTGTATTGGTATATTCTTATTTTAATTTGTTATTTTTTACACTAATCATACATTTATTTACAATCAAAAAATATAACCGTAAAAAAACACAAATATATTACACATTTGTAGTCTAGTTTTTAAGACATAATAAAAAATCCCGCCTTGAAAAACAAGGCGGGATTAGCATTCTTTATTGTCATCTGACAAAGTTACAGTATTATAATTCTAATGCTTTTTTAGGATTGTTGTCCATCAATAATTCTAATGGGTTTTCTAAAGCTTCTTTCACCGCTACCAAGAAACCAACAGACTCACGACCATCAATAATTCTGTGGTCATAAGATAACGCCACATACATCATTGGGTGAATTTCCACTTTTCCATTTACAGCAATAGGACGCTCGATAATGTTGTGCATTCCTAGAATTCCAGATTGTGGAGGATTAATAATTGGAGTAGATAACATACTTCCAAAAACACCCCCATTAGTAATCGTGAACGTTCCACCAGTCATATCATCAACTGTGATTTGTCCATCACGTGCTTTGATGGCTAATCTTTTAATATCAGATTCTACGCCACGGAAAGTCAAGTTCTCTGCATTACGAACAACAGGAACCATAAGTCCTTTTGGTCCTGAAACTGCAATAGAGATATCACAAAAATCGAAAGCAATCTTATGATCACCATCCATCATTGAGTTAACATCTGGGAATAATTTTAATGCTCTCGTTACTGCTTTAGTGAAGAAAGACATATAACCCAAACCAATTCCACCATGTTTCGCTTTGAACGCATCTTTATATTCATTACGCAATGTATTGATAGGCGTCATGTTTACTTCATTGAAAGTAGTCAACATCGCTGTTTCATTTTTAGCAGCAACCAATCTTTCTGCTACTTTACGACGCAACATAGATAATTTAGTTCTTTCCGTACCACGAGATCCTCCGGTAGGAGTTCCCATTGATGGCACAGCATTTACCGCATCATCTTTGGTGATTCTTCCGTCTTTTCCTGTTCCTGTAACTGATCCAGGAGTTATGTTTTTTTCGTCTAATATTTTTCTTGCTGCTGGTGACGGTGTTCCTGAAGCATAACTTGCTGCTACTACGGGAGCGGCAACCGGAGCTACTTTTGGCGCTTCAACTTTAACTTCCGCTTTTGGCCCCGAAGTCTCGGGATCAACTGTTTTTGCAACTTCAGCCGCTGGTACATCGCCTGATGGTTTGGTTGCATCTGTATCAATAAGACAAACAACTGCACCAACTGCAACTGCATCACCTTCTTCTGCTTTCAATGTAATAATTCCGCTTGCTTCTGCTGGCAATTCTAAGGTTGCTTTATCAGAATCAACCTCCGCAATTGCTTGGTCTTTTTCTACATAATCGCCGTCTTTTACCAACCAAGTTGCAATTTCAACTTCTTTTATAGATTCCCCTGGTGATGGGACTTTCATTTCTAAAATCATCTTTTTTTGTTTAAGGTTTGAATTGTTTAAAGTTCAAAGTTCTGTAAATAGCAACTTTAAACCTTAAACGTTAAACTATTCTTTTTATCTATATAAATTTTTATCAAAAACCATTCTTATTGCATCGGCCTGACGACGTTTTGCTCGTGTATAACTTCCTGCTGCTGGTGCCGCATAGGCTTTAAGCGATGCCAGTCTCCACTTTACCAAATCAAAATTCATCAACATATAGCTATAAGCCCCCATATTTTTAGGCTCTTCCTGTGCCCAAACATAATCATCAGCATTTGGATATTTAGCGATAATGGCTTTTAATTGTTCTACCGGTAATGGGAATAATTGTTCGATTCTAACTACAGCAACATCTTTACGACCATTGATTTCTCTTTCGCTAGTGATGTCATAATAGAATTTACCTGTACAGAAAACTAATGTTTTTACATCTGCTTTATTCACTATTACATCATCGAATGTTTCCTGAAAACTACCGTTTGCAAACTCCTCTACACTTGAAACAACTCTTGGATCACGTAATAAACTTTTTGGAGTAAAGACAATTAGCGGTTTACGGAAAGTTGTTTTCATTTGTCTTCTCAATAAGTGGAAGAAGTTGGCGGGTGTTGTACAATCAGCAACATACATATTTTGTCTGGCACACAATTGTAAATAACGCTCCATTCTTGCAGATGAATGCTCTGCTCCTTGTCCTTCATATCCGTGAGGCAATAACAAAACGATTCCGTTTTGATTGTTCCATTTATCTTCTCCACAAGAAATATATTGGTCAATCATAATTTGGGCTCCATTACTGAAATCTCCAAATTGTGCTTCCCATATCGTAAGTGTATTTGGATTTGTTAGAGCGTAGCCATAATCAAAACCTAAAACACCATATTCAGATAAAAGGGAATTGAAAATATTAAATTTCCCTACCTTACCTTCTAAATTATTGATCAAAACTACCTCTTCCTCAGAATCTTCAACTTTCACTACGGCATGACGATGAGAAAAAGTACCTCTTTCTACATCTTGTCCAGAAATACGGACATCATATCCTTCTTTTAATAAAGATCCGTAAGCTAAATGTTCGGCCATAGCCCAATCCAACTTATTAGTTTCGAAAAACATTGTTTTTCTATCGTTTATTAATTTTTGGATTTTGCTGATAAACTTTTTATCCGCCGGCAAATTACAAATTGCATTTGCAACGTCAGTAAGTCCTTCCTTAGGATAAGAAGTATCAACATTTAAAAGCATTTCAACATCAGTAACTTGTTTGAAACCGCTCCATTCATTTTTCATAAACGGAGTAATAATCGTCAAATTCTTTTTGCGGGATGCTTCAAGATTTACTTCAAGATTTGACTTGTATTCTTTTTCTAATCCATTTACATAAGTAGCATCAATAACTCCTTCTGATAAGAGTTTCTCTGCATAGATATCTCTAGGATTTTGATGTTTTGCAATAATTTTATATAGAACTGGCTGCGTAAAACGAGGCTCATCCCCTTCATTATGCCCATATTTTCGATATCCTAATAAATCAATGAATACATCTTTACCAAATTGCATTCTGAAATCTAAAGCAAATGACATAGCATGTACCACCGCTTCCGCATCATCTGCATTAACGTGCAAGACTGGCGACAGCGTTACTTTGGCAACATCCGTACAATACGTTGATGAACGAGCATCGAGATAATTAGTTGTAAAACCAACTTGATTATTGATTACAATGTGAATTGTACCTCCCGTTTTGTATCCATCCAATTGTGCCATTTGCACAATTTCATAAAGAATTCCTTGACCAGCGATTGCTGCATCACCGTGAACAGCAATTGGCAATACTTTTGAGAAATCGTTAGGGAAATATTTATCTTGTTTTGCTCTTGTAATTCCTTCAATTACGGCACCTACTGTTTCAAGATGCGAAGGATTTGGAGCCAAATTAATATTGATATTTTTTCCTGATCTGGTTACTTTTTCAGCCGTAAGCCCTAAGTGATACTTTACATCTCCGTCAAAATATTCCTGATCGTAGTCTTTTCCGTCAAATTCTCCAAAAATGTCCTGAGTAGATTTACCAAAAATATTGGCTAGAACATTCAAACGACCACGATGTGCCATTCCCATCACAAATTGCTCTACTCCCTGCTCTGCTGCTTTTTCTATCAAAGCATCGAGTGCCGGAATAATAGATTCTCCTCCTTCAAGTGAAAACCGTTTCTGACCTACATATTTAGTATGCAAGAAATTCTCAAAAGAAACAGCTTGATTTAATTTTTCAAGGATTATTTTCTTTTCACTGACAGAAAAACTGGGTTGGTTG
Source organism: Flavobacterium fructosi (assembly GCF_042787335.1). Classification (NCBI taxonomy): domain Bacteria; kingdom Pseudomonadati; phylum Bacteroidota; class Flavobacteriia; order Flavobacteriales; family Flavobacteriaceae; genus Flavobacterium; species Flavobacterium fructosi. Next base: position 254,346 of record NZ_JBHZQA010000002.1, on the reverse strand, counting down.
TCATTTTTCCCTAATTTTTTCTGGATCCATTCCACCACTTCCGGTTTACGAATATACATATATTCGACCCCAATATGCTGACAATAAATAGTCTCAAGATGTATTATAATTTCCTGTAGCGTACAAGGTTGAATCCCGATAACTTTAGCCGCATCAAAAACCGTATTTAAGTCGGCTGAAGAAAGACCAAAATTAACAATATCCAATGTAGGCGATGATGTTCGTCTGTCTCTTACGGGATTTGTTTTTGTAAACAAATGTCCACGAGAACGATACCCGTCAATCAGCTTTAATACATTAAATTCTTTTTGAAGTTTTTCCGACACATGCGTACTCTCCATATTCCCAGAAGCAACATTTGCTAAGTAGGTTATAGGATTTTCTTCATTATAAGTAGTCATTCCAAAGTCGAAACCTTGAAAAAAACTTCTCCAACTTGGCTCTACGCTGTCTGGATTTACTAAATATTGATCGTATAATTGTGCGAAAAATTCGGTGTGTGCTGCGTTTAAAAATGAAAACCTATCCATATTGTTAGTGTCTGTACTTTTTTGTTAAATAGTTTGACAAAAGTACAATAATCAATTATATCTAAATCTTTTTTTTACCTACTTTTACGTAAAGATTTGTTAAAATAACCAACGAAATATGAAAAAAACACGGCTTTTACCCATTTTAAAACCAATTATAATTTTTTCGGTCCTCTTGTCTTCTGGTTTTTTATTGGCGCAACAGCAAACGACATTGCCTAAAACTCAAAGTGATTTCTGGAGAAAAGTACAATTTGGTGGAGGCATTGGATTAAGTTTTGATTCCGGTTATACGGATGTTTCTCTTGCACCAAGTGCTATTTACAATTTTAATCAGTATCTGGCTTTGGGGCTTGGCGCCCAATACAGGTATGTAAAGCAAAAAAATTATTATGCATCCCATTTATATGGAGCAAGCATAATAGGGTTGTTTAATCCAATCCCAGAAATCCAACTTTCGGCAGAAATAGAAAAATTGAGGGTTAACGTTAATTTGATTAATTCTAATAATAGTTCTCAAGACTATTGGAACACCGGTTTATTTCTTGGTGCTGGTTATAGAACCGGCAATGTGACTATTGGCGCTCGTTATAATGTACTAAGCGATAATAACAATGTTTATGGTAATGCCTTTATGCCATTTGTAAGGGTGTATTTTTAATATTCCTGCCTTTTTCAAAGGCAAGAAAAAATTGTACGAATTTTTTTATTAAATTTACAAAGTTTTTTGAAAAAAAACAAAACAATAGAATCATCTTTTTTTTCGAAAAAATCCAAAAAAAATATTTATACCCTAAAAGAATTATGAAAAAAATTAATTTTAAAGCATTAGCATTTATACTTGTTATATCAATCTTATTTTTATCATGTAGTAAAAATGATGTCGTTGAAAATCAACTTTCCACGAATGTTTATGCTGCAGGTTATGAGTATAATGGCACTCATAACGTTGCTAAGTACTGGAAAAATGGCATTCCTGTTGATTTAACTCACGGGAGCAATGATGCAGAATTGACATCAATCTACATTTCAGGTAACGATGTATATGCTGCTGGTTATGAATATAATAATTTAAATGCCGTTGCAAAATATTGGAAAAATGGAGTAGAAAACATATTAAGTAATGGAAGTAAAGGTGTTTTAACAAATTCTATTTGCATTGTATCTGATGATGTGTATGTTGGCGGTACCGAGTATAATAACATAAACAATACTGCTATTGCAAAATATTGGAAGAATGGTGTTTCGGTTAACTTAACGGATGGAAGTAAACACGAAGAATCCACTGGTATATTTATCGTAGGTACAGATGTATATGTTACGGGCTGGGAATCTAGTAATGGTTCTCGGGTCGCTAAGTATTGGAAAAATGGTACACCTATATATTTAAGTAATGGTGCTGAAGCAACTAATCTTTATGTTTCAGGTTATGACATATATGTTTCAGGTTATGGATCTGACGGTGCTAAATATTGGAAAAATGGAGTCGCCACGACTTTAATAGGCAAAAATAACTATAGTAGTTCTATTTTTGTGTCGGAAAATAACGTGTATATTTCAGGTTATGAACGTTTTGGCGCCACAAACAATATAGCAAAATATTGGAAAAATGGCATTTCGATACCTTTAAGTGATGGTAGCAATGATGCATTTACCACTTCTATTTCTATTTCACAAAATGATATATATGTTTCAGGCTATGAGAATAAGAATAGCTACGTTGTTGCAAAATATTGGAAAAATGGGACAGCTACTAATTTAACCGATGGGACTAAAGATTCACGAGTAAATTCCATTTTTGTAGATATTAAGTAACAGAATTAAATGAATAAATTAAAATACAAACTCAAAAAGTCTGTTTTTAGCAGCATGATTTACATTTAAAAAATTATATTCAAAGTTAGTTTTTCATCTCAAATAAAGGATTTTCAAGTTTTAAAATTATTAAAGAATAAGAAAACTTCATCATATTCAAAAACGAAAAAGATTAACACAAATCTTTTCCGTTTTCGTTTAGTATAATAAACACCTTCCCAGGTGTTTATTAATAATTTTCAGATGTATCGATATAAAATGAGTCTAATATTTATTCCTAAACCACACTTTTTGCCATTCTCTTTTTAGAATTAAAAAAGATACTTTTTCGGCAAGAATTACTAAATCTGATCCGTCCAGTTGTTTTATTTGTTCTTCAGAAACATCAATGATGTATAGCAGATTAAGATATTCGGTAAATTTATACTGTATGAGTCTATAAATCTTTTCGTGTAATTGCAGTTTCAACTCAGCAGGAGAAATGCTCATAGGAAAATCAATTGCTTCATTAGCTAGATTAAAATCCTTATTCATTTGTTCAATTAACTTAAGATACAAGGCTTCTTTTTCAGCTTCTGAAATAAGCAAATCGATATTTTGTGGCGCTACGAACATTTTATTTTAGATTTTAGATTAACGAATTGAGATTTTAGATTTGGTAGCCTTGTTTGTTTTGATTTTAGAATACAATTTAATCAGAAGTAATCATCAACAATTAAAAAACTATACTTTTCGCCCCATTAAATTTTCCCCAAAATTTCTCAATATTGATTTTTTATCATCGTCAATATTCATTTTCTCTATTATTTCAAATGCCTTAAACGTAAATTCCTGAATGGCATCCTGAGTAGCTTTTGAAGCGCCTGAATTATTAAATATTTCTTTTACGGAACTAATTTTATCTGAATTGTGATGCAGTTGCTTAGCAAATAAACTCGTTAATTGCTGTGCTTCTTTTTTTTCCGAAAACGCTAAAGCTTTTAAATACAAATAGGTTTTTTTGTTTTCAATAATATCACCTCCAACTTGTTTACCAAAGGTTTCAGGATCACCAAAAGCGTCTAAATAATCATCTTGCAATTGAAAAGCAAGTCCTAAATTTAATCCGAAATCATAAATTAAATTCGCATTTTCTTTGGAAGTTTTAGCAATAATCGCTCCCATTTTCATCGCTGCAGCCACTAAAACTGCTGTTTTGTATTCGATCATTTTCAGGTAATCCGGAATTGTAACATCTATACGAGTTTCAAAATCTACATCCCATTGCTGTCCTTCGCAAACCTGAAGCGCTGTTTTACTAAACAATTTGGCTAGTTTCCGGAATATTTTTGGTTGATATTTTTCAAAATACTGGTAGGCTAAAATCAGCATAGCGTCACCAGATAAAATCCCGGTATTTATATTCCATTTTTCATGAACAGTTGCCTGTCCTCTTCGCAAGGGAGCATCATCCATAATATCGTCATGAACCAATGAAAAATTATGAAAAACTTCAACAGCTAATGCTGCAGGTAATGCTTTTTTATAGTCAGTATCAAAAATTTCAGCCGTCATCAACGTAAGTACAGGACGTATTCTTTTCCCCCCTAAATCTAATATATAATGAATGGGTTCATATAGATGTTTAGGCTCTTTGATTTCATATTGTGATTGCAAATATTCTGAAATGAACTCCTGATACTGATAAATGCTATGCATAAAAATTAATTTTTGGCTAATTTACAGTATTCATAATAGATTACAAACTGCGTTCCTTAAGGAAATGTTAAATAAACAAAAATACAATGGAAACTTCTTTGGTATTCAAAGTTTCCGTATTACCTTTGCACACAAAATTTCAAAATTTCAATTACACAAAATAACCTTTCCAATTATTATGAAAACAAAATGGACAATTGATTCAAGCCAATCAGATGTTATGATCAAAAATAGACACTCCATAATTGCTTATTTGGATGGCACAATAAATAAATTCGAAGGTCACGTAGATATTCAAGATAACGAACTTGAAGATGCTTCGATTGAATTTGCTTTAGATATAAACTATACAGATACAAAACTAGAACAAATAGATACGCACTTAAGACTGAACGATTTATTTGACACCACTGAATATCCTGTTATTAGCTTTAAATCGACTTCTTTTCAGAAAGTAAATAAGAATATTAACTTTTTGAAAGGAAATCTAACGATCAAAAATATTACTAAAGTAATTGAATTAGACGCAGAATTCATTGGAATCAATACTACCAATGGCATTGAAAAGGCAGCTTTTGAAATTATAGGAAAAATAAATCGCAAAGATTTTGGCTTAAAGTATAATTCTTTTGCACAAACTGGAGGCTTAGCAATAGGACAAGACATCAAATTAATTGCCAATTTAGAATTCACTGCCTAAAAAACAAGTTTACTTAAATGTTAAATTCATGTGAATATTTAGGAAACTATTTTAGTTTCTAAAGTTTCCTTATTAAATTTACACTCTAATTTGACCATTCAAATACTGAATTTGAAATAAATTAAAAAACTGAAACATCCCAACACTAAGGGTCAGCACAAAAAAATGAAAGATAAAATTATATCAAAAGCAAGCGACATGTTTTTAAAACTAGGTTTTAAGAGCATCACCATGGATGATATTGCAGGAGAAATGTGCATATCTAAAAAAACAATTTACAAGTATTTCTGTAATAAAGAAATACTTATTGAAGAAAGTACAGCAGCAATTCATAAAGAAATTCATGAAATTATTGACACCATCATTAAAAAAGATCACAACGCAATTGAGGAAAATTTTGAGATCAGGAAGATGTTTAAAGAAATGTTTAAATCATCTGACACCTCCCCCATCTACCAATTGAAAAAACATTACCCAGAAATATATGAAAAGGTAATGTTGAGAGAAATCGATGAATGCAATTCAGTTTTTGAACAAAATATAAAAAAAGGAATACAACAGGGTCTATATCGAGAAAACATCAATATTGATAATTATATCCAATTTTATTATCAGCTAGTATTTAACATAAAAGCAAATATTGTTTCTGAAAAAGAAGGGCAAAAAATAGAACTTGAAATATTAGAATATCATACGCGAGCAATGGCAACACCAAAAGGATTACTTGAACTTGAAAAACATTTACTAAACTATACTATACAATGAAGAAACTAATCGTAATCACATTCTTGATTTTTGCCATTACGGCGAAATCACAAGAAGCAAAATCGCTGACACTAAAAGATGCGATTACTTATGCTTTAGAAAACAAAGCAGATGCAAAAAAAGCAAAACTAAAAGTGGAAAATAGTGAATATCAAATCCAAGAGGTTCGTTCTAGAGCATTGCCCCAAATTTCTGCTAATGGAGGATTAACGTACAATCCTATCCTTCAAACTACATTTCTTGATGCCGGTTCCTTCGGTGGTGAAAAAGGGCAAACCATTAAAGCTACTTTTGGACAAAAATGGAGTTCTACAGCTGGTTTGTCATTGACTCAAGCCCTTTTTGACCAATCCGTTTTTACAGGTTTAAAAGCGGCAAAATCCACCAGAGAATTTTACCAAATAAATAATCAATTAACGGAAGAGCAGGTAATAGAGAGAATCGCTAACAACTACTACCAAGTTTATGTTCAAAGACAAAAATTAAATGTTTTGGACAATAATTATGTTAACACCAACAAAGTAAAAAACATAATTAAAGGGCAATTTGATAATGGATTGGCTAAAAAAATTGATTTAGACAGGATTTTAGTAAAAATATCAAATATCAATACACAACGTCAGCAAGTTTTGAACGCAGTTCAACTACAGGAAAACGCCTTGAAATTTTATATTGGAATGCCAATTGAAACGAAAATAATCATTCCTCAAACAGAGTTTCAAGTTACCCCGCAGGCACTATCTGAAACCCCGAATACAGAAAACAGAACGGAGTATTTACTTTTGAAAAAACAAGAACAACTATTAACTTTTCAAAAGAAAGCGGACCAAGCAGCCTATTACCCAGCGCTCAATCTATCTGCAGGTTATAACTATATCGGTCAGGGTCCAAAAATACCTTGGGGAGCAAAACCAGCTGAGGGCGTTTATTGGTCTGATTTCTCTTCTATTGGTTTGAATTTAAAAGTGCCTATTTTTTCCGGATTCGCAACTCGTGCGAAAGTGAGACAGGCGGACATTAATTTAAGATCAATTAAAGAGGATTTAAACGACACTAAATTAGGACTTGATCTAGCTTACGAAAATGCAAAAATTCAAATAAACAACAGCATCATTACCATTGAAAACCAAAAAACAAATGCGCAATTAGCTCAGGATGTTTTGAGTAACACAAGAAATAACTACATACAAGGATTAGCTTCTTTAACTGATTTATTGGATGCTGAAAATTCATTAACCGAGGCACAAAATAACTACACATCTGCGATATTAGATTACAAACTGGCAGAAATTCAATTGATCAAATCAAAAGGAGAATTAAGAACATTAATAAACAACTAACAAAATGAAAAAAAATATAATAACGATAGGATTAATCGTAGCCGCCTTAGCAATTATTTCTTACACTTTAATGAATAATAAAAAGGAAAACGAAGCAAAAACTGCTATTGTAGCGGAGAAAAATGCCAGCGTTTCTGTTAAAGTTGCAACTGTTAAGAACGAAGACGTTTCCCTAGATTTTTCTGCTAACGGTAATTTTGAACCTTTACAGGAATTAAAATTTTCTGCAGAGAAACCAGGCAGAGTGGTACGTGTTCTTGTAAAAGAAGGAGACAATGTGAGAATTGGACAAACTTTAGCAATTATTAGAAGTGAGCAAATTTCATCTGACTTACAGACTGCACAAGCTTCATACCAAAATGCACAAGCAGATTACAGTCGTTTTGAGAATGCGTATAAAACCGGCGGAGTTACAAAACAGCAATTAGATCAAGCCAAGTTAGGTTTAGTAACATCACAATCCAGATTGCAACAAGCTAAAGTTAATATTGGAGATACCAATATCAAAGCTACCATTAGTGGAATTGTAAATAAAAGATATATTGAACCAGGTTCCGTTCTTGGAGCTGCAACACAAATGTTTGACATCGTTAATGTTTCAAAATTAAAACTGAAAGTTACTGTTAACGAAAGTCAAGTGGCCAGTTTGAAATTAGGCAACATTGTGCAAGTTAGCGCCAGCGTTTATCCTGATACAAAATTTTCAGGGAAAATTACTTTCATCGCTCCAAAAGCAGATACAAGTTTAAACTTCCCCGTAGAAATAGAAATTGCTAATAATTCTTCCAATGATTTAAAAGCGGGAATGTATGGAACAGCTGAATTTGCATCCAACCAACAAAAACAAACGTTGATGATTGTTCCAAGAAATGCATTTGTAGGAAGTGTTAGCAGTAACCAAATTTTTGTTGCAGAAAACGGTGTGGCTAAACTAAAAACTGTTGCGGCCGGAAGAATCCTTGGTGATAAAGTAGAAATTATAAATGGACTTTCTGATGGAGAAACGGTAATTACAACGGGTCAAATCAACCTTCAAGACGGATCTAAAGTGGATATTATAAAATAGTCGAAAGTCATAAAGTCAAAAGTCGCAAAGTCAAAAGTAGAAACACCAAGACTTTACAGCTTAAACTTTAAGACCTAAAAAACAAACATATGAAATTAGCAGAAATATCCATAAAACGTCCTTCATTAGTAATCGTGTTATTCACGATTCTAATCCTTGGTGGACTATTCAGTTACAGTCAATTAGGCTATGAATTGATTCCGAAATTTGAACAAAACGTAATTACAATTGCTACCATTTATCCAGGAGCTTCGCCAAGTGAGGTTGAAAATACGGTGACTAAAAAAGTGGAAGATGCCGTAGCATCATTGGAAAACATCAAAAAAATTGACTCTCGCTCCTACGAAAGTTTATCAACCGTATCGATTACTTTAAACACAAAAGCCAAAGTAGATATTTCGTTGAACGATGCACAACGAAAAATAAATGCCATAATTAGTGATTTACCCGATAATGCAAAGACACCTTCGTTAAGTAAATTCTCATTGAGTGATTTACCTATTATGACTATTGGTGCCAATGGAAAAATGGATGAAGTCGAATTTTATGACTTGATCGACAAAAAAATTGCTCCTGTGTTATCCCGTGTGACAGGTGTGGCTCAGGTAAACATCATTGGCGGACAAGAAAGAGAAATTCAAGTCAGTCTTGATGCAGTTAAAATGCAGGGTTACGGACTTTCTGTTCCGCAAGTGCAACAGGTAATCTTGTCTTCAAATCTGGATTTCCCAACAGGAAACATTCAGACAAGGGAACAAAAAATCCTGATTCGTTTAGCCGGAAAATACAAAAATGTTGAAGAATTAAAAAACTTAATTGTATCATCAAAAAATGGAATCCAAGTTCGTTTAGCAGATATTGCCGATGTTCAGGATGCTCAAAAAACAGCGGAGAAAATAGCTCGTATTGATAGAAAAAGCGCCATCATTTTACAAATTGTTAAACAATCAGATGCTAATGCTGTTGCGGTTAGTGAACAAGTACTAAAAACCATAACAAAATTAGAAAATGATTATAAAGCCAATGACGTAAAACTGAATGTTGCTAATGACAGCACAGTTTTCACATTGGAAGCCGCTGATTCTGTAATTCATGATTTATTGATTGCGGTATTTCTTGTGGCATTTGTAATGTTGTTTTTCTTGCACAGTGTTAGAAACTCATTGATTGTAATGGTTTCTATTCCAGCGTCTTTAATCTCAACTTTTATTGGGTTTTACTACCTTGGATATACGCTGAATTTAATGAGTTTGCTAGGGCTATCACTGGTTGTAGGTATTCTTGTGGATGATGCGATTGTAGTTTTGGAGAATATTTACAGGCATATGGAAATGGGTAAAAACCGTGTTCGTGCTGCGTACGAAGGAACTGCAGAAATTGGTGGGACGGTAACCTCGATCACCCTAGTAATTGTTGTGGTATTTTTACCAATTGCAATGAGTACCGGACTAGTTTCAAATATTATTACCCAGTTTTGTGTTACCGTAATTATTTCAACATTATTCTCCTTATTAGCTTCTTTCACCATAATCCCTTGGTTGTCTTCCCGTTTTGGAAAACTAGAACATATTGAAGGTAAAAATGTTTTTGGAAGAGTAATCCTTGGATTCGAAAAACAATTAACCCGTTTTACCAACTGGATTTCAGGTTTATTAGAATGGTGTCTGAACCATTATAAAACAACGCTATTAGTTGTTTTGGTACTGTTTTTTGGATCTGTTGCGCTTGTTCCTGCAGGGTTTATTGGTGGGGAGTTTTTTGCCCATTCCGATAGTGGGGAGTTTTTAGTTCAAATAGAATTGCCTAAAGATGCTTCCTTAGAACAAAGTAACTTCATGACTCAAAAAGCAGAAGCCTATTTGAATACGCAAGAATACATCAAAAGTTTGATTACTAAAGTTGGTCAAACCAGTGAAGGTATGGGTTCGTCTCAAGCGACTGCATACAAAGCAGAGATTGATGTGAAAATGATTGATCAAAAAGACAGATCGGACGATGCATCTGTTTATGCCGCAAAAATGAAACGCCAATTAGAAAAAATATTGGTTGGAGCCAAAGTAACAACGACTCCGGTAGGTATTTTAGGAACGGCAGAGGATGCCCCAATAGCCTTAATTGTTACCGGTTCCAGTTTAGACAACGCTATGATTTTTGCGAAGGCAGCAGAAGCTGAATTGAATAAAATTCCTGGATCAACTGGTGTGAAATTATCGGTAGAATCCGGAAATCCTGAAATTAATGTTCAGGTTGACAGAGATAAAATGGCTGCCCTTGGTTTGTCCTTACAAACCGTAGGTTTAACCATGCAAACGGCCTATAGCGGAAATACAGACGGAAAATTTAGAGCTGGAGAATATGAATATGACATTAATATTAAATACAGCAGTTTCGACAGAAAAAGCATAGATGATGTAAGTAATCTTCTTTTTATAAATGAAAGAGGAGAACAAATTAAGTTGTCACAATTTGCAACCGTAAAAGAAGGTTCCGGGCCAAGCCAATTAGAAAGAAGAGACAAAACAGCATCTGTCACCGTAAAAGGACAAACTGTAGGTGTACCGGTGGGAACCGTTGTTGCAGAACTTGAATCAAGATTAACTAAAATGAAAAAACCTGTAGGTGTAAATTACATCTGGGGTGGTGATCAGGAAAATCAAAGTGAAGGTTTTGGAACGTTAGGTTTTGCTTTATTAGCAGCGATTATTTTGGTTTATCTGGTAATGGTTGGATTGTATGATAGTTTTGCTCACCCATTTGTAGTATTATTTGCTATTCCGCTTTCGTTTATCGGAGCGTTATTAGCTTTGGCTTTGACCAACAATACGTTGAATATATTTACGATTCTTGGGGTAATTATGTTGATTGGTCTGGTTTGTAAAAATGCAATTATGTTGGTAGATTATACCAATCAGCGAAGAGCTGCGGGTGAAACTATAAGAACAGCACTAATTCAAGCTAATCACGCACGTCTTCGTCCAATTTTGATGACCACGATTGCGATGGTATTTGGTATGTTCCCAATTGCATTAGCATCTGGTGCTGGTGCTGAATGGAAAAATGGTTTGGCATGGGTAATTATCGGCGGATTAATCAGTTCATTATTCCTAACATTGATTATTGTTCCTGTGATTTATGAAATCATGGAGAAATTAATTTACAAATTCACAAAAGGAGAAAAAACCGATTACGAAGCTGAAATGGTAGCCGATTACGACCATAAGGAATTGAGTGAAGATGGATTTAATCCAAAACATACAATCTAAAAAATATTAAATTTTAGAATTTAGAACCTGTTCATTAATTTGGACAGGTTTTTTTTGTTTTTATTCTAAAACAGCCAACTTATTTTATACTTTCTAGAAACTATTTTGGAATTTACTTACCGACAACAAAAACTTAACTACTGCAAAATAGATATTAGTGTAAGTATTTCTACTTTTTTCCAAGTTCTTGATTCTTGTAAAAACAAAAAAAACATTAAAGCATAATAGGAATTACCTTTGAAAAAAAGTAAATATACTTTCCTAAATAATTTTATCATCCATTCTTAAAATTGCAAACAGATGATTTAAAACACATTAAACAATAAAAACCAACCCTTTGCACAGTAACACAGAAACGTGATTCAAAACTTTGGCACGCTACTTGAATATCCCTAATCAAATAAGTAAAAAAGCGAAAGCCGAAAAGCTCAAGAGTAGGCAAAACACAAATAACATATATTATGAAAAAAATTACGTTTTTAGTAGCTAGTATCTTCCTTATTGGAGGTGGTGTAGCAAATGCAACAGAGAAAAATAGTTTTTCTCATGAGAGAAGATCGCCTGTTGATTTTAGAAATGCAGAACCAATTGTGTTCACAGAAAGAGGAGTTGAGTTCTTCGTGTTTCCTGACGGACAATTTGATTTCAATACACGCCCATCAACTGGCGGCCGCGATATGTATTATAAAGCTGCAAGGACTAGTGCGGTAAATAGAACGTACGGTGCTCCGTCGAATTTTAGAAATGAAAATTACGGTGTAAAAGTGGAACACGATAATTTTGGACGTGTGAGACGTATTGGAAACGTATTTATCAACTATGATGCGAATGATAGAATTAAAAGAGTTGGTTCCGTTTACATGACGTACAATCGCTATGCATTGGAACAAGTAGGTGGATTGCAGATTATCTACAACCGTCGTGGTCAAATTATTGATATGGTTGGAAGTGTAAAAGGAAGTCGCGCTTATGAAAATAATGATGGCAATTACGAACCTAATTATGGTGGTAACCAAAATAACAATGATAACGACGACTGCGATGATGATCAGGAAAACAATCAAAATTCAAACGTTCAAAATCAGTACTACTTTAAAAATGGTGGGGCAAAAGCCCAAAAAGAAGAAACTAAAGTAGTAGGAAGTGTAGATATCAGAATTGATAAAAGACGTTAGTTAGGTTTAAATGGTTAGTTAAAAAACCCCGTTGATATTCGTATCAATGGGGTTTTTGTTTGAAGATAAACCTTTACCTTAAATTTAGTCACAACCATTGATATCACAACTGTTAGCGGTTGTTGTATTCAATAAAGTAACTTTGGATTCAAATTTTCCTTCTTGCCATACTTTTTCTAAAGTTTCTAAAAAAGCAGTAGCAGGTTGCGCTCCGGAAATTGCATATTTATTATCTAAAACAAAAAAAGGAACACCTTGAACACCAATAGCATTTGCCTCTTCCTGGTCTTGCTGCACTTCGGCACCATAAGTATCAGAATTCAACACCTGAGCAATAGCTTCAGCATCCAGTCCTACTTCAATTCCCAATTTGCTCAATGTATCGAGATCATTAATATTCTTTCCTTCGGTTAAATAGGCTTTGAACAAAAGTTCTTCTAAATCATTCGCCAGATTATACTTTTTAGCTAAATGCAACAGTCGATGTGCATTAAAAGAATTAGCAAGAACCGCCTTTTCAAAATGAAAGTCCAATCCTGCTGCTTTTGCATTTTCAGTCATGTTATCGAGCATGTTTTGAGCCCAATCACTGTCCTTTCTATATTTTTCTGCCAGATGTTCTACCATATTATCCTCCGGTGAAGCGACAAAACTCGCATCCAGTTGATAACTTTTCCACTCAATCTCGACATTTTCTTTATATTCGAAATTTTGCAAAGCTTCTTCTATTCTTCTTTTTCCTATATAACAAAACGGACACATAATATCCGACCAGATTTGCACTTTTAATTTATTTTCCATCTTCCATTATTTAGTAATTGCAATTTACAATTGATTCTATGGTGCAAAATTAATCAATTCAGTTTTGAGCTTTTTGGGTTTTAGTATTTTATTATATATACCATTATAGTAAATATCGATTTCGAACTATAAACTTTTCTAAACCATAAAAACCTAAACCTTTTTTAATTTCTCTAAATATTTCCAATAATTTTGTCCATAACCCAACCGGTATGAGCTCCTGTTAAACCAGTAGAAGTGTGAACGCTATTACCCAAAAGATGTTCCCGAATTTGCTGCACATGATAGAGTTGGATGTTTTCTGGATGCGCAATAAAAAGTTCTGTTTTTCCTTGTTTGTTCGAAAGAACTATCGGTTCATCATTAAATACAGAGAATGCTATTTTACCTTTACTACCAAATATTTCTACGGTATCTTCCCGCTCATAACAACCAAAATTCCAGCTGCCTGTTCCCGTAATTCCTGACTCATGTAACCAACAAGCGGTTGCAGCATCTTTGGCGGAATACAATCCCTGCTGGTTAAGACTAATGCCGGAAACTTCTTTTATATCTCCTAACATATGAATCAATAAATCCAATCCATGACTGGCTAAATCATCAAAATAACCTCCTGTGGCGATATCCGCATCGGTACGCCAGTTATAGTTTCCGGACAAATCTTCCGGGGTTGCAGGTGCACTTAAATGCCATCTTACATGTCGCACTTCACCAATTTCATCGGTACCAAGCCATGTTTTTATCTGTTTGAAACGAGGAAGCGACCGCCTGTAATAAGCAACAAACAAAGGAATATTTTTAGCTGCAAATGCTTCAACAATCTCCAGACTATCTTTATAATTTGGCGCTAACGGTTTTTCGATACAGCACGGTTTTCCGGCCAAGGCAACTTTTAGTCCGTAATATTTATGAGTATCCGGCGGAGTTGCGATGTAAACCGCATCAATTTCGGGATCATTGATTAGGGTATCTGCATCGGTGTAGTATTTAGCAATTCCATGTCTCCTAGCATAATCCGCAGCCTTTTCAACGTCTCTTCTCATTACTGCTGTGAGCTGAAACCCTACTGTTTTCTGATAGGCAGGACCACTTTTCACCTCGGTAACATTTCCACATCCCACAATACCCCAACGAATAGTTTCTAAATTCCTGTTTTTATCAATCATTTTTAATTTATTTTAGATGTGTCGCATTTTTACGGAACCTTTACCAAAGTAAATATAATATAAAAACTTACTAGAATAAATTCCGCTTTTCCACTGAAGCAAAAAAAAGCCACCAAAATTTCTCTTGATGGTTCTCTTTATATTTTTAAAGCTTTGGTTTATGCCAATAAATCCAAAACTAAGGAAGGAAACAAACCTAAAACCAAATTCAAAACAATAGCAACAACTGCTACCGCATAAACTAAGAATGGTTTTCCCTTTCTTTCTTCGTTAGATTCTTTAGTATACATCGCTAAAATCAATTTGAAATAGTAACCAACGCTTATAATTGAGTTGACAACTGCAACAATCACTAATGCTAAATAACCCGCCTGAATCGTTTGGTTAAACAAAACCAATTTGGCAAAGAATCCCGCGAAAATTGGAATACCAGCCATAGAAAGCAAAGCCGCAGTAAGAATAGCCGCTAACAAAGGATTGGTTTTTCCTAGACCATGGAAATTCGTAATGTCTTCGTTATTTCTATTTTTACAAACGTATAAAATAACACTAAAAGCAGCGATACCAGAAAAAGAATAAGCAGACGCATAGTACAACAAGCTTCCTGCTGAAGTTGACAAACTCAATAAAGTCATCAACATAAAACCAGCATGAGAAACTCCAGAAAAAGCAAGCATACGTTTGACATTCGTTTGTCTCAACGCCATAATATTTCCTACCGTCATAGACGCCATAGAAATGACAACTACAACCATTTTGAATGCTATAGAAATATCAGCATTCATAACGAATAGTAATTTGTATAAAGTCGCCATCGCAACTACTTTTGCTAGAGTGCTCATCAATGCTGTTGTCAACGCAGGAGAACCTTCGTAAACGTCTGGTGCCCAAAAATGGAAAGGAACAGCAGCCACTTTGAATAACATCCCAATTGTAACCAATATAATACCAATTGGGAACCAAATTGGCAATTCGGCAGATTGCGATAAAGCACTGATTTCGGAAACATCAAAACTTCCCATTGCTCCATAAATTAAACAGATCCCAAACAAAATAATTCCAGAAGCAAAAGATCCCATTAGGAAATACTTCATTCCCGCTTCGTTACTTTTTAAATTCATACGGTCACTTGCCGCAAGAATGTATAGTGATATTGATAATACTTCGATTCCTAAAAAGAACATCGCCAAGTTTCCAAAAGATACCATCGCAACCGCTCCTGCCAATAAGAATACTTTTATAGCAATAAAATCGGATATTTTTGATTGGTGATTTTCGTAAAAATTATGTCCCAAAGCCACCAAGAAAATAGTAAGTACAATAAACAAACAAGAAAATGTAGTTGAAAATTTACTTACAGCAATCATATTGTTGTAGTAACTTTCTGTAGAATTAAACTCCGATATGGTTAGGCCCAGAACACCTAATAATCCCATGATTGTTATAGGCACAATGGCTTTTCTTAAATTAAAAATTTCAAATAAAAGGCATAAAACACCTAATCCTATTATAGCTATTAATGTATTCATTGTTTTATTTGACTAGTTAATTCTATTAATTTGAGTTAAAATTTCTTGAAGACTTGGTGTAATCAAATCTATAATTGGTTTTGGATACATTCCAAAAAAGAATAAAACGGCAATTATTATCACCAGCGTTATTCCTTCATTAAAAGTTACATCAGCAAATATTTTTGTATTATTCTCCCCTAGCATGGCGCGTTGAAACATTTTCAACATATAGTAAGCACCCAAAATTATGGTTGTTCCTCCTAAAATGGCAAACCAAATATTAATTTGTGAAAGACTGTATAAAACGGTGAATTCTCCAATAAAGTTAAAGGTAGTTGGCAAAGCAATAGAAGCCAAAACCAAGATTAAAAACATGGAAGTGAATTTTGGGGTTTGTGAACGAATACCGCCCATTTCAGCAATTGCTCTGGTTTCATATCTTCTTAAAATAATCTCAGCAATAAAAAACAATCCAACAACTACAAAACCGTGAGCGATCATTTGCAAAACGGCTCCACGAAATCCATCTAATGTTAACGTATACGTTCCAGCTGCAATTAAACCAACGTGTGCTAAAGAAGAATACGCTAATAATTTTTTAAGGTCTTTTTGTCTTAAAGCAACGATCGAACCGTAAATTACACCCGCTATTCCAATACTAATAAAAATAAACATATATTCTTTTGCTGCAAGCGGTGCCAATGGCAACTGCCAACGAATGACGCTGTACAATCCCATTTTTAGCATGATACCAGATAAAAGCATGGTTCCAACAGTTGGTGCTTTTTGGTACACATTTGCTTGCCAAGTGTGGAAAGGAATTAAAGGAATTTTGATGGCATAAGCCAAGAAGAAAGACAAAAATATCCAAAGTTGTTCCGTTGGTGATAAATTCAACTTGTATAAATCTTCAATTAGGAAGCTTCCCGCTTTTTGATACAAATAAACAAAAGCCACCAACATAAACAATGATCCTGCAAGTGTGTAGATAAAGAATTTAACTACCGCTTTTTTGCGTAGTTCTGCGTCTCCATTACCCCAAATCAAAGCGATGAAGTAAATTGGAATCAAAGACAATTCCCAAAAAATGTAATACAACAAACCATCTGATGCTAAGAATGTTCCCGCCATTGCAAAGGACATAAACAAGATTAATGCATAAAATGCTTTTGCATTTTTATAGGTATTACCAAAAGAAGAAAAAATAATTATAGGAGTCAATGCCGTTGTCAATAAAAGCATTGCTAAGGAAAGTCCATCTGCTTTTAAAGCAAAGGAGATATTAGGTTTCGTAATCCACTGATTAAGGAAACTAATGTTTTCACCTAAATTATAGTGATTTAATAGTACAATAGTACAGACTGCAGCAGCCAAACCAAAGAACAGTGCCACTTTTGAAGCTAGTTTATCGCCTGCAAGGAAAGTTGCAAACGCACCAATTAAAAGTATAATTAATATTAGAGATACATTCATAGTATAAGATTATTGAGCTAAAAATAAATAGGAAACAATGGCACAAAGCCCCAATACGAAAACCAATAGATAAAGACCAATGCTTCCATTTTGTATTTTCTTTCCTTGGTAACTTATTTCGTTGGTAACTTTTCCGAATCCAAAAACTAAAGCTGACAAACCAGTTTCCACAGTATCTCTGAAAAAACGAGACAAGAAATTAATCGGTTTAACAAAAATAGCGTCATAAAATTCATCAACATAATATTTATTGTAAAGCACTTTAGAAAATCCTGTAATGGCAGCATCTTCTGTAGGAACAGTATTTTGTTTGATGTATTTGGCGTAAGCAATACCAATTCCTACTAATCCACCCACAACAGCAATGGCCATCAAGATATATTCAGTAGTTCCTAAATGGTGTTCTGCACTTGCTAATTTCGGTAAAATTGGAGTCAAATATTCATTCAACCAACTGTTTCCTGGCAAGCTAATCAAACCACCTATTGTTGCAAAAATTGCTAAAACGATTAAAGGAAAAGTGATTAATGAAGGGCTTTCATGTAAATGATGCTTTTGCTCTTCTGTTCCTCTGAACTCTTGGAAAAACGTTAAGAACATTAAACGGAACATATAGAAAGCGGTCATGATAGAAGCAACTGAAGCCACAACCCATAATGGAATATTGTGATGGAAAGCCACTAATAGGATTTCGTCTTTCGAGAAAAACCCGGAGAATAATGGAACTCCAGAAATCGCTAATGAAGCAATTAACATGGTGATAAAAGTAATCGGCATTGCTTTTTTCAAACCGCCCATTTTACGCATGTCTTGTTCTCCATGTAAAGCATGAATTACAGAACCTGAACCCAAGAACAAACAAGCTTTGAAGAAAGCATGAGTAATTACGTGGAAAACCGCAACTTCATAAGCGCCTAAACCTAAAGCCAAAAACATTAATCCCAATTGAGAAACAGTGGAATAAGCCAAGACTTTCTTAATATCATTTTGAACCAATCCAATTGTAGCCGCAACCAAAGCAGTAACTGCTCCAACAATTGCTATAATATCATTTACCAAATTGATACTTGGTAAATCAAGACTATACAAAAAATTTAATCTGGTTATCATAAAAATACCTGCCGTAACCATTGTCGCAGCATGTATCAACGCCGAAACCGGTGTTGGCCCAGCCATCGCGTCCGGTAACCAAGTATACAAAGGTATTTGTGCTGATTTCCCACAAGCCCCAATAAATAAAGCAAAAGCGGCAACACCAATCCAATAGCTATTTAAATTGGTAGCCGTAGCAATTGCAGTTCTTAATGTAGCAAAATCTAACGTAGAGAATAAACTTCCAAGAATAAAAATCCCAACTAATAAACCTAAATCCCCAATTCGGTTCATGATGAAAGCTTTCTTAGCTGCATCATTAAAATCTTGGTTTTTATGCCAAAATCCAATTAACAAATACGAACAAAGACCTACGCCTTCCCACCCAATGAACATTACTAATAAGTTACTTCCTATTACTAAAGTGATCATGAAGAATACAAACAGATTCAAGTAGGCAAAAAACTTGTGCATATTTTCATCTTCGTGCATGTAACTGATCGAATACAAATGAATCAAAGATCCAATCCCGGTTACGAACAGCAACCATAAAATTGACAATTGGTCCAATTGAAATCCGAAATCAACTTTGAAATTACTGATTTGAATCCAGTCAAAAAGTGAAATGTGGATTCCTTCGGGTTGCGACAAAATTCCATTGAAGAAATAAGCGGTAGCAATAAAAGAAACCACAACTGAACTGGTTCCAATTATTCCAGACAAACTTTTCCCCAGACTTTTCCCGAAGAAAACATTGATTAAAAATCCTAAAAAAGGAGTAAGAACTAAAACTAAAGCTATATTGGTATTCATTTCCATTTATCCTTTTAAGTTTTTTAAATTATCAATAGTAATTGAGCCTAGATTTCTAAAAATAGAAACTAGAATTGCCAATCCTACCGCAACCTCTGCCGCAGCAACAGCCATCGAGAAAAACACAAAAACTTGTCCTTGCGCATCTTGATGATAAGTCGAAAATGCTACAAACAATAAATTTACTGCATTCAGCATAATTTCAATTGACATAAATACGATAATGGCATTTCGTCTGTACAATACTCCAAAAACGCCAATACAAAAAAGTATTACGCTTAGGAATATATAATTTTCAATACCAATGTGATTTAAAATATTGTTCATCTTATTTTTGCAATTTTTCTTTTTTAGACAATAACACCGTTCCAATCATAGCAACCAAAAGTAATATCGATGCAAATTCAAAAGGAACCATATATTCATTTAGTAATATTTTACCTAATACTTTTATAGACTGAAAATCTTCTCCTGTAGAAACGTACTCTCCAACAATTGGTTTTGAATTTATAAAAATTAAAATCAGAACAACGCATATTAAACAAAAAGAAACAATAGCGCCTAATCTTGTTATCCTAGGCCTATGAACTTCTTTTTGCTCATTTAAATTCATCAACATGATCGTGAATAAAAATAAAATCATAATCGCTCCCGAATACACAATAATGTGAACAATTGCCAGAAACTGCGCATTCAATAATAGATAATGACCTGCAATCGAAAAGAAACAAATCACTAAATAAATAGCACTGTGAATTGGATTTCTGCTAAAAATTGTCAAAAATGCCGTTGACAAAGTTATCGCTGATAAAACACAAAAAATTATAAGTATCGTAGACATTAGTTAGCGTTTTTAAGTTGAGCGTTTTTCATTGCCATTTCCAACGGCATGACCAATTTGTCTTTTCCAAAGATAAAATCTTCTCTTTCATAACTCGAAGGAACCAATACTTTAGAAGTCGTCAGGTAAATGGCGTCTTTCGGACAAGCCTCCTCACACAATCCACAAAAAATACAACGCAACATATTAATCTCATATATCGACGCATATTTTTCTTCTCTATACAAATGTTTTTCATCTGCTCTGCGCTCTTCCGCTTTCATCGTAATGGCTTCCGCAGGACACGATAACGCACACAAACCACAAGCCGTACAATTCTCACGACCTTCCTCATCGCGTTTCAACATGTGCTGACCACGATATACAGGGCTCCTTTCACGTACCTGCTCCGGATATTGAATCGTTACTTTTCTGGTGAACAAATGCTGAATCGTAATTATCAAACCTTTGACAATCGCAATAAGATACATTCTTTCCCAAAAAGTCATCTCCTTGTTAGAGACTAGCTTTTTTCTTCCCGATAAGGATATACTTTCTATTGACATTTTTTATTTTTATTTGAAGCTTAATCCTGCTCTTCGTTTCAATCTTTATTGTTTTTAAAGAAAAACAAATAAAGGATTTCCACTGCTATCAGGGCTAGGGCTTTTTCGGTACTAATTAAAATCCTAAATAAGTAGCAATTTCTACTCGCAAAATTACAATTCCGGTGATGATGATATTAATGATTGCCAATGGAATTAATATCCTCCAACCCAAATGCATCAGTTGATCGTATCTAAATCTTGGAATAGTCCAGCGAACCCACATATAGAAAAAGATAAATCCACATAATTTGATAAACAAAGCGCCAAATCCTAAAACATTCGCAATATTTACCCCCCAATTTTCAACAACCCAACTCATTCCAGGATAATTATAGCCTCCAAAGAATAAAACCGCCAAAATCGTAGAGGAAATAAACATATTCGCATATTCAGCAAATAAATAAAAACCCATTTTCATCGATGAATATTCCGTATGGTATCCTCCAATAAGTTCTGTTTCGCATTCCGCTAAGTCAAAAGGAGTTCGGTTTGATTCTGCAAAAGCACAAATTAAAAATATAATAAAAGACAACGGTTGGTAAAACACATTCCAATTCATTCCTGCTTGCTGTTCAGATATCTCTCTTAAACTCAACGTTCCGGTCATCATCAACAAAGCAATCATCGAAAGCCCCATCGCAACTTCATAAGACACCATTTGTGAAGCAGCACGAACCGCACCAATCAGAGAGAACTTATTATTAGATGCCCAACCCCCAATCATAATACCATAAACACCCACTGAAACAACTCCAAAAAAGTATAACAATCCAATGTTTAAATCAGTTGCCTGCAATAAAATATCTCTTCCAAATAAATGCAGCCTGTCTCCCCAAGGAATTACGGCACTCGTCATTAAAGCGGTACTCATTGCAATTGCCGGACCTACAAAAAACAAAAATCTGTTTGGTGTATTAGGTTCAAATTCTTCTTTTGAGAATAGTTTTAAACCATCAGCAAGCGGTTGAAACAATCCAAAAGGACCGGCTCTGTTTGGTCCAACACGATCTTGAAGCCAAGCGGCCACTTTACGTTCTGCCCAAGTGGAATACATTGCCATCAACATTGTCAAAGCAAAAACTGCAACAATAATGACACTTTTTTCTATGATAATAGTACTATCCATTATTACCCAAGCTTTTTTGATTAATAATGTCTTCTTCGGTCAATGGAATTTCGGCCATGCTTATTTTCTTGCGGTCTTCTTCTCTACCTAAAAGGATATGATCTTCGGTAGCGATTTCCACTTTTTGTAATTTTCTGTTGTATTTATTTTGATTGATAACCGAATCTTTTTCGAATGCTCTCGGTCCTTCAATAGTCCAATCTGAAATCTCTTTGTGATCAAAACGACATCCATTACAAATAAATTCATCTACTTCATGGTACTCATCTTTTCTTCCGGTAACACGTTGGATTTCGTCACCAAACATCCAAACGGTCGTTTTTCCGGAGCAAGTAGGGCAATTTCTGTGTGCGTTATAAGGCTTACTGAACCAAACTCTAGATTTAAATCGAAACGTTTTGTCTGTTAAAGCACCTACAGGACACACGTCAATCATATTTCCAGAAAATTCATTATCAACCGCTTTTGAGATACAAGTCGAGATATTCGAATGATCTCCTCTGTCCATTACTCCATGTACACGATCGTCAGTCAATTGATCCGCCACCATTACGCAACGGTAACATAGAATACAACGGTTCATGTGCAATTGAATATTGGGACCTATATTTTCGGGTTCAAAAGTTCTTTTTTCTTCGATAAAACGAGTTTCTGATTTCCCGTGTTCGAAGCTTAAATTTTGCAGATCACACTCTCCTGCCTGGTCACAAACCGGACAATCTAAAGGGTGATTGATCAATAAAAACTCTGTTACTGATTTTCTGGCTTCGGTTACTCTCGGTGAAGATTTACTATTCACTTCCATTCCGTCCATACAACCGGTGACACAAGATGCCATTAATTTAGGCATTGGTCTTGGATCAGCTTCACTTCCTTTGGCAACTTCCACTAAACAACAACGGCATTTTCCCCCGCTTCCTTTTAGTTTAGAATAATAGCACATTGCCGGCGGAACTACCTCTCCACCTATCATACGTGCTGCCTGCAGGATTGTTGTTCCTGGTTCTACTTCTATGCTTTGACCGTCTATGGTTACTTTCATTTTCTGAAATTCTTGACTTTATACGATTACTTTAGAAACTAAATGCTTTACTTTTTCAAAAGGTTCAGCAACAAAATGGTCTCTATTTTTTATTTTTTCCGGGAAACGAATGTGGTATTCAAATTCTTCTCTAAAGTGACGAATTGCCGCTGCCACTGGCCAAGCCGCCGCATCACCTAATGGACAAATTGTATTTCCTTCAATTTTACTTTGAATGCTCAACAGCAAATCGATATCTTCTTCACGACCGTGACCATTTTCTATTCGGTGCAATACTTTTTCCATCCAGCCTGTTCCTTCCCGACAAGGGGAACATTGTCCACAACTTTCATGGTGATAAAAACGGGAGAAATTCCAAGTATTACGGACGATGCAAGCAGTATCATTATAAACAATAAAGCCACCCGATCCTAACATAGAACCAGTTGCAAATCCACCGTCACTTAACGATTCGTATGACATCAAACGATCTTCGCCAGCGGCAGTTTTGTAAATTAAATGGGCAGGTAAAACGGGAACAGAACTTCCTCCCGGTACAAAAGCTTTTAAAGGTCTATCAGAACTCATTCCGCCTAAATATTCATCAGAATTCATGAATTCATAAACACTTAAACCCATTTCAATTTCGTAAACACCCGGATTTTTTATATGTCCTGAAGCCGAAATCAATTTGGTTCCTGTAGAACGTCCAATACCAATTTTGGCATATTCCGCACCTGAATTATTAACAATCCAAGGCACTGCGGCGATCGTCTCTACGTTATTTACAACCGTTGGATTTGCCCAAAGTCCTGAAATAGCAGGAAATGGTGGCTTTATGCGAGGATTTCCTCTTTTACCTTCCAACGATTCAATCAACGCAGTTTCCTCACCACAAATATAAGCTCCAGCACCACAATGAACATAAAGTTCTAAATCGTATCCTGACCCTAATATATTTTTACCCAAAAATCCAGCAGCTTTTGCTTCGTTAATGGCTCTTTCTAATATTTTATACACCCACATGTATTCGCCACGAATGTAGATGTAAGAAAGGTTTGCACCCAAAGCATAACTCGATGTAATCATTCCCTCAATCAATAAATGAGGAATAAATTCCATCAAATACCGGTCTTTGAAAGTTCCTGGTTCTGATTCATCCGCATTACAAACTAAATGTCTTGGTTTTCCTGATTTTTTATCAATAAAACTCCATTTCATTCCTGCGGGGAATCCTGCTCCACCACGACCACGCAATCCTGAAGTTTTTACTTCTTCGACCACTTCATCCGGTGTTAATGTTTTTATGGCTTTTTCTACTGAAGCATAACCCCCGTTTTGACGGTACACTTCGTAGGTTTTAATTCCGGGAATATTTATTTTATCTAATAATATTTTTTGTGACATATTATTTATCGTGTAATAGTATTGTATCGTTTTTGCAATCCGCAATTAATTGATCGATTTTTGCTGCAGTCAAATGTTCTTTGTAAAAATCGCCTAACTGCATCATCGGAGCGTATCCGCAAGCCCCTAAACACTCAACACCTCTAACTTCGAACAAACCATCCGCAGTGGGTTCACCCACTTTTACACCTAATTTCTCACAGGTGTAATCCATTAAATCCTCGACTCCATTCAAACAACACGGAGACGTTTGACAAAATTCGAACATGTATTTTCCAACTGGTCTTTGGTTGTACATCGTATAAAACGAAACTACTTCGTAAACCTCAATTGGCTTGATCAAAAGGATTCCGGCTACTTTATTCATTAATTCAATACTCAACCAATTTTCGTGAGCATCTTGAACTTCATGTAAAACAGGCAATAATGCCGATTTTCTTTTGTCTTCAGGATAATGACTAATCAATTCATTGATGCGAGTCATCAATGCTGCAGTCATATTTATTTCTTGTTTGTGATAAGTTCTTTCCATTTTTTTTAAATCTGAAATCTAAAATCGTTAATCAACAATCTGATATCTTTTATGCGTCTAATTCTCCAGCAATAACATTTAAACTTGACAAAATAACAATTGCGTCCGATAGTAATGCCCCTTTAATCATTTCTGGATACGCTTGATAGTAAATAAAGCATGGTCTACGGAAATGCAATCTATAAGGCGTTCTGCTTCCGTCAGTAACTAAATAAAAACCTAATTCACCGTTTCCGCCTTCTACAGGATGGTATATTTCGGCAACTGGAACAGGAATTTCACCCATTACAATTTTGAAATGATAAATTAAGGATTCCATATTATGGTACACATCTTCTTTTGGCGGAAGATAATAATCCGGAACATCCGCATGAAAATCATTTCCTTCCGGCATTTTGTCTAAAGCTTGGCGAATGATACTCAAACTCTCCCAAACTTCAGCATTACGAACACAAAAACGGTCGTAAGTATCACCTGACTTTCCAACAGGAATAATAAAGTCAAAATCCTCATAAGAAGAATACGGCTGCGCTACACGAACATCATAATCAACACCTGCCGCACGTAAATTTGGACCTGTAAATCCGTAAGCCATAGCTTGCTCAGCAGTTATAGCTCCTACATTTACCGTTCTGTCAATAAAAATTCTATTTCTTTCGAATAAGTTTTCAAATTCTTTCCAAGCTGCTGGAAATTCTTCTAAAAACACATCTAATTTTCTAAAAGCTTCTGGAGACCAATCCCTTTCGAAGCCCCCAATTCTTCCCATATTAGTGGTCAAACGCGCTCCACAAATTTCTTCGTAGATTTCATACACTTTTTCTCTAAATTGGAACACATATAAAAATCCGGTATAGGCTCCGGTATCTACACCAAGAATCGAATTACAAATAATATGGTCCGTGATTCTCGCCAACTCCATTACAATAACTCTTAAATATTGCGCTCTTTTTGGAACTTTAATATCCAACAATTTTTCTAATGTCATCCACCAACCCATATTATTTATAGGCGATGAACAATAGTTCATTCTATCAGTAAGAGGCGTGATTTGGTAAAAAGGACGATTTTCAGCAATTTTTTCGAAAGCTCTGTGAATATAACCAATAGTTGGTTCCGCTTCCAGAATTCTTTCCCCATCCATCAACAAGATATTTTGAAAAATACCATGTGTCGCTGGGTGTGTAGGCCCTAAATTAAGAATCGAAAGCTCGCTTCCGTCTTCGTTTAGTTGCTCCTTTATTCTTTTAGCATAGCGATGCTCTGGTGGTAATAATAGTTCTGACATTTAGTTAATGTGAAAAATTATAATAGTGAGTATTTTTAATAATTGTCGGTTGTTCTTCCAAAGAAGCGGTCATCTTTATCAGTTCTTCCGCTATCTTCCATTGGGAATTCTTTTCGCATTGGAAAAGAAATCATTTCATCCATATTCAAAATACGTTTCAATTGTGGATGACCAATGAAGTTTATCCCATAAAAATCATACGTTTCTCTTTCCATCCAGTTTGAACTTAAGAAAATGTTTGAAATCGTTTTTATTTCTGGGTTTTCACCGCTAATAAATGCCTTGATTTTAATTCTTTTGTTTTCGTACCAATTATGCAGATGATAAACAACTGCAAATTGATGATCTACATCATTGTCAGGATAGTGAATCCCACACAGGTCAGTTAAAAAATGAAAACGTAATGTTGG
The DNA here is from genome assembly GCF_042787335.1 of Flavobacterium fructosi. Taxonomy (NCBI): domain Bacteria; kingdom Pseudomonadati; phylum Bacteroidota; class Flavobacteriia; order Flavobacteriales; family Flavobacteriaceae; genus Flavobacterium; species Flavobacterium fructosi. Next base: position 227,926 of record NZ_JBHZQA010000002.1, on the reverse strand, counting down.
GTCATTTTTCAAAAAAAGAATTACTGCCGTAATTTTATCGGAAGCGACTTCAAATGAAAATATATCTTTTTCCTGCTTGAATTCAAAAACAGCTGAATCAAATGTTTCAACTAATTTTTCTTGGATTTGTATTGTTTCTAGCGCCATTATTTATTTGATATTATAAGAAGCCAATAATTCTTGGTATTCCGGAGAACTTCTTCTTCTTACAGATTCGTTTCTTACTAATTCCTGCAATTTCATAACACCATCAACAATTTGCTCTGGTCTTGGTGGACAACCAGGAACATAGACATCAACCGGAATCACTTTATCAATCCCTTGCAAAACAGAATAGGTATCAAAAATTCCACCCGAACAAGCACAAGCACCTACAGCAATTACCCAACGAGGTTCTGACATTTGCTCATAAACCTGACGTAAAATAGGCGCCATTTTTTTTGAAATTGTTCCCATCACCATAAGCATATCCGCTTGACGAGGAGAAAAACTCACTCGCTCCGAACCAAAACGTGCTAAATCATAATGCGAAGCCATTGTAGCCATAAATTCAATCCCGCAACAAGAAGTTGCAAAAGGCAAAGGCCATAATGAATTGGCGCGAGCCATTCCCACAACATCATTTAGTTTTGTAGCGAAGAAACCTTCCCCAACAACACCTTCAGGTGGCTCAACCATATTTATTTTAGAATCGCTCATTTTTTATTATTTTGAATTGTAAAATTTAGATTATAAATTAAAATGACACCATTTTAAATTTATAATCCAGCTTTTAAAATAAATCTTTATTCCCACTCTAACGCTTTCTTTTTGATAATGTAGAAAAAACCTACCAAAAGCAAAAGCATAAAAATCACCATTTTAACCATCCCTTCCATTCCTAATTCTTTGAAATTGATTGCCCAGGGATAAAGAAAAATTACCTCAACGTCAAACAAAACAAACAATATAGCAACAAGAAAATATTTTACCGAAAACGGAATTCTTGCATTACCTACAGATTCGATACCACATTCGAAGTTTTTATCTTTGATTTCGGATGATCTTTTAGGACCTAATTTTCCAGAAATAAATATGGTACCAACAACAAATCCTACAGCTAAAATGAACTGCATTAAAATTGGGATATAATTTAATTGATCGGATTGCATGTTACGTATATTTATGAATGAGAATAAGCCACAAAGATAGGTTTCAAGTATTTAAAACACAAGTTTAAAACAATTTTTAGTTTAAACGAAAATACCATAACTCACTAATTTTTATTGATTCCAAATAAGAGCGAACTTTTTCAATTTTCTCAATAAGTCTTTTCGATAGAAACAAAAAAAACGTTTCGAAATAAATCGAAACGTTTTTAAACATTCTTAACAAAAAAATGATTTTTTTGCTTAGATAACTGCTACTTTCGCAGCAACTTTTCCTTTTCTTCCTTCTTCTTCTTCATAACTAACTCTGTCACCTTCGCGCAATTCTTCCGCGTTGATTCCTGATGCATGAACAAAAATGTCTTTTCCTGTTTCTTCGTCTGTAATGAATCCGTAACCTTTAGACTCATTGAAAAATTTAACTGTACCTGTACGCATTGTAATTGTAATAATAATTTATAATGAAGCAAATGTAATATTTAATATAATACGAAATGCTATCTTCTGTTTTTATTTTGTAAAAATATTGATATTCAACGTTTTCTAACAATTTTAACCGACAAACTACACAATATCTATTTTGATATGCAGCTCTTTTAACTGCGATTCGTCAATTACAGATGGTGCATCAATCATAACATCCCTTCCAGAATTATTTTTTGGGAAAGCAATAAAGTCCCGAATCGTTTCTTGACCTCCAAGAATCGCTACCAATCGATCCAATCCAAAAGCCAAGCCTCCGTGTGGTGGCGCACCAAACTGGAATGCATCCATTAAGAATCCGAATTGTGCCTTAGCCTCCTCTTCTGTAAAACCTAAATATTTGAACATTAGTTGTTGTGTCGCTTTATCATGGATACGAATTGAACCACCGCCAATTTCATTTCCATTCAAAACCATATCATAGGCATTAGCACGAACTTTCCCAGGATTAGTTTCTAATAAATGCATATCTTCTGGTTTCGGAGAAGTAAAAGGATGATGCATGGCATGATAACGGCCGCTCTCATCATCAAACTCCAACAACGGAAAATCAACAACCCAAAGTGGCGCAAATTCAGTTGATTTTCTCAAACCTAATCGTGTTGCTAATTCCATACGCAATGCGCTTAATTGGGAACGGGTTTTGCCAGCCGGCCCCGAAAGGACAAAAATCATATCTCCACGTTGTGCCCCTGTAGTTTTTGCCCAATTGCTTAAATCATTTTGATCGTAGAATTTATCTACCGAAGACTTATAAGTTCCGTCTTCGTTGCATTTTACATATACCATTCCTGAGGCACCAACTTGAGGACGCTTTACCCAGTCAATTAAACCATCTATTTCCTTACGGGTATAATTCCCTACTCCGGGAACGGCAATTCCAACCACTAATTCCGCAGCATTAAAAACTGGGAATTCTTTGCTTTTCGCAACTTCATTCAACTCACCAAATTCCATTCCAAAACGGATATCCGGTTTGTCATTTCCGTATGTTTTCATGGCATGTTCGTAGGTCATTCTTGGAAACTTCTCTACTTCGATGCCTTTTATTTCTTTTAGCAAATGTCTTGTCAAACCTTCAAAAATATTTAATATATCTTCTTGTTCCACGAAAGCCATTTCGCAATCTATTTGCGTAAACTCTGGTTGTCTGTCTGCACGTAAATCTTCATCACGGAAACATTTTACGATTTGGAAATATTTATCCATTCCGCCTACCATCAATAATTGCTTGAAAGTTTGTGGCGATTGAGGCAAGGCATAAAACTGTCCTTCATTCATTCGAGAAGGAACTACGAAATCTCTGGCTCCTTCCGGAGTCGATTTAATCAAATAAGGCGTCTCTACCTCACAAAAATCCAAATCAGAAAGATATTTTCTAACTTCCATCGCTACTTTGTGACGAAACAGCAAGTTGTTTTTTACTGGATTTCTACGAATATCGAGGTAACGATATTTCATACGGATATCTTCACCACCATCCGTTTCATCTTCAATTGTGAAAGGAGGTGTCAATGCAGCATTCAGAATATTTAACTCAGTAACTAAAATTTCAATGTCACCCGTAGTCATGTTTTTATTTTTGGCTTCGCGCTCAATAACAGTTCCTTTTACTTGAATAACAAATTCACGACCAAGTGTTTTTGCCAATTCGAAAACTGATTTTTCAGAACGACCTTCGTCAAATATCAATTGTGTAATTCCATATCGGTCACGTAAATCTACCCAATTCATAAACCCCTTATCGCGAGATTTTTGAACCCAACCGGCAAGCGTAACTTCTGTATTAATATGTGAGGCGTTTAGTTCACCACAATTATGACTTCTGTACATGATTTAAATTTTAGACTGCAAAAGTAAACACAAAAATCAAATTAATACAGAAAACTATACAAGTAGATTACATTATAAATAAAAAATTATGTTAATGCATAATTTTTTTATCAGCAATTTCTTTATTTTTGAAATGCTATAAATTCAAAACCAAACAATTATGAAGAAATTATTTTTTACTGCACTTGTAGTACTCAGTACTTTAAGTGGCATTGCTCAAAAAAGTAAGTATATGACGTTTCAAGGCGAAATAGCCAATAAGAACGGGGATGCAGTTTATATTACTGACGGCAAAAATAAGTTGATTAAAAAAATTCAGGTCACTAGTGAAGGCACCTTTAAAGACACCTTGAACGTAGCACATGGAAGATATAGTTTGTCTGACGGAAATGAATTTACTATTGTATACTTGAAAAATGGCTTTGATTTAAAGTTAAAAATCGATACTAAAAAGTTTGATGAATCCATAATATACTCAGGAAAAGGGGCGCTAGAAAATAATTTTTTAGCGAAGAATTCCTTATTTGAAGAACAAACTGATATGGGCAGTTTACTTGCGGCGTCTGAAGTTGATTTTTTGAAAGGATTGGATAAGAAAAAACTAGAAGATTTAAAACGACTTCAAAACACAAAATTAGACCCTGTTTTTATTGATCTTCAAAAGAAAAGCATTGATGAAAATTATAATGGTGTAGTTAAGTACTACAAAATGAATTATGAAGCTAATTTGGCTAAAAGCAAATTTCTTAATACTATGTCTCCCTCTTTTAATTATGATAACTATGCTGGCGGAAAAACAAAATTAGAAGACTTAAGAGGAAAGTATGTTTACATTGATGTTTGGGCAACATGGTGCGGCCCTTGTCGTGCCGAAATACCATTTTTGAAAAAAATTGAAGAAAAATACTATGGCAAAAATATTTCATTTGTAAGCATCTCCGTTGATGTGCAAAAAGATCTAGACAAATGGAAAGCTTTAATCAAAGACAAAGAATTGGGCGGTGTACAGCTTTTTGCAGATAATAATTGGAATTCTCAATTCATTAAAGACTATTCGATAAACAGTATTCCTCGATTTATTTTGATAGATCCAACAGGCAAAATCGTAAGCGCTGATGCATTAAGACCTTCCTCTGCGGAATTACAGGTGCAATTGGATGCTCTTTTGCATTAATCAAGAAATTTTAAAATAACAAAGTCCGTGCGCAAACACTGGCTTTTTTTATGTTTTTTAATTTTCCAATGTTAAGCTTTTGTCTAATGTTATTAAATTGTTATGTAAATGTATTTTAAATGTAAAATATTATATAATTTTGAATAACAAATCTGTAACACATTAAAAGCTAACGAAATGAAAAATTACATAATTTTAGTAGCAATATTATTCTCTGGAATGATTTATGCTCAAGAAGTAAAACCAGTATTAGAACCTTTTGGAAAAAAACTTAAAGCAACTTACTTTTTTGAAAACGGTCAAGTACAACAAGAAGGCTTTTTTGAAAACGGAAAATTAGAAGGAGCTTGGGTTTCTTACGATGAGAAGGGAAATAAAACTTCCTCAGGTGAATATAAAAAAGGTGTGAAAACCGGAAAATGGTTTTTCTGGTCTCAAAACAATGACAATGCGTTTACAAATTTAAGTGAAGTTGATTATTCTAATAACAGAATAGCTTCCGTTAAAAACTGGAAACGAGAGGCAATAGTTAACAGAGACTAGGTTAATTTTTTAAATTTATAAAAAAAGCTTTCGCAAAACGAAAGCTTTTTTTCTATTATTTTTTTCCCTTCTCTACATCACAATACCCATTTCTGATAAAGCATTTTTCTTCGGTAAAGATTTTATAAATAGCAATATTTTATCCAAAAACAATAAAATCAACTACAAGTAATAATGATTTCTCTTGATAATAAACGCCATACTTTATGCATAACACATTAAATCAAATACTCTTTAGTAAATTCTTCAGCGAATTATTTACTGGAATCCAGTAAAAGGACTTTAATTTATATTATTTTAGAGTTCCAAAAATATCGAAAAGCACCTTTACCAGAACTTAACATACAAAGCAAAAATAATCAATAACGTAATTACAATCAAAACTGTAGTTTGTGGTTTAACCTTAAACATTTCTGTATCTAATTCGAATGCTTTTGGATTCACTTTTGGTCCAGCAAAACTGATGGCAATCATTAAAAGCATAGTAAATGCAAAGGACAATCCCATACAGATATGGAATGGTATTTCGAAACCACCTTTCCCATTTGCGAACGCAGTGTATAATAACGTTTCATTTCCAAATAATGCAGGTGCAAATTCATTAAACAAAACAGACAATAAGAAACCGGATATTACACCTACTATTGCCGCTGTACCCGTTGTTCTTTTCCAGAACATTCCAAGAAAAAACATGGCAAATACACCTGGACTAATAAACCCTGTATATTTTTGAATGTATGTGAAACCACCCACACCGCCAATTCCTAAAACATCATTCCAAGTAAACAAAACAGCAAGAAGCATCGCTGCAAAAACTGCATATCTACCTATGTTTACTTGAGCTCTATCAGTGGCGTCTTTTTGAATGTATTTTTTGTGTACATCTAAAGTATAAATAGTGGAAATACTGTTCACTTTACCCGCTAACGAAGCAACAATCGCAGCTGTCAAAGCAGCCACAGATAATCCTTTTAAACCCGTAGGAAGGAATGTTAACATCGCTGAATACGCTCCATCTTTTCCACCAACTAATTGTGGCAAATGTCCATTTTCATATAATACATAAGCGGCAATACCAGGTAACATAACGATTAGTGGCATTAATAATTTCAACATACCAGCAAATAAAATACCTGTTCGGGCCGTTTGTAAATCCGCTCCTAAAGCTCTTTGTGTAATATATTGATTACAGCCCCAATAATTAAGATTTATAATCCAAATCCCCGCTAAATAAGACATCATCCCAGGAAAAGTAAGATACTTATTGATTTCTAATTGAGACGATGTAGCGGTAGGTCTTGGAATAATCATTTTGAAATGCTCTGGTGCTTTTTCCATCAGCACTTTGAAACCTGCGATTGCGTTTTCACCAAAACCAAAATAGTGTCCAACCGTAGTCAGCGCTATATAAGACGTAACTAATCCTCCGATGATTAAAACCGCTACTTGAATTACATCCGTATAAGCCACCACTTTCATTCCTCCTAAAGAAATTAGCAGTGCAAAAAGAGCCAATCCAACCATAATAACATGTAAGTATTCCCCCCCTGCTAATCCATTAATGGCAACTGCACCTAAATATAAAATAGAAGTTAAGTTTACAAAAACATATAAAAACAGCCAGAAAACAGCCATAATCAAAGCGGTAGATTCGTTATATCTGGTTTTTAAAAACTGAGGCATCGTATAAATCTTGTTTTTTAAATAAACAGGGATAAACCAAACGGCTACAATAATCAATGCTATAGCAGCAATCCACTCATAAGCAGCAACAGCGATTCCTAAAAAGAATCCCTCTCCACTCATTCCGATGAATTGCTCTGCTGAAATATTAGAAGCAATCAGCGAAGCCCCGATAGCCCACCAGGTAAGCGTTCCTTCCGCAAGAAAATAAGCTTTTGCATCGTGTTCGTTTTTTTCACGTTTGCGATAAATGGTATATCCATAAGTGGACACCACGATAAAATAGATAATAAATACTGCGTAATCCGCAAAAGCAAGGTTCTGGTTCATGAGTAAATGGTTTGTTAGAAATTAATATAAATGTATGCGACTTGTATTATTTTTTAATGTTAGCAGAACTATTTCTATTCCTACAACAACAACATCGGATATTTTGGGTAAAAATATACAATTCCGTTACAAAATTAAGATGTAAAATGTGATATGTGTTTAAATTATATTGTTGTTTTATGAATTATGAAAGTCAAAAGTAAAATAAAAATATTTATTCACATCATTTATAAATGTATTTTTTACATTTATAAATGATGTTTAACTTGAATAGTTGTAAAACAAGGCTTTTTCCATACTTTTCACTACTATTTTTATTTTATCAATGCATTTTATCGGTTTATAAAAATTATTGCTGTGTTTATTTTAATTGCTACTTCTGATTTTTTGTTCCCATTTCCAAGCACTTGCCATACCTTCTTCAAGGGTTGATTCACTTTTCCAGCCAAGGATGTTATTCGCCTTATCAGTATTGGCGTAAGCCGAAACAACATCACCTTCCCTTCTAGCAACAATTTTGTATGGCAATTTTTGTCCGCTTACTTTTTCAAAAGCTTTAATTACTTCCAAAACAGAACTTCCACTTCCAGTTCCTAGATTAAAAGTCTCTATTTTAGATAAATTCTTTTTGTTCAATAATCTTTGTAAAGCAATAACATGCGCTTTTGCTAAATCAACCACATGAATATAATCCCGTTCACAAGTTCCATCAGGTGTTAAGTAATCTTCTCCGTAAACGGATAATTCTTTTCGCAATCCAATTCCGGTTTGGGTAATAAAGGGCACCAAATTTTGTGGTACTCCAATAGGCAATTCCCCAATTTCCATTGAAGGATGAGCGCCGATAGGATTAAAATAGCGCAATAGAATTGCGTTTATAGCACTTACTTTAGCGACATCAGTTATAATCTCTTCACCAATTTGTTTTGTATTTCCATAAGGCGACATCGCAGGCTGAATTGCTGCTGATTCATTAATAGGCATTGTTTCAGCTTGACCATAAACGGTACAAGAAGAGCTGAAAATAAAATGAGACTCCGGTTTTTGTTGCATTTCCTGTAGCAGAAAGATTAATGTATTAATATTATTTTCATAATACAATAACGGATTCCCCACACTTTCACCAACTGCTTTAGAAGCTGCAAAATGAATTACACCACAAACATCCGCATGTCGTTTGAAAAAGTCCTGAACAGAAGCTTTCTCTCTTAAATCAAGCTTTTCAAAAACTGGCTTTATACCAGTTATGGCACCTATTCCTTTTAAAACATCTTCAGACGAATTAGAAAGATTATCAATAATTACAACTTCAAATCCTTCATTTTGCAATTCAACAACAGTGTGTGAACCAATAAATCCCAGTCCGCCAGTAACTAGTATTTTCATAATTTATTTTTATAGTGAACATCCGACTGCTCTATTAATACTGAAGCACTCTTTTCTGGAGTAATATCTCGTTGTGATTCGCCCATCATTTCGTAACCTACCATAAATTTCTTGACACTTGCTGAACGCAATAAGGGCGGATAAAAATGCATGTGAAATTGCCATTCCTGATGCAATGCACCATCAGTTGGCGATTGATGAATCCCTGATGAATACGGAAATGAAGTTTCAAACAGATTATCGTATTTAGTTGTCAATTGCTTTAAAGTTAAAGCAAAATCAGTTGTTTCATCTTTGGTGAAATCAGTAATTTTTCCTAAATGACGTTTGCTGATTATTATTGTTTCATATGGCCAGATAGCCCAAAAAGGAACCAGTGCCACAAAATGATCATTCTCAATCACGATCCGTTCGTTAAGCTTTAATTCCTCCTTCAAATAATCTTGCAAAAGATTGCTTCCGTGTTGGTCATAATACGCTTTCAGATTATTTTGTGTTTTCTCCACTTCGGTTGGTAAGGACGATTGTGCCCAGATTTGCCCATGTGGGTGCGGGTTACTGCAACCCATCACACTCCCTTTGTTTTCAAAAATCTGAACATGATTAATGTAATCAACATTCCCTAAATCAGTATATTCTTTTTGCCACGTATGAATGATATTTTCAATCGCAGCAACAGGCATTTCCGGCAGTGTAAGATTATGTTTTGGTGAAAAACAAACCACTCTGGAAATTCCTCTTTCTGGTTTAGCTTTAAAAAAAGTTTGCTTCGCCAGTTCGCTGACGCTCGGGTCATTTTTATTTTCTTCAAATGCAATTTCTTCCTGTTTCAAAGCAGCAAAATCATTTTCAAAAACAAAAGCGTTTTCATACGCTGGATTTACCTCCCCATTTGCTCGAACATTATCTGGACATAAATAACAAGTCGGGTCATATTCTGGTAAATCATCTAATGTAACGGTTTCGTTTTGGCCTTGCCAAGGTCTTTTTGATCGGTGTGGCGAAACCAAAACCCATTCATTGATTAACGGATTATAACGTCTGTGCGGATCTTCGTTGATATCGAAATTTTTCATTCTAATTATTGTTATAAAGTGATGTTCCGTTACCGATTTTAACATCATAAATTTTTAATTCTATTCCAAAAGTATCTAAATAAAGTGCAGAAAGCTGCTGTTTAATTCGCTCTTCATGCCCTTTTTTAATCAAGTTGATGGTACAACCACCAAATCCGCCGCCCATTAATCGGGAACCAACTACGGCTTCTTCTTTTTTAAGTGTATCTACAATCATGTCTAATTCGGCACAACTTACTTCATAATCCACCGATAATCCCTGATGAGTTTCATACATTAATCGGCCTAAAGTTTCGATATCACCGTTATCCAAAGCTTCACAGGCTAGTTTTACCCGATTGATTTCTTTTACAACAAAAAGACACCTTTTGAAAACATTGGCACTCATTACATGTTGCAATCCTAAAACATGTTGTTCGTTACAATCTCTAAAACTAGTTATCTCAGGAAAATTACTTTTTATAATCGCAATCCCTTCTTCACATTGCTGTCTTCTTTCATTATAAGCCGATGTCATTAAGGAATGTTTTACATTCGAATCGAATAAAATCAAAGAATAATCATTAAAATCAGCATTGTGATATTCATATTCTAAGGTCTTGCAATCAATTTTTATGACTTTATTTTCTAAACCCATAACACTCGAAAACTGGTCCATAATTCCGCAATTGATTCCTACCCAATGTTCAGCACTTTGACCCATTAAGGCAATATCAACCGGTTTTATTTTTAAATCAAAAAGTTCGTTGATTCCAAACAAAAAGCCACATTCCAATGCTGCCGAAGAAGACAAACCAGAACCTACCGGAATATTACTGCTAAAAACACAGTTGAATCCATCAAATTTAAAACCTTTAATTTTCAATTGATTGACAACGCCTCGAATGTAATTCGTCCAAACATTATCGGTTAACTCCATTGAATCGCTAACGTCGATTTCAAACGAATCGTCAAGGTCAATCGCAATAATTTTCGAGATACTGGAATCACTTTTTTCGAAAGCAAAACAAATAATTTTATCAATCGCTGCCGGCAAAACATAACCATCGTTATAATCAATATGTTCTCCAATGATATTAATTCTTCCTGGAGAAAGCACAACTTTTTGAGGTTCAGCTCCAAAGCTCTTTTCAAAAAAAGCTATCGTATTTTTTATTAATAAATCGTTCATTTTCGTTAAATTATTATTATTTTGGAATTGTTAAAGTATTCGATTTTAAAGCCGTATTTGATACTTGAACAACTATTTTCTTTTTAAAATTTTTACTTATTTAGTAGCTGCTAAAATCAATTTACCACTCTTAAGCCCAGCACTATTTACTTCAAGTTTTACATCACCGGCAGTTGTTGTCGATTTTACAAGCACTACCAATTTTCCGCTAAAAAGTTTCATGGTATCTTTATGAAACATTTCGAGTGAAGTAGCATCACCATTGCAGGCAGCCCTATAAGTACCCGCCCCTGAAACCTTAAATCTTAACTGATTAGTCGCCGTAGGACAAAGGATTCCCTTTTTGTCGACTACTGATACGGTTACAAAAGATATATCCTCACCATCAGCAGTAATTGTTTTCCTGTCAGCATCTAAAACAATTTGGTACGGCTTGCCAGCAGTATGTACTTCTTCTTGAGCAACAGCTTTACCATTGTCATCAAAAGCCACCACCTTTACCGTTCCCGGCTCATATTTAACATCCATCCACATTAATCGGTAGCGATTCTGGGGTGTATTTTTATTTTTTTTCTGCACTCCCATGCTTTTGCCATTTATAAAAAGTTCGGCGCTATTGTAGCTGGTATATACAAAAACAGGAGTTATCTCTCCTTCACGGCCTTCCCAGTTCCAATGTGGCAGGATATGTAGCGTAGATTCCTTTGTATTCCAACGGCTTCGATATAAATAATAACGGTCTTTAGGTAAACCGGCCAAATCGTTAATTCCAAAGTAAGAACTTCGGGACGGCCAGCTTTCGTCATAAGGCGTAGGTTCTCCTAAATAATCAAAACCAGTCCAAACAAACTCCCCAATTACCCAAGGTTTATCATCTTGAAGCACAAAATCTTCATCAGGCACATTAGACCAGCTACAGGCTTCCAAATCATAAGAGGAAGATTGAAAATCAGGATATTGCTTCATTTTTTCCTGAACCACAGGGAATTTATAAATCCCTCTTGAGCTCACCGTTGAAGCGGTTTCTGAACCTAAAATAAACCCTTGCGGAAATTTTGCAAAGGCCTCATCATATAAATGCACCCGATAATTCAATCCTGGAACATCCAGCACAGCTCCAAAACCAGATTCCATAGTCGCTTTTACCTGATCCATCCCTACAGTTACCGGACGTGTTGGATCTTCTCTATGAAATATTTCCTGCAGCCATTTGGCACGTTTTACACCAGCTTCTCCCCATTGATCCGGCACTTCATTTCCAGAACTCCACATCACAATAGAAGGGTGATTTCGTGTTGCCTGCACTAAATTCACGATGTCTTTTTCGGCATACTCCTCAAAAAAACGATGATACCCATTTTCTACTTTTGGCTTTGCCCATTCATCAAAACTCTCGGCCAAAAAGAGAAAGCCCATTTCATCCGCCAATTCCAGCTGCTCAAAAGAGGGCATGTTGTGCGAACTGCGAATCGCATTACAACCCATCTCTTTTAATATCTTCATTTGCCTGCGCAAAGCGGCTTTATTTACTGCAACTCCGAGGGGACCTAGATCGTGGTGAAGACAAACTCCTTTAAATTTGGTTATCTTCCCATTAAGACTAAAGCCTTTATTGGGCTCGTATTTTATTTCTCGGATCCCAAAACGGGTTGAAATTTCATCTTTCAGTTCTTTTCCAACATACAATTGGGAAACCGCTTTATACAAATAAGGGGTATCGGGGCTCCACAATCTTGGTTTTTCTACTTTTATGTTTTGATCGAACTCCTTTCCGAATTGTATAGCCGACTCTTCGGAACTTAGTTTATGTCCTTCGGCATCAAAAATAGTGGTGACCAAACGAGTATTTTCACCAGTAGCTTTGGTCTTAATGTTGACTTTGGCTACTGCTGAACTTATAAAAGGTGTCGTTACAAACTGTCCCCATTGGTCAATACTTTCGTTGTTTTTTACAATAACGCTTACATTTCGATACAAACCGGCACCGGGATACCAGCGGGAAGCAAACTCTTTATTGGTTAATTTTACTGATAATGTGTTAGCTCCTTCTTGTATAAATTGGGAAACATCAAAATAAAAATAACTATAGCCATACGCCCATTCTCCCACTTTTTTTCCGTTCAAATACACTTGAGGTTCGCTCATTGCTCCTTCAAAAAGTAAAATTATTTTTTTCCCTTTTGAATCTTTAGGCAATGAGAATGTATTACGGTACCACGCTGTTCCAACATGAGGTAGTGCGCCTGTTCGTCCCGTTTTTTCGGTAGCTATTTTTTCTCCGTTTTGAATAATGGCAACACTCTGTATATCTACATTTTTATCAAAAGGCCCATAAATTGCCCAGTCATGCGGAACGGTTACCGATTCCCATTTCGAATCATTGAAATTCACTTTATACGCCTCTTCAAAATCGCCTTTTTGAAATTTCCAATTCGTACTTAACACTTTAACGGCTCGTGTTTGAGACAAAGCTATTTGTGTAAATACTAAAAATACAACCAGAAAACGTATCAATTTCTTCATTTCTAAACGGGTTAATTATTTAATATCATTCAATTAAAATCATTTGCGCTCTATTCTCACGCTTCCAATAAAGGCAGAATCAAACTTATTATTTAAACGCATCCAAAGCCATTGACGGTTTTCCGTAAGAATTCCAAGCACTTAACGAATATTGACTCCAGCTTTTTTCTCCCTCTGGCTCCCAATAGACGACACCAAGACCCTTATTATTTGGCACAGCTTTCACAGCTTTTATTGTTGCTGCCAACATATCGTAGGTGTTTTGCACTTTGTCATATTCTCCACCCACTTCTACAACCATCACTTCTTTGTCATATCGGGAAGCCATATCTTTTAAATTGAATGCCAAATCAGCAATAGTTTCTGAGTAATTTTTTTTAATCCAATACGGATAATAAGACAATCCAATCACGTCATATTTCACATTATTTGCCTTAGCTTTATCAAAAAACCATCTGAATCTTGCGTTATCATTTCCTTTGTCAACGTGAACAATTACTTTGATGGCTGCATTGACCGCTTTGGTGGCTTCATATCCTTTATTTAATAGTTGTGCCAATTGACCCCAATTTGAAGTACTTCCCTCTGGCCATAACATGCCACCAGGAATTTCGTTACCTACCTGCACCCATTCTGGAGTTACTCCTACTGATTTCAATGCTGTCAAAACATCATACGTGTGTTTATACACGTCATTTTGCAACTCTACAAAAGAATGGTTCGCCCAAGCAACAGGTTTCGTTTGTTTTCCGGGATCAGCCCAAGTATCACTGTAATGAAAGTCAATCATAATGCGCATTCCCATATTTTTGGCACGAACTGCCATAGTTACCGTTTCTGCCGGGCTACAATGTCCACTTGCTTTATCATCTGAAGGATTTACCCAAACACGAAGGCGAATGGTATTAATTCCTCTGTCTTTTAGCAGTTGCAAGCAATCCTTTTTTGAGCCATCAGTATCGTAAAATTTGTATCCTGTTGCTTCCATCTGAGGCAGCCATCCAACATCTGCACCTTTTGCAAAAGCGGAAACGTTGAGGATCGGCGTTGGAGGTTCATCGTTATTTGTTTGTGAATTACAAGAAATAAAAAATAAAAATAACACCAACAGCACTATAAGATTATTATTTTTCATATTAAAAAGATTGAAATTTGTAAATGGTTTTATGATAATATACTTCTCCTTTTTTCAATATAGAATTCGGAAAATGTTCATGATTTGGTGCATCGGGAAAGTTTTGCGTTTCAAAACAAATTCCGCTTGTTGAATGATAATCCGCATTTTCTTTGCCTTTTATTTTATAGAAACAATTGCCTCCGATATATATATGTACTGCAGGTTGATTCGTATAAACTGACATTCTCAGCAAGTTCTTTTTACTAAAGAGTGACGCCGAAAATTCATCTTCTTTGTTTAAAATAAAGGTGTTATCAATTTTTGAAGGACATTGTTTTGGCTGAATAAAATCAAAAGGATCATTTACTAAATTCAAAAACCTACCAGTTGGAATATTCTCATTTGTAGTTTCTAACATCTCTTTAGCATTTACAATTAATTCCTGTTCTAACAGATCCGCGTTATGTCCATCAAGATTAAAATAACTATGATGCGTTAAATTTACTATAGTATCTTTAGTAGTGGTAGCTTTGTATTCGATAATTAATTCATTTTCTTCAGACAAAGTATAACTCAATCCTACCGACAATTTCCCTGGATAATTTTCTTCATCATCTGAACTGCAATAGATTAAATTAACGGATGGATTTTCGCCTTCCTTTACGTTTTTTATACTCCAAACTTTTTTACTGAAATTAGAATCACCGCCATGTAACGAATGATTTGCGTTGTTCTTGTTTAAATGCCATGCCGTCCCATTCAAATTAAAAACCCCATTGTCAATTCTTCCTGCATAACGACCTACAGTAGCTCCAAGATAAGGCGCACTCTCTAAATTAAAGGAATTTATATAATTTTCTAAAGTATCAAAACCTAAAACCACATCCACCATTTTTCCATTTTTCAATGGTATTTTCAACGATGTAACGGTAGCACCATAACTGATAACGTTCAGTTTTACTCCATTTTTATTTGCTAATTCACAAGAAATCACAACTTCCTTATCAGGCATTAAACCAAATAATTCCATTACAGAATCTTTTATTAAATGAGATATGTATTTTTTTTTCATGTTTTTTTTGTCAAATACGAAACCCAAAATTATAATAATTGTCGTCATTTACATACCAGTACCTACCAGTTTTTATATATGAAATTATTTCTTTCTAAAGCCACATTTATGTCCCTGTGTATAATCAGATAATTTTCGATTAAAAAAAAACCGAACCCGTCTTTTTATCTTTGAAAAAAGTATAATTTTTTGTATCCAACTCAATCCTTCTTCAAAAGCTGAAGGCAGACTATACTCGAGATTCTTTTTAAAATTTCGATTGAGTGAAAACTGTTTCGAATGCGCTCAACCTGTCTGAAATAAAAACTGAGTTTATTCCAGTAAAATAAAAGACACCATACTACTTAAATTTAAAAAAAAATTAAAAAAAATGAATACTAAAAAAAACCTCAGAAGTTTGCACTTCCGAGGTTTAACAACAGATATCTTCCATTATCTGTGTAATTCAAAACCTAACCTATGTAAAACAAATTATTGAACCGGTATGAGTATATACTTACCGTCTAAATCATTAAAATAAATATCATATTTACCAGCCTCTACAAGAATATCTGCACCACCTTGACCCCAACTTACAGCCCAAGCGTTATTGGCTCTGAATTTTAATTTACCCTTCGTTAAAGTTACACCAACTCTCCAAATGTGTGGATCAAAAGTTGACTTTACCATTGGCGTACTAACATCCCAACCACCAGAAGTGGAATCCCCAACTAATCCAATTGTTGCATATGTAGTGGCAGTACTTGCGGTAAAAGGAGTTAGTGAAACTGTCATAGTAGCAATATTAACTACAAATGTGTAATATCCAGCAGTAAGAATTTTGAATGAACCAGGATCAGTACCAGCCCCAGGATTCACAGCCAAAGCTGTTCCTGCGTTTGTTCCCCATTGTGGTTGCCATAAACCTCTTTTCTCTATAAGTTTTACATCACCTGTACCAAAATATCCCGTATACGTATATAAATTATCATTAACTGAATCTCTAAATAATGCGTCATTCGTATTTTTATCCACATTCCATCCAGCTGCTGTAGCATCACCCACTAAAAATAATTGTCTTTTAGGAATTACAGGATTATAAGAATTGATAATAATTCCAACTACATTAGAATACATTGGAGCCATAGCACCAGTACTTGATTTTACTCGAACTTCAAATTCAACAGGGGAACCCGAAGCTGCTTTAAGCACTACTGCCGCATTATTTAATTGCTCTACAGAAACTGAAACTTGATTTGCTGAAATTACAGACCCAATAGATTGAGGCGTTTTGAATGCATTTCCTTTTTTGTCAATTTCAACTGCATACGTAACTTGAACATTTCCACCATAATTTGCAGATTTCCAAGTAAAACGCTCTGCTTGAGTTGCATTATTTTCTTGTTTCAACACATAAGATGCGCCAGTTGCCGGAGCGGTTAATACCGGTGAATCGATTCCTTCGATAACGGGTCTGTCCTGAACATCCTCTACGCTACAAGACAATGCAACTACTGCAAATAAAGCAATTATTGATTTAGTTATATTTTTCATTTTTGTTAGTTTTTTTTATTGTTAGTATCCAGGGTTTTGTTGTAATTTTTGGTTTGATGCAATGGCGCCAGCCGGAATAGGAAATAAATCTCTGTACGATTGTGTTGGAGATCCACCGGCTACCCCACCTTTCCACGGCCATAAATAACTACCTCCAGAGAATTTGCCGAAACGGATTAAATCTGTTCTTCGGTGCCCTTCCCAATGTAATTCTCTGGCTCTTTCGTCAAGAATAAAATTTAAATTTAAATCACCTTGATTTACTGTTGTAGCTTTTGCTCTAGTTCGTAAAGCATTTACATAAGTAGTTGCTTGTGCCATAGTCCCGCCTGCGCCTCTTACGGCACATTCAGCATACATTAAGTAAGCATCTGCCAAACGAAAAATAGGAAAATCAACATCAACAAAAGTACCTGCTTTATCTGAACCTTGAACACCGTTTTTATCGACGTTTTTAAACTTTTGAATCGCATATCCATCACTGAAAGAACCAATGTTTTTGATTTCTTTGGTTTGACCATCTTTATAAAATTGTCCACGAGTATCGGTCGTATTTGCATCAAACTTATCTACAAATGCAGCAGTGGTTCTGACACCTCCCCATCCACCATTGATTCCAAAAGAAGCGGGATTCATGCTACCGCCCACTGGTGCATGTACTAAGAAAGTTGTTCCACCATAATTTTGTGTATGAAGACCATCATAAGCTATAGCAAATATGAATTCGTTCTGAGCTCCGTTTTTGTCATTATCAGCCAAAAATAGTTGATTGTAATTAGTGTGTATTGTATACGACGAACCCGTAATTTTTGTAATCAACGGAACAGCCGCAGCATAGTTATCAGTACCGGTATACACTTTTGCATTCATATACAATTTAGCTTGTAACATCCAGGCGGCAACCTGATCCACACGATATGCTTCATTTGATTTCGGAGCTTTCAATAATGGAGTAATTGCTGTCAATTCCTCATCAACAAATTTGTACAATTCAGCTCTTGTGGCATACTCTGGATAGAAGAATGTACTTGGAGAATCTTCCGTTACTAAAGAACCTCCCCCAAAACTATCGATTAGATGCCAATACGTCATAGCTCTCAAGAAACGGGCTTCTGCTCTGTAAGTAGCAATCTCCCCTTTTAAAGTAGCGTCAATAGCTCTGGCTGCTAATTTTTCATCAGTAGTTTGACGTAAAAATTCATTACAGTTTACAATTTGAAAAGAGTAACGTGCAAAAACAGCCGTTATAAAACGATCCAGAGAAGTCCAGGTTTGTGAATGCAGGTCTTTTATTGTTCCGTCATTCCAGCCAATAACTGCCTCATCAGTAGTCAATTCCTGTAACAACCAATAGCCTCTAATATATTGACTTTCCCCTTCATCTATTCCTGAAATATCAGGTGCTCCGGCAGCGGTCTGCCCTGATGTGGCAAACCCAGCATATAATTTTGCTAAACTTTGTTTATAGGAATTCGGTGTACTGTAAAATTCTTCCCCAGGAATAGCATTAGTGCTCTCTGGACTTTGATTCAGATCATTGGTACACGATGGAAATAATAACACCAACAGTACCAAAGAAATACCCAATAATTGTATTTGTGTCTTTTTCATTTTTTCTTATTCTTTGTATTAGAAATTAACGTTTAAACCTAAGGTGAAAATAATTGGTCTCGGATATAAATTATTATCTATACCTCCAGAAATTTCTGGATCTAACCCGCTATAATCTGTAATTAACAAAACATTTTGAGCCGCCAAAGTTAATTTAACTAAAGAAGTGGAATTTGATTTTTGATTAAAAGTATATCCCACACTTACATTGTCTAACCTAATAAAAGAGGCGTCTTGAATGTAATAATCCGATTCGTATCTTTTAGAATCTTGTGATTTAAAACCCGTTTCCAAAAGATTGGCAACACCATTGGACAAATCAGTTTCTCTTAACAACATATTTTGGGAATTCCCATCAGAATCTACGTTGTTATAATTAAAGTTACCCCATGAACCTCTCCAGTTCATTCCCATATCCCAGTTTTTATAGGTTACACTGGTATTGAAACCGTAAAAAACATCGGCAGCGGGTTTGTGAAAACGGTATTTATCTTTTGCATTTATCTCACCATCCTTGTTTCTGTCAATAAAGACCCCGTCGATTGGTTTTGCGTCTGCTCCATATGCTTGCTCATAAACAAAGAATGAGCTAGGTGCAAAACCTACTTGATGATTTTGAATTGTATTGCCAAGTCCACCGGCATAGTTACCTACATTAATACCCGGAGTATTAGGTAAAACTGTAGTCAATTTAGTGATTTTAGAATCTTGAAAGGTAACATTTCCACCCAGAGTCCACTCTAAATCATCTGTTTTGACAGCAATAACTTGTGCCATCAATTCAATACCTTTATTCTCGATAGAGCCTACATTGTAATTGTCATAATTGGAGAATCCAAAGAAAGAAGGGTTTTGAGTGTACAACAATAAATCGTCAGTAGTTCTCTGATATACATCAGCGCTACCCGTGATTCTATTGTTAAATAACCCATAATCAAAACCTACATTAATGGTTGTGGTTTGTTCCCATTTCAGATTGCTATTATAAGGTTGTGGCCTATAGGTGTTGTAAAAAGTGTCCCCAAACTGGTATTGCGCTGCGTTATCAGAAACTAAATACAAAGGAATAGATGGATAACTTACTCCAATATCCTGTTGGCCTGTTACTCCCCAACCTCCTCTAATTTTTAGGGAAGAGATGCTGCTTACGTTTTTCAGGAAGTTTTCTTCATTGAGTTTCCAAGCCACTGCTACAGCCGGGAAATTAGCCCAGCGATTTGCTTCTGTAAATCTTGAGGTCCCATCACGTCTGTAGGATAAAGTAAATAAATATTTATCGGCTATGGTAATATTTGTTCTCGCAAAAAACGATTGCAGGTTGATTCTTGAAGGAACAGCTACCACATCTATCGCTCTCTTGTTTTCGAAAGAATAAGTAAATCCACCGTTTGAATCCCTGAAATCCTGATAAGAATACCCACCGGTTGCATCAAAAGCGGTATTGATAGATTCTATTTTTTTGTTGTAGTTTAAATACAAATCCATTAATTTATTATTTCTTGAATTTGTTCTTACATAGGTATCCTTAAATCTCGAACCTGAAACTCCATTAAGATAATTAGCCGCTATGTCACCAAATGCTCTTCCGCTCAATTGATCATACCCAAAATTAGCAACTGCTTTTAGCTCCGGTAAAAAATGCATTTTATATTCCGTTTGTATGTTACCAATACTTCTATAAGAATTTCCAAAATTATTTTGTTGTTCTATCAAAGACAGAGGATTTCTACCGGCAAATTGATTTAACTTCTCTATCCCATTGTCTTTAACATACCATTGAAAGTAAGTTCCATCAGTATTCCTTACCGCTTGAGTTGGGTCAAATCGAATGGCTGATCCGATGGCGCCACGGTTACTATAGTTGCTGTTTATCAAAGAGGTATTGTTGTTTAATTCAATTTTCAAATGTTTATCAAAGAAATTTCCTGTAACACCCATGCCCAAAGTGGTTCGTTGCATATTGTCTCTTTTTAAAATACCATTTAAATTAGCGTAACCCACAGAGGCTCTATATACCACATTATCTGAACCTCCGGTTAAAGCGATATTATGATCGGTACCAATGGCTGTTCTGAAAATTTCATTTTGCCAATTTGTATCAGCTCCACCTAATAGCCCTTGCTGAGCTGGACTACCATTGGCGGCTATATAGTCCCTGAATTGTGTACTTGACAAGGCATCTACCTTATTGACAACTTGAGAAACTTGTAAATTGGCGTTGTAATTTATCTGTAACTCTCCTGCTTTTCCTTTTTTGGTAGTAATAATAATTACCCCATTAGAAGCACGAGAACCATAAATAGCTGTTGCTGAAGCATCTTTTAATACCGTAATCGATTCGATATTATTCTGATTAATTGTAGACAGCGGATTTCTACCTCCGTCGATTCCCCCTGCTGCTACCGGAACACCGTCAATAACATACAGAGGATCATTATTAGCAGACAATGAAGAACCACTTCTGATTCTAATAGTAGCTCCCTCACCCGGAGAACCTCCGCCGTTGATGATCTGCAAACCCGCAACTTTACCTTGGATCATTTGATCTGCTGAAGTAACAGGTCCTTTATTAAAATCTTTTGATGTTAAAACCGTTACAGCTCCTGTTGCATCCTTTTTCTTTACAGTACCGTACCCTACCTGAATTACAACTTCTTTCAGTTGATTTGCGTCTTCATTAAGGCTTACCCTAATGGTTTTCTGATTATCAAAAGTTATAATTTCATTTATATATCCAATAAACGAAAAAACGATTTTATTGCCTTTATTAATATTTGAAATTTGAAATTTACCATCAAAATCAGTCGAAACCCCTTTGGCGGTACCTTGTACATTTATATTTACTCCCGGAATTGGCTGGCCTGATACTTTATCGAGAACCACCCCTGTCAGCGTATTCTGAGCCAGAATACTAAACGGAAGGAACAGTGATAAAAATAACAACTTTTTATAAATTGTTTTCATACTTTTTGTCTTCATACTTTTTATTTAAATTAAGTTTTAGTTAGGTTATGTGGAATTTAGGGTATTTATATTGGTGTTATTACTAGTAATTCATTCAAATCATTTGCTATTAAAAATTTATAATAAAAGGATAAATATGGGATCAGTTCCTCATATGTTTGAGATAGTCACACCACTTAATTTATGCTGCCCTGTTTCTCCAAAATAAAAAGCTAGCTACGCGATCTTTTATGGATTAAAAATTAATATAGCTAATGCATCCTATTGTTTATTAAAATATGGCACTTACGAATAAAATGACTTATTAATAAATAAAAAATCATATATTCAGTTAAACAGAAGAAAAATTATGATTTTGATCTTAATACCATAATTTTAATGTCAGATAATAAATCCAAAATTATACGCTTAACTCAATTTCACATACCAGTACCTACCAGTTTTTCGTATATTGCACAAAAATCACACTTCGATGAAAATTATTTCGATTCAAAACAATCTTGGTTTACCAAAATATAAGCAGATAATTCTTTCGATTGAAAAAGCAATTGAAGAAGAAAAACTAACAAAAGGCGATACGCTCCCATCCATAAACAAAGTCTGTTTAGCCTTTGCATTATCTCGGGATACCGTTTTACAAGCATACGAGGAATTAAAAAAAAGAGGTATTATTTTTGCTATTCCAGGCAAAGGATATTATGTTAAAAGCACAGAAATTACAATTAAACAAAGGATTTTTTTACTTTTTGATGAGTTAAATATTTTCAAGGAAGACATTTACAATTCCTTTCTAAAAAACATTGGTAAAAATGTACAAGTTGATATTTTTTTTCATCATTTTAATGTTCAGGTATTTCAGAAATTAATAAATGACTGTAATGGCAATTATACTAAATACATCATAATGCCAACCAACCTAATTGATGTGGCGACTTTTATAAAAACCCTACCAGTAAATGAGGTAATCATATTAGACCAAACTAATTCTGCTTTAAAATTATACCCTGCAATTTACCAGAATCATAAAAAAGATATCTTCGATGGACTCAACAAAGGAAAATTCAGGCTAAATAAATATAAAAAACTCATTATGATTTTCCCTGGATTTAGAGAACCTCCCGGAATGAAAATTGGTTTCGAAAATTTCTGTATTGAGTTTTCATTTGATTACGAAATAATTACTGAATTTAAGGATCGAGAAATAACGATAGGAGAAGTTTACGTCATCCCAAATGACAGAGATCTTGTCCAGGTAATCCTAAAAGCCAAAGTTCAAAACTTAAAATTAGGCAGTGATTTTGGCATTATTTCCTATAATGAAACCCCGTTAAAGAAAGTTGTGGCTAATGGAATAACAACCATTTCCACCAATTTTGAAGCGATGGGAAAAATTTTAGCAGAGATGGTTCTGCGCGGAAAAAAGGAACAAATAGAAAACAAGTGCGCCTTAATTATTCGCAATTCTTTATAAAAAAGCAATTCTCTTATTTACCCATAACTTTAAAAAAATAAGGATTTCCGTTTTAATTGGCAAATAAAATCTGATACTTGTTTTAGAACAGCAAGAAAAATAATTTATTTGTTATTGTAAAATAAATTTACATATATTTGCAAATGTATTTTTTACACTTATTATTATTTCAACGTTATTCCCTCAACAACAGCCTCTTATTTTATTGATTCAAATACCGAAGAAAAAAATAATTAAATACAGCAGTTCGTTTTTAAAATTATTCACACTTTGATTTTTGACTAACCATTTCAAAACAAAACCATTTAAAATGGGTTTAGCACCTTTAAAATTTCGATGTTGAAATGGGTATACTAAATACGAACAATGTACTTTTTTCCGTTTACACCAAATTATTACAAAAAAATTATGAATAAAAAAATTGACCAATTAGCAGCCGATAATATAAGAGCACTTGCTATTTCAATGGTAGAAAAAGCAAATTCAGGACATCCGGGGGGTGCGATGGGAGGTGCTGATTTTATGCACATTTTGTACAGTGAATTTGTAAATTTTGATCCGACCGAAATGGATTGGACTTTTAGAGATCGTTTCTTCATGGATGCCGGACATCTATCCACATTAATGTATTCTCAATATTATTTATTGGGAAATTATAAAAAAACAGATCTTCAAAATTTTAGACAGTGGGGTTCTGTAACCCCAGGTCACCCAGAAGTAGACGTACTTAGAGGAATAGAAAACACTTCCGGACCATTGGGACAAGGGCATACAATGGGAGTGGGCGCAGCTATAGCAGCCAAATTTTTAGATGCGAGATTCAAAGGAATTTTTAATCACAAAATATACGGTTTCATTACCGATGGCGGTGTTCAGGAAGAAATTTCGCAAGGAGCGGGAAGAATTGCCGGACATTTAGGTTTGAACAATTTTATCCTGTTTTATGATTCGAATGATGTACAGCTTTCAACTGTGACAAAGGAAGTAACATCTGAAAACACGGCTATGAAATACGAAGCATGGGGCTGGAAAGTCATCACTATTGACGGTCACGATCACGAGCAAATTAGAAAAGCATTGCATGATGCCAATGAAGAATCAGAAAAACCAACCTTAATAATCGGAAAAACCATTATGGGAAAAGGTTGTGTTACCGCCACTGGCGATATTTATGAAGGCGAATGTGAATTGCACGGAAAACCTATTGGGGATACCAAAGCCGACTATGTAAAAACCTTAATAAACCTTGGAGCAAATCCTAAAAATCCTTTTGCAATTTATGAAGATGTGGCAACGCATTATGCTCAAATAAAAGCCAAAAAATATGAAGATGCCGCATACAAAAAGCAACGTATAGCAACTTGGAAAAAAGAAAATCCAGAATTGGCTCAAAAAATGGATTCATTTCTATCTGGAAAACTTCCTGAACTGGATTTGAGTACTGTTATCCAAAAACCAAATGCAGCCACAAGAGATGCTTCATCAGCTGTACTGGCCTACTTAGCGGAACACGTGGAAAACATGATTGTTTCTTCCGCAGATTTATCTAATAGTGACAAAACAGATGGTTTCCTGAAAAAATCATCCGTTTTGCAAAAAAATGATTTTAGCGGAGCTTTTTTACAGGCTGGAGTTGCCGAACTTACGATGACCTCAATCGCTAATGGCATTGCACTTCACGGAGGTGTTATTCCTGTAGTGGCGACGTTTTTTGTGTTCTCGGATTATATGAAACCCGCTATTCGATTGGCCGCCATTCAAGAACTCCCTGTTAAATATATCTGGACACACGATTCTTTCCGAGTTGGTGAAGACGGACCAACACACCAACCTATCGAGCAGGAAGCACAAATACGTTTAATGGAAAAAATAAAAAACCATTCCGGTAATCAAAGTTTACTAGCGCTACGCCCTGCCGATGCTATTGAAACTTCAGTGGCTTGGAATATGGCATTAAACAATACAAAAACACCAACAGGTTTAATTCTTTCGAGACAAAACATCAAAGACATTCCAGCTCAAGGAACTTCAAAATCAAGATATGAAGAAGCAACGCAGTCAACAAAAGGAGGTTATTTAGTTAAAGAAACGCAAGATCCTGACATCACTTTAATTGCAAATGGATCAGAAGTGGCAACGCTTTTAGAAGCCGCGACTATATTAGAGAAATCTAAAAATCTAAAAATAAATGTAGCGTCCATTATATCTGAAGGACTGTTCAGAGAACAGTCTAAATTATACCAAGAAAGTATCATTCCTAAAGGAAAATTAGTCTTCGGTCTTACCGCCGGGCTTCCAGTTAATTTGGAAGGGTTGATTGGGGATAGCGGAAAAGTAGTTGGACTGGACCATTTTGGATATTCTGCGCCGGCCAGTGTTTTGGATCAAGAATTTGGATTTACCAGCGAAAGTGTATGCGTAGAAATACTAAACTACATTGAAGAAAATAAATAAACATTTAAATAAATAAAGACATGAAATTTTTTATAGATACAGCAAATTTAAAAGACATAAAAGAAGCTAATGATTTAGGAATTCTGGATGGTGTAACCACAAATCCATCGCTAATGGCGAAAGAAGGAATTACCGGTGCAGACAATATTATTGCTCATTATGTAAAAATATGTGAACTGGTTGACGGTGATGTAAGTGCCGAAGTAATTTCAACTAATTTAGAAGGAATGATTATTGAAGGAGAACGATTAGCGGCTTTGCATCCTCAAATTGTAGTAAAAATTCCAATGATTAAAGAGGGTATAAAAGCAATAAAATACTTTTCGAATAAAGGAATCAGAACCAATTGCACTTTAGTATTTTCAGCAGGACAAGCCTTACTTGCTGCTAAAGCTGGGGCCACTTATGTGTCACCTTTCATCGGAAGATTAGACGATATTTCTACAGATGGAATGGCATTAATTGCAGAAATCAAGCTGATTTACGATAATTATGGATATGAAACTCAAATTTTGGCTGCGTCAGTGCGTCACGTCATGCATATTTTAAATTGTGCGAAAATTGGAGCCCATGTAATAACTGGTCCATTAAGCGCCATTGAAGGTCTACTCAAACACCCCCTCACAGATAGTGGCTTAGCTACATTCTTAGCCGATTATAACAAAGGGAATAGTTAGGAATTTAAACTCCATTTGGGCTACATTTTGTCATTTTACCTGTAGTTCCATTTATAAAACTATTATAAAAATCATTGAAATTGTAGTTAAACAAAGAATAAAAGAGTAGTTTTTTCCTATGATCAGCTATAAAAAGGGAAGTCTCTTAATTGAGAACTTCCTTTTTTTAGTTTATGATTATTAAGGAATGAGTTATAAGTTTAAAACAAAATCATTCAAAAGTTTTGCATCGTATTTTTCTTTGTCAAAAGTATATAGGTAAGATCCTTTTCTGGAGGACATCATATCCTTCTCTTCTAATTTTATAAGAATATCCAATGAATTTATTTTGCTGATAAAATTTCTTTTATCCAGTTCTTTACTTAAAATAGCTTCATATAATTCCAGTAATTGACGCATGGTAAATTTTTCGGGTAAAAGCTCAAATCCTATTGGTTTTATAGAAGTTTTATAGCGCAATCTTCTAATAGCGTGCCTTAACATACTATCGTGGTCAAAAATTAATTTTGGAGCATTTGAAACACTAAACCATTGCGCATCATAATTTTTTATTAGGTCCGCATTATGATTTTCAATATTAATTAATGCATAATAGGCAACTGAAATTGTTCTTTCTACTGGGTCACGATCAATCTCACTATAGGCGTGCAGTTGCTCCATGTAAATATCCTGAAGCCCAGTATAGGAATTCAGTATCCTAATGGCTGCACTATCTAATACTTCGTCTTTTTTAAGAAATCCTCCTATTAAAGACCACTTGCCTTTTTCAGGTTCAAAATCCCTTTTAATTAAAAGTATTTTTAATCCTTCGCTATCAAAACCAAAAATGATACAATCTACTGCCAGTAAAACTTTATCAGCAGAACTATAACTATTTAACATACTACGTTTTTTAGGGTAAATATATAAACTTCCTTGTATGTTTCATAATTTATTTAATGTATATTTCACACTTAATATTTTAAAAAACCAAATTTTAAAAAACCAAATTTTGGAAGATAAATTCTAGCAAGATAAATTGTCAAAACTTTTTTAAAAAACAATAAGCGCCATTATTTAACTAATTTATAGTAAAGTCCTTTCAATTAATGCTTAAAATACAACTCTTTTATTTTAAGTGCAAATAAAGTATGGAGTGCTAATTTGTTCTAATTTCATTTGATTCAGGTAATTAATAGTGCTTTATTGGGATGGATCTTTTCTTATTTACACGATATAAACAAGAATAAGGAAGACTTTTTTTAATATCACTTTGATTGAAGGTTTAAAATGACAATATTTTAATGTTTTAAAAGAAAAATTTAAAAAAGTTGTTTTTTTATAGAAATGCTTGTTTTTTGACTAAAAAGGTAGTTTTTGAATAAATTAAATGTAAAAAAGAAGTCTTTTTTTACAAAACCACAATGTTTAAATTTTATTTTAACACTTAATTTACCGGATATATTTTTTTTAGCAGTTTTTTTTATCAGATTAATTTGTTTTTGTCGTTTTTTTTTAATTAAATTTACAAATGTAAAATACACACTTATAAATTAATCAAATCAAATTAGAATGAAAACAAACCAACGATTATTTTTCTATTACAATTTTCTATTGCCAAGAAAAGAATGGCTCTT
Organism: Flavobacterium fructosi; assembly: GCF_042787335.1. NCBI lineage: Bacteria > Pseudomonadati > Bacteroidota > Flavobacteriia > Flavobacteriales > Flavobacteriaceae > Flavobacterium > Flavobacterium fructosi. The sequence goes on along the minus strand of NZ_JBHZQA010000002.1, from coordinate 200,061 downwards.
AGCGATAGTAGTTATGTTATTTTCTTCTTATACTCTATCTGCACAACAAGATAAGACTATAAAAGGAATCGTTACGTCAGCTAAAGACGCGATGCCTTTACCGGGTGTAAATGTTTTAATTAAGGGTACCAACAAAGTAATTGTTACGGGCTTTGATGGAGAATATTCAATAGAAGCAGCGTCAAATGACATTCTGGTCTTCAGTTATATAGGATTTACAAATCAAGAAGTTACCGTAGGAAACAAGACACAAGTTAACATCATTTTAAATAATGATATGAATAAACTCGACGAAGTGGTTGTTATTGGGTACGGAACGCAAAAAAAATCAGATCTTACTGGTGCTATTAGTGTTGTAAATGTTGACAATGCTAAAAAAACGGCAACTTATGATGTTGCCAAAATGCTACAAGGTCAAGTAGCAGGTGTAACGGTGCAATCTTCTGGAGAACCAGGTGGTTTTGTAAGTATTAAAATTAGAGGAATTGGTTCATTTGCTAATAATAATCCACTTTGGGTAATTGATGGAGTTATTGCAGACAGCCCATATGATTTTGCAACAGGTGAAATAGAATCGATGCAAGTCCTTAAGGATGCTTCATCGGCAGCGATCTATGGTGTGCGTGGTGCAAATGGAGTTGTAATTATTACTACAAAAAAAGGAAAAATAGGCACTATGAGTGTTAAATATAGGTCTATTATAAGTATGCAAAATGTAGGTAGAAGATGGTCTTTAACTGATCGAGCTGGGTATCAAAACATTGTTTCAGCAGCAGAACGAAATGCAGGTTTGGCTACTATTGCGCCTGGAAATGACCCTACTAGTGCTTCTTTTATCAACAATGTAAATACGAACTGGCAAGAGGAAGCTTTTGGCACTGGTATAGTTGAAAATCACTCACTTACTCTTGCAGGGGGTGCGGAATCTCTAGGATATAGTTTGAATTTAGACTATTTCAATAATGATAGTTATCTTAAAACACCTCAAAATTATGAGCGATATGCCATGAATTTGAATTTAAATGGTAAAAAGGGTAAATTCAAATATGGCTCAAAAATAAGTTACACACAATCAGGCAAAGAAAATTTTAATACCTATTTTGGGACTGCAATAAGTGGTTTGGTAACAGCAATACCTACAATGCCTGTTTATGATGCCAACAGACTTGGTGGGTACGGAGGAACAGATGCAAACACTCAAAGAGCCATTTCTTTAAACGTAATTGGTTTTAATAATCTAGTACAAAATGAATCCAGAAGAAATCGTTTTTTAGGAAGCGTTTGGGGTGAACTAGAAATTGTCAAAGGACTAAAATATAAAATGAGCGTTAGTGCCGATAGATTAGACTTTAAAAACAGATTTTTTAATCCACCAAGTGATTTAGGCTGGTACTTTATCGTCGTAAATGCAAAAGCGTCACTTAATGTTAATAATGGTAGTGAAACAAGAACCTTTTTTGACAACATTTTAACGTATGATTTAAATGTAGGGAAACACAAAATTGAACTTTTGGCTGGTATGACCCAAGAAAATTTCAATCATTATAATCATATATCAAGCGGTTTAGGCTATGAAACAGGTGAAATTGCTCATTTAGAATATGCTGATAAAACAAGCACACGGGAATATATGTCACGAGTAACTGCAAAATCATATATCAGCAGAATAAATTACAACTATGAAGATCGTTATTTTCTCCAAGGTAATTTTAGACAAGATAAATCATCTCTTTTTGCCGAAAAATATAATACAGCTAACGCATACTCTTTCTCTGCGGGATGGAAATTAAGTAGTGAAAAATTCTTAACGCTACCTTCTTGGGTAAATTTAATTAAGTTTAGAGGTGGATACGGTATTTTAGGAAATAATACTTTGGGAGCTTACAGTTATGCAGAAACTACAAACCCTTTTATCAGTTATACTTTTAATGGGTCATTAGCTCCCGGTACATCAGTTGTTTCTTTAAAAGATCCCAATCTTAGATGGGAAACCTCAAAATCAAGCTCTGTTGCTTTAGAGTTAGGATTGTTTGACAATAAATTGCAGTTTACAGGTGAATATTATGAAAAAAGAACCTCTGATCTTTTAGCTGGTGCGCCACTACCGTTTTCAACAGGTTCTTTTCCGGCACTTATCACAACTAATGTTGCAGAGGTGAAAAATACGGGATTAGAGTTTTTAGCATCCTATGCTAATAATGACCATCCTTTTAAATACAATATTTCTGCCAATATCACTACTTTAAAAAATGAAGTGCTAAAATTGAACGAAAATAACGACCCCATTTATGGAGCTGCATCAAAAACAGAAGTTGGTCGATCAATAGGGGAGTTGTTTGCGTATGAAACAGCTGGTATTTTTCAAAATGCTGCCGACATTGTTGCTTCACCATTGCAGAACGGTGCTGCACCTGGAGATATAAAGTTCAAAGATGTAAACGGAGACAACAAAATTACAGATGCCGATAGAACCTTTCAAGGGTCTTCTATTCCAAAATATACTTATGGTTTGAATTTGGGTTGTTCTTACAAAAATTTTGATGCTTCAGTATTTTGGCAAGGTAGCGCAGGTAATAAAGTCTTTAATGCAACTTACCGTGACCTGATGAATGGGCAGTATTCTAATGCCAGCACAGATATGCTAAATTATTGGACACCTACAAATACAAATACAAATGTACCTCGACCAATAATTGGTGATCCAAATGCAAATGGTAGAGACTCTAACCGTTTTATAGAAAGTGGGGATTATCTAAAATTGCAAAATGCTCAATTAGGGTATAATATTCCTCTAAAAAACTCTAAAATTATAAATAAAGCAAGAATTTATGCTAGTGGTCAAAATATATTAACACTTACCAAATACAGAGGTTATGATCCAGATTTTATAAGTGACGGATTGTTTTCTAGAGGCTATGAGGGAGGCTCCTTTCCTAATCCTAGAACTTTTGCTATGGGTCTAGATATAGAATTTTAATAAATTAATAAATTTAAAAAGATACAAGATGAAATATAAAATATTAAGTTATGCTACTCTATCTCTTTCACTTTTGGTGTTAGTAACGAGTTGTGTAAACGATGAAGATTTAGTACAAGCAGATCCCAATCTTGCTACAACTGGAACATTTTGGAAAACAGATGTTGACGCAATGCAAGGGGTTAATGCTACTTATGCCGCATTAATAGCGGATGGAACTTATGGTCGAAGTACTCCATTATTATTAGATCTCAAAGGGGATGATGCACGAAGCTATAGTCCGTGGGATGCCATGTACAATGTGGGTCGTTTTAATAATTCTGTTTCGAATTTTGCAATTTATGGCTGGGCTTATGAAACCTATTTTATAGGTATAAATCGTGCCAATCAGGTTTTACAAAATGTACCAAAAATAAGCATGACCGATGCTGCTCTTAAAAACAGGATTTTAGGCCAAGCCTATTTTTTAAGAGGACTATATTTGTTTCATGCGGTAAATATGTTTCAAAACGTACCAGTGCCAACTGAAATTGCTGCTATCTACAAGCAAAAAACAAACGCGGAAGGATGGTTACAAGTTATTGCTGATTTTAAAGCAGCAGCTGATTTATTACCAACTTCTTACAGTAATATTACTGGTTTAGATGCGGGTCAAAAAGGACGTGCCACAAAAGGAGCTGCTTTAGGATATTTAGGAAAAGCCTACTTGTTCACTAAAGATTTTGAAAACGCCAAAACTACATTCAAAAAAGTGATTGATTTAGGTGCGTATTCATTAATGGCAAAATATAGCGATAATTTTACCGAAGCAACCGAAAATAATTCAGAGTCATTGTTTGAGGTTCAATTTGATAGAAATTTGGGCGGTACTTGGATTTTTCCAACAGGTGGTACTCCTGACACTTCATGGGGTAAAGCTTCGGCAAGAGCTATTACATATGGACCAAGAGGTTTTGGTTGGACTGATGTGCAACCTACTTTTGCGTTATTCAATGAATATAAAATTGAAAAAACAGAGACAGGCCAATTAGACCCTCGACTAGATGCGACGGTGCTATACAACAAACCTGGAGGTGTTAAGTTATATGGTGTTGATTTTGCTACCTACTACAAAAATAGTCCAAAAGACTTAAATGATTTGTTTTGTAAAAAATATGAAAATACAGATACAAAATCAAATGAATTTGACTGGAAATCAGGAATTAATGAACGACTGTTGCGTTATTCGGATATTTTACTAATGTATGCCGAATCTTTAAACGAAACAGGCGATACGCCTGGGGCCTACACCTATATACAAATGGTTAGAAACAGAGTCGGCTTACCGAATTTAAGCACCGTCATGCCAGGATTAACTAAAACTGCAATGAGAGAACAAATTGGACACGAAAGATTCTTGGAATTCCCTTTAGAAGGACACCGTTTTGATGATATTCGCCGTTGGGGTTGGTTGCAAGATTCTGCAAAATTAGCCTGGCTAAAATCTAGAGATGATGAGTTTAATTCTTATTTAACAGGCAGAGAATTCTTTCCAATACCGCAAGGAGAAATGGACAATAATATAGGCACAATTCAAAATAGTGGTTATTAATATTATTTATTTAAATTAGTTAAAACTTTAATATTACATGGTAAATTTTACCATGTAATATTATTACTTAAAGACAACATGAAAAAAGCCTTATTAATCTTATTTATTTTTACTTTTTGCAATCAAACTAGTTTTGCACAAAAAGAAATCACCTTACTTTCAATAAAAAATACCGCCAATACACCTACCATCAACAAAAATATTTACGGCCATTTTGCAGAACATTTAGGAAGATCAATTTATGGCGGCTTCTTTGTGGGGGATACTTCAAAAATACCAAATACAAATGGCGTACGTAACGATATTGTTGATGCACTTAAAAAACTAAAAATTCCTAACTTACGATGGCCGGGTGGCTGTTTTGCAGATACGTATCATTGGAAGGATGGCATTGGACCAAAAGAAAACAGGCCTACCATTGTAAACCAATGGTGGGGCGGTGTTACCGAAGACAATAGTTTTGGAACCCACGATTTTTTAAACTTATGCGAACTCTTGGAAACGGAACCTTATTTAGCAGGAAACATGGGGAGTGGAACAGTGCAGGAATTGGCAGATTGGGTACAATATGTAAATTTTGGAGGCAAAAGTCCAATGAGTGATTTGCGTATTAAAAATGGAAGAAAAGAACCCTGGAAAGTAAAAATGTGGGGAGTTGGAAACGAAGCTTGGGGTTGTGGTGGTAATATGACAGCCGATTATTATGCAGGAGAATACCGAAAATATGCCACTTTTATGTCAGATTGGGAGAACACGGGGGGCTTGATGCGCATAGCTTCAGGAGCAAACAGTGCGGATTATAATTGGACTGAAACCTTAATGAAAAACATTCCAGGAAATATGATTGGTGGAGTAGCGTTACATCATTATTCTGTGATTGATTGGGCGAAAAAAGGAGATGCTGTCGATTTTACCGAAGACCTTTATTTCAAAACGATGCAACAAGCCTTAAAAATGGAGGAACTCGTTACCAAACATTCCGCAATAATGGATAAATACGATCCAAATAAAAAAATTGCCTTGGTTGTGGATGAGTGGGGTGGTTGGTACGATGTAGAAAAAGGGTCTAATCCAGGGTTTTTATACCAACAAAATACAATGAGAGATGCCGTTTTGGCGGGGGCAACCCTTGACATTTTTAACAATCATGCGGATAGAGTTCGCGTTGCAAATCTAGCACAATGTGTAAACGTATTACAAGCTGTTATTCTTACTGATGAAACTAAAATGCTTTTAACGCCAACGTATCATGTAATGCAAATGTACAGCGTACATCAAGACGCAAAATTATTGCCCATTTCTATAAAATCTCCCTTATACACACATAATGGAGAATCACTTCCTGCTTTATCCGCTTCGGTATCAAAAGATAAAAACGGATTAATTCATATTTCATTAGTAAATATTGATGCTAAAAAAGAACACAAAATAGAAATCGACATGCAGGAACTTGGAATTAAAAATGTTACTGGAACTATTTTAGCATCATCAAAATTACAAGATCACAATTCATTTGATAACCCAACAAAAATCCAACCTACCACTTTCAAAGGTTTTGAAATAAAAAAGGGTAAGTTAGTCATAACAGTTCCTCCTTTTTCTGTAATAATGTTAGAAGGTAAATAAAATGAAAAAATCAAATTCCATTTTAAAATTAGCATCCTATTTAATACTTTTTTTAGCAACTGTTTCAGTTAGTAGTTGTTCGAATAGTGACGCTCCTCCTACCCCAACTCCAACTCCAGCGCCAGATCCTGTGCCGCCAGTAGTGGTTGCACCAGGTTTTCCAGGACCTAGCTACTTAGATAATTACACCTCTATTTCTTCATGGGGTTCTAATTCACAATGGAATTTAGCAAACGTTCACGACCCAACAGTTGCAAAATGTGGCGATTATTATTATATGTACCAAACAGATGCTTCTTACGGAAACGCCACCGAAGGGCATGGACATTTCTTTTACAGACGTTCTAAAGATCTTGTAAATTGGGAATTCATGGGGTCATCTATGACAACAGCTCCAGCTTGGGTAAAGGATTCTTTGAACAACAAAAGAGCTCGAATGGTACCTGCTCTACCAGCAATAGCAAACCCAACTTATGGCTATTGGGCACCATGTGTTCGAAAAGTTGGAAATAAATATAGAATGTATTACAGCATTGTAGTTACGGAGCCTATTACAGGAACAGATTATAATACCTCTTGGTCAGAACGTGCTTTTATTGGTCTTGCAGAAACGGATGATTTAGCTTCGAATGTTTGGACAGACAAGGGAATGGTAGTTTGTTCTGAACCAGATGGTGTAAAAAGTTACGTCAGAAATGGTGGCAATGACTGGGAAGCGTATTTCAAATTTAACGCCATTGATCCAAGTTTTACGGAAACCCCTGGTGGAGAACAATATTTGGTTTACGGCTCGTGGCATTCAGGCATCGCTGCCTTAAAACTAAATCCTACAACGGGCAAACCGGATCAATTGAAAACTTTGAGCGATTATGGAACCCGAATTGCCACTCGTAATGCCACTAGTCGATGGCAAGGTTCCGAAGGTCCAGAGATTATATACAATTCAGATACCGGATATTACTATTTATTTATGGCGTATGACGGCCTTGATGTCCCCTACAATACTCGGGTGGCACGCTCCAAAAATATTACGGGCCCTTATTTAGGAATCAATGGTGCCAATGTGACCAGTGGTGCCGATTGTTGGCCAATGCTAACACATCCGTACTCGTTCAATAATCACACCGGTTGGGTTGGAATCTCCCACTGCGCTGTTTTCCAAAATCCAGAAACCAAAGAATGGTTTTATTCTTCTCAAGCACGTTTACCCGAAGGAGTTCCCGGAATCGCAGTATCTAATGCAATAATGATGGGTCACGTTCGTGGTATACAATGGACAGAAGATGGATGGCCAGTAATTGCTCCTGAACGTTATGCTGCTGCACCAACCACAGCTATTACCGAAACCTCCTTTATAGGAACATGGGAACAAATAACAATGAATTACCAATACAAAGTCATTCAAAAATCAGTCACTATATACTTAACTGCCGACAAAAAAGTGAGCGGTGGTGTTACAGGAGTTTGGTCGTATGATAGCTCCAATAAAACATTAACCGTCAATGGTATAAAATGTAAAGTAAGCGATGCTTGGGACTGGGAACGGGCAATACGTAAAGTAACAATAACCTATTCCGGATTTACCGTCGGAGGATTACCCGTTTGGGGAAAACAAATCAATTAAGTTACCATTTTTTAAGGATATTTTAAATGTAGTTAGAAATGCTCTTTCTGAAATAGAAAGAGCATTTAAATATAGCATATAATAACCCCATCTAAAAAACGTAAAGCATGCACAAAAATATAGCAATACTAACAATCTCTTCAATCCTTCTCTTATCCTCTTGTGATAAAAACAACACTGACAACACCATTATTAATGACATTCCAAAAATAACTGTGATTAATAACAATCCTATAATAGATCACATTTTTACCGCAGATCCAGCGGCCTTAGTGCATAACGAAACCGTTTATATTTATACTGGACATGACGAACAAGTGTATGCTACAAATGGTTTTTTGATGAAAGATTGGCATATATTTTCCTCTAAAAACATGGTAGATTGGAAAGATCATGGAGCTGCTTTATCACTTTCAGCATTTGCTTGGGCAAAAGCAGATGCATGGGCTGGACAATGTGTGGAAAGAGCAGGTAAATTTTACTGGTACGTTCCCATCGCGCACAAAACAATTGGATGGTTTGGCATAGGAGTAGCTGTATCAGATACACCAACTGGTCCCTTCTCAGATGCTATAGGCGCCGCACTAATAACGGATAAAACTCCAAATTCTATTGAATTAAATATAGACCCAACTGTTTTTGTAGATGATGATGGCAAGGCCTATTTGTATTGGGGAGGTTTTGGACATTGCCGAATGGTAAAATTAAAAGACAATATGATCGAACTTGATGGAGACGTCGCAGATGTTCCAGGGTTAACAGGATTTACCGAAGCTCCTTGGTTACATAAAAGAAATGGCATTTATTATTTAAGCTTTGCTTCTGGATTTCCAGAAAAAATTAGTTACGCTACAAGCTCAAGCCCTTTAGGTCCATGGACATACAAAGGAGTCGTAAATGATCTCGTAAAAAATTCCCCGACCAATCATCAGTCTATAATCGAATTTAAAAATCAGTCTTATTTTATTTATCACAATGGCGGATTACATTCTGGCGGTGAATACAGAAGATCCGTATGTGTTGACTCCTTATTTTACAATTCTGACGGAACCATGAAACAAGTAAAACAAACGACTAAAGGAGTTGGTAAAGTTTTATAACTAAAATAAAAAACATGAAAAATCTATTTTTAGCACTATTTACTTTTGCAATGCTGTCTTCTTGCAAAACAATAAAATCTAACGGAAATTCCGCTTACGCCAATGATAAAAAACCGAATGCAACATCGCTTATTAACAACCCCATTATAAAAGATAAATATACTGGTGATCCTGCAGCTTTGGTTTACAAAGACAAAGTATATCTTTATGCAGGACACGATGAAGCGCCAAATGATTTCAATTTTTATAAAATGAATGAATGGTTGGTATATTCGTCATCGGATATGGTACATTGGGAGGAACATTCCGTACCGCTCAAAGTGACTGATTTTGCCTGGGCAAAATCCGATGCTTGGGCTTCTCAAGTTATTGAACGCAACGGAAAATTTTATTGGTATGTAACCGTTTCACATGGAGCCATCAATGGGAAAGCCATAGGTGTTGGTGTTTCTGACAGTCCTACAGGACCTTTCAAGGATGCGATAGGAAAAGCACTCGTTACTAATGATATGACCACACAAACCACGATTGATTGGGATGACATTGATCCAACAGTCCTAATTGATGATGATGGTCAAGCCTACCTATTTTGGGGAAATACCGTTTGTCATTATGCCAAATTAAAATCAAACATGACTGAACTCGATGGTCCAATACAAACCATCTCTTTACCCAGTTTTACAGAAGCACCTTGGATTCATAAAAAAAACGATTGGTATTATTTATCGTATGCGTATCAGTTTCCAGAAAAAATCGCTTATGCCATGAGCAAGTCAATCAATGGGCCATGGGAATACAAAGGAATTTTGAATGAACTCGCTGGAAACTCCAATACAAATCATCAAGCAATTATTGAGTTTAAAGGAAAAGATTATTTTATTTATCACAATGGTGCTACTCAACCTAACGGTGGCAGTTTTAGAAGGTCTGTGTGCGTAGACCGTTTGTATTATAACAAAGATGGAACTATGAAACGAGTAATTATGACGTCAGAAGGGATAACATATTAGGCAGATTGAGTCTCAGTTGCAAAATTGCATTTGAACATAATCTTTTAATAAAACCATTTATACTTACATTTTCTTAAATGCCTTATATCGTTAAAAAAGCAAAACATGAAATTACACCACCAAATACAAAATCTAATCTTTCTCTTAACACTATTAATTAGCTGTCTATCATTTGCCCAAGACATTACCGTTCATGACCCGGTAATGATTAAACAAAAAGACACCTACTATATTTACTGTACAGGTCAAGGAATTAGCGTTTTTAGTTCTAAAGACTTGAAAAACTGGAATCCGGAACCTGCAATATTTAAAGAAAAACCTGTTTGGATTGATTCCGTAGTTCCAGATTTTAAAAATCACATTTGGGCACCAGATGTTTCCTTTCACAACAACACTTATTATTTGTATTACTCAGTCTCCGCTTTCGCAAAAAATACTTCGGCGATAGCGCTGGCTACTAATACCACTTTAGACCCAAAAGACCCAGCTTACAAGTGGGTCGATCACGGAATTGTAATCCGATCCATTCCTAACCGTGATATGTGGAATGCAATAGATCCAAATTTAACATTCGATGAAAATAACGTTCCTTGGTTGGCTTTTGGCTCTTTTTGGGATGGTTTGAAAATGGTGAAATTAAGTCCCGATCTTAAATCAATTGCTCAACCTGAAGAATGGCATACGATAGCCAGACGCAAACGAACCTTCGAATTAGCAGATACTGACCCCGGCGATGCTGCTTTAGAAGCTCCTTTTGTATTTAGAAAAAATGGTTATTATTACTTGTTCCTTTCTTGGGATTTGTGTTGCCGAGGTGAAAACAGCACCTACAAAGTAGTGGTGGGAAGATCAAAAAATATAATTGGACCTTATGTCGATAAAGACGGCAAACTATTAACTGAAGGCGGAGGTTCTCTACTGATTCAAGGAGATAAAAACTGGTACGGAGCAGGTCACAACAGCACCTACACTTTTGACGGGAAAGATTACATTGTTTTTCATGCCTATGAAATCAAAAATAATGGAAGACCAAAATTAGTAATCAAAGAATTACAATGGGATGCCAATTTATGGCCTAAGTTCTAGATTAAATACATAATTGATTAATATTAGGTAAAATGATCTTGATAAAAAAAACACTACTTTCAATTTCTGTATTAATGACCGTTTACGGACATAGTCAACAGCATTCAGGGAATCCAAATACAACAAAAATATCAAGTTATAATATTACCCCCGTAAACATTCAGAATGTAAAATTAACTGATGCGTTTTGGTTACCTATAATAAAAAAGGTCCAGGGAAAAACCATCGAATATGCTATTCATAAATGTGAAGAAGAAGGACGCCTTGATAATTTTTTAATTGCAGGCGGTAAAATGAAAGGAACCGTAAAAGGACAAATGCCTTTTGACGATACTGACGTATACAAAATCATCGAAGGCGCTTCAAACACATTGATTAGCGAGCCCAACCAAAAACTAGAAAATCTACTGGATTCACTCATCAGCATTGTGAAAATTGGTCAGGAAAAAGATGGCTATCTTACGACTTGGAGAACTATAAATCCAGCTAAACCACCAGCTCCATGGGTTCCCGTGATAGAAGGTAAGCGTTGGGAATCCCTACAAATAAGTCATGAATTATACAACTCAGGCCATCTGATAGAAGCTGCCGTGGTGCATTATCAAGCTACCGGAAAAAGAAATTTCTTGGATATAGCCATCAAAAATGCGGATCTGTTAGTCCGTACTTTTGGCGATGGTGCAAACCAAGTTCATGGTGTTCCCGGCCATCAAATTGTAGAAACTGGTTTGGTAAAACTGTATAAAATCACCAAAAATAAAGCGTATTTAAATTTAGCCAAATACTACCTGGACAATAGAGGAAATTCAAAAAATCATAAATTATACGGAGCCTATTCGCAAGATGACATTCCTGTTATTCAACAAAAAGAAGCGGTGGGTCATGCCGTAAGAGCGGTGTATATGTACGCCGGAATGACGGACATAGCCGTTATAGAAAATGACAAAGCCTACGGTGATGCGGTGAATAATTTATGGAGCAACATGGTCAACAAAAAAATGTACATAACTGGTGGTATTGGCGCTATACATGAAGGCGAAGCCTTTGGAGAAAACTACGAATTACCAAATCTTACCGCTTATAACGAAACCTGCGCTGCTATAGGAAATGTATATTGGAATCACAGACTGCATAATTTATCTGGCAGTTCTGATTATTTTGATGTCATTGAACGCACTTTATATAACGGATTAATCTCTGGATTGTCTTTAGACGGAAAAAAATTCTTTTATCCAAATGCATTAGAATCAGATGGGGTTTATAAATTCAACCGTGGCGAATGCACGCGTCAATCTTGGTTTGATTGTTCTTGTTGTCCAACCAATTTAATTCGGTTTATTCCTTCAATTCCGGGATTGATTTATTCGACAACTAAAGATGTGCTTTATGTTAATTTATATGCGTCCAATACAGCAAAAATAGCTTTAGAAAACACAAAGTTGGAAATTTCACAAAAAACAAATTATCCTTGGGATGGCAAAGTCACACTTGCCGTTTCTCCAAAAAAAGAGGCTAAATTCACAATAAAATTACGTATCCCAGGCTGGGCGAGAAACCAAGTATTACTAGGAGATTTATACCATTATAAAAACACGGCGGCGGCAAAAACTTCCGTTTTTATAGACGGAAAACGTATAGTCTATAGAGAAGACGCAGGATATATTATCATTACCAGAAAATGGAAAAAAGGAGAAACAATAGTGCTAGATCTCCCCATGGAAGTGAAAGAAGTCGTAACTAATACAAAAGTAGCAGGCAATATTGGAAAAGTAGCTTTAGAATACGGACCACTTGTATATGCTATTGAGGAAATTGACAATGCAACCGCTTTTGATAAAATTGCTATCAATGCAAATGATCCTTTCGAAGTTAAAAAAGAATCCAATCTTCTAGAAGGTGTGAATACTATTCAAAACAAAAAATTAAAAGCTATTCCATATTATTCCTGGTCTAATAGAGGCGTTGGAAAAATGAAAGTATGGATCGATTATAAGAAGTAAAAAAATAGATACCTAGAAAATATATAAATCATTAAAGTTTGAAAGTGTAAAAACACCACTTTAGACTGTAAGCCTTAAATAAATATACGAAAATGAAACCAAATTTAATTATCAAAATTACCCTTTGCGGCCTGTTACTAAATGGTATATACGCCAATGCCCAAAAAACAAATCTCAAAGTAAATACCAGCAAAACAATTACTAAAATTCAACCAACGATGTATGGTGCCTTTTTTGAAGACATCAATTTTGCTGCTGATGGGGGATTGTATGCTGAAATGATCAAGAACCGTTCTTTTGAATTTGACACACCGCTTATGGGCTGGGAACAACCCAATAGTGACACCCATTCTTTCAATACAGCATCCGGTATTGCCACAACTATCAAAGCATTAGAAAACAAAACAAATCCTAGTTTTTGTAGAGTTCTCGTAAATAATGACAAAGGATTTGAAATAATTAATACAGGATTTAGAGGAATGGGAATTAAGAAAGATGCTCAATACAATCTTTCTCTAAAAGCAGCGAATCACAATGGCGCTATCAAAAAAATCATTATCCAATTTATTGATAAAAACAAAAAAGTTTTAGGCGAAACCACCATCATACCGACATCCAATGACTGGAAAGGGTATTCTGCTCAATTTACAGCAACCCAAACCGAAGCAAAAGCACAATTGAAAATCACTTTTGAAGGAAGTGGAACTATCGATTTAGATATGATTTCCCTATTCCCGGAAGACACTTGGAACCATCGAAAAAATGGTTTACGAAAAGACATTGTACAATTATTATATGATATGAAACCAGGATTTTTAAGATTTCCCGGAGGTTGTATCGTTGAAGGAAGAACATTGGCACAACGCTACCAATGGAAAAAAACCGTGGGTGATGTAGAAAAAAGAGAGACATTAATCAACCGATGGAACACCGAATTCACACATAAACCAGCACCGGATTATTTCCAAACTTTTGGATTGGGATTTTATGAATATTTCCAACTTTCCGAAGATCTCGGCGCACAACCATTACCTATTTTAAGTTGTGGAATGGCTTGTCAGTTCAATACTGGAGAATTAGTTCCAATGGATGAATTAGATCCCTACGTGCAAGATGCTCTGGATTTAATCGAATTTGCAAATGGTGACGTTGAAACTCCTTGGGGTAGAATCCGTTCAGAAATGGGACATCCAAAACCTTTCAACTTAAAACTTATTGGTGTTGGAAATGAGCAATGGGGTCCTCAATACATCGAAAGATTTAAAGTATTTGAAAAAGCCATAAAATCAAAATATCCAAAAATGACTATCGTTTCAGGAGCCGGTCCATTTCCAGAAGGTGATTATTTTGATTATGGTATGCAGGAACTTAAAAAATTAAATGCCGAAATCGTTGATGAACATTATTATAAAAACCCACAATGGTTTAGAGAAAATGCAACTCGTTATGACAAATACGACAGAAAAGGACCTAAAGTTTTTGCAGGAGAATATGCCGCTCAAAGTGTTGCTATTGCAAGCCCTGATAATAAAAACAACTGGGAATGTGCATTTTCTGAAGCCGCTTTCATGACTGGCTTAGAAAGAAATGCCGAAGTGGTAAACCTAACTTCCTATGCCCCATTAATGGCTCATGAAGAAGCTTGGCAATGGACACCGGATTTACTTTGGTTCAATAATTTAGAAGCTTATGGTTCTGCTAATTATTATGTTCAAAAATTATTTTCAACCAATAAGGGAACTGACTTAATTGCAATTACCAAAGACGGAAAACCAGTAACGGGACAAAATAATTTATTTGCTTCAGCGGTAAAAGATGTAAATACAAAAGAAGTAATTGTAAAATTGGTTAATACCTCTGCAACTGCACAAGAGGTAATTATTGATTTAAAAGGAAGCAAATTAGCCTCAAAAGGAACTCTTATAACACTTACTAGTGCGAACCTGGAAGACGAAAATTCTTTTGCTGCACCTAAAAAAATAAGTCCTACAGAAAAGGAATTTAAGTTAAAAGGTGACAAGGCCCAAACAAGCCTTCCAGCCTATTCAGTAACAGTTTTGAAGTTAAAGATGAAATAATCGCAATAGAATAAATGTATAGTAAAGAATTATTATTTATTCTATTTCCAAACTGCTTTATTTCTGCAGTTTTAATAAAAATTACACTGCTAAATTAAATTAAGTGTTTTTTGTACACTTATAAATTATTTATCCTATATTTGTTATTACAATTAAAAGAATCTAGAATGAAAAATTATGTTATTGGATTAGACTATGGAACAGATTCTGTTCGAGCGATGTTAATAGACACTGAAAATGGACAAGAAATTGCATCAAATGTATGTCAATACAAGCGCTGGAAAAACAAGGAATATTGTAACGCATCTATAAATCAGTTTCGTCAACATCCTTTAGATCATATCGAAGGATTAGAAACCACTATAAAATATGTTGTTGAAAACAGCAATGTAGACCCTTCACTTATACGAAGTATTTGCATCGACACAACCGGTTCTTCCCCTGTACCAGTTACTGAAGACGGGACACCTTTAGCTTTGACAAAAGGTTTTGAGAACAATCCTAATGCCATGATGGTATTATGGAAAGATCATACTGCTATACATGAAGCAAATGAAATCAATGAACTTGCCGCTACTTGGGGTGGAGAAAATTTCACAAAATATGTTGGTGGAATTTATTCTTCAGAATGGTTTTGGGCAAAAATTCTTCACATAGCCAAACAAGACGAAGCAGTAAAAAATGCGGCTTACACTTGGATGGAACATTGTGATTTAATGACGTATTTATTGATTGAGGATAAAGACTTAAAAACCTTTAAAAGAAGCCGTTGCGCGGCGGGTCATAAAGCGATGTGGCATGAAGACTGGAATGGTTTACCTCCAGAAGAATTTCTGGGGAAACTACATCCTTATCTTGCGGCACTTCGCAGAAGATTGTACGATGAAACCTATACCTCAGATCTTGTGGCAGGAAATTTAAGCCAAGAATGGGCTACCCGATTGGGACTTACCACAAATACAGTTATTGCTGTTGGAACATTTGATGCGCACTCAGGTGCTGTTGGAGCAAAAATAGAAGAACATACCTTGGTTCGTGTTATGGGAACCTCAACTTGTGATATTATTATTGCTTCAGAAGAGGCAATAGGAACTAAATCAGTACGTGGAATCTGCGGACAAGTTGATGGATCAGTAATTCCCGGTTTCATTGGTTTAGAAGCTGGTCAGTCCGCTTTTGGAGATTTATTGGCTTGGTATAAAGAATTACTACTGTGGCCAACGGATCATTTATTAGCTACTTCTACCCTTTTGACAGACACTCAAAAAGAGCAACTAAAAGAAGAAATGAGCGATAATTTAATTGTAAAATTAACGGAAGAAGCAGAGAAAATCCCATTATCAGAAAGTGTTCCAATCGCCTTAGATTGGATTAACGGAAGAAGAACACCAGATGCCAATCAGGAAATAAAAAGTGCCATTTCTAATTTGTCTTTAGGAACCAAAGCACCTCATTTATTCAAATCACTAGTTAACGCAATCTGTTTTGGTTCTAAAAAAATAGTAGACCGTTTTGAAGAAGAAGGGGTAAAAATAAACAGTGTTATCGGAATCGGTGGTGTAGCGAGAAAATCTCCTTATATCATGCAGACTTTGGCTAATGTTTTGAACAAGCCAATCAAAATTGCAGCTTCTGACCAAACACCGGCATTGGGCGCAGCCATTTATGCAGCAGTTGCGGCAGGAATTTATCCTAACGTAATTGAAGCCAGTCAAAAAATGGGAAGTAATTTTGATGGAGAATATTTTCCTCAATTAGACAAAGTTGCAGCGTATCACAAGTTGTTGTTAGCGTATGACCAATTAAGTTCATTTGCAGATCCATCTCTTAAAAAACTTCAACAGGAACACTATGTATAAAGATTTAAAACAAGAATGCTACGAAGCAAATATGCAATTAAACGCATTGAATTTAGTAGTCTATACTTTTGGAAATGTAAGTGCAGTAGATAGAAAAAATGGTGTTTTTGCTATAAAACCAAGCGGCGTTCCTTACGAAGATTTAAAACCGGAAGACATTGTTATTGTAGATTTTGACAACAACATTATCGAAGGCAACATGCGTCCTTCATCGGATACAAAAACGCATGCCTATTTATATAAAAATTGGCCAAACATTGGTGGTGTGGCACATACTCACGCTACGTATTCTGTGGCTTGGGCACAAGCACAAAGAGACATTCCAATATTTGGAACAACGCATGCCGATCACTTAACATCCGATATTCCCTGTGCAGCGCCAATGGCTGACTCACTTATCGAAGGAAATTACGAACACAACACAGGAATTCAAATCTTGGATTGCTTCAAAGAAAAAAATCTTTCGTACGAAGAGGTAGAAATGGTTCTCATAGGCAATCACGGTCCTTTTGCTTGGGGAAAGAATGCAGCAAAAGCAGTTTACAACAGTAAAGTTTTAGAAGTAATAGCTGAAATGGCTCACTTAACATTACTGATAAATCCAAATGCACCAAGACTGAAAGATTCCTTAATAAAAAAACATTACGAACGTAAACACGGAAAAGACTCGTATTATGGACAGTAATTATCCAACACATTGAACAGTTAAACGATTAAACAAATAAACGATTAAACAAAAAATATGATCGATATATCTCAAAAAGAAATTTGGTTTGTAGTAGGAAGCCAAGAATTATACGGTGAAGAAACACTACGAAAAGTAGCGGAACATTCCCAACACATTGCAAAAGGATTAGATGCTTCATCACATATACCGGTAAAAATCGTGTATAAAGATGTTGTAAAATCTCCATCTCAAATTACAAATGTATGTTTAGAAGCTAATTCGAACAAAAACTGTATTGGTATTGTGGCTTGGATGCATACTTTTTCGCCAGCTAAAATGTGGATTGGCGGATTAAGTATTCTTAAAAAACCATTATGTCACTTGCATACGCAGTTCAACGCTGAAATTCCATGGGCTTCAATGGATATGGATTTTATGAACTTAAATCAATCGGCTCACGGAGACAGAGAGTTTGGTTTCATCATGTCCAGAATGCGTAAAAAACGCAAAGTGGTTGTAGGACACTGGGAAGACGAACGAGTTCAAAAAAAATTAGGCATTTGGTCCAGAGTGGTTTTAGGTTGGGATGAATTCCAAAACTTAAAAGTCGCGAGAATTGGAGACAATATGCGTGAAGTTGCAGTAACCGAAGGAGACAAAGTCGAAGCCCAAATCCGTTTTGGTTTTTCGGTAAATGGTTTCGACTCTTCGGATGTTACAAAACATATTGACATGGTTTCTGATAACGATACGAATGCACTAGTTGCAATATATGAAGCTTCGTATACTTTGGCTCCAGCCCTTCAAAAAGGAGGAGAAAAAAGAGATTCATTAGTAGAAGCCGCTAAAATAGAAATAGGACTTAGAGCTTTCCTGGAAGAAGGTGGCTTCAAAGCATTTACAGATACTTTCGAAAATCTTGGTTCATTAAAACAACTTCCTGGAATCGCAGTACAACGGCTGATGGCTGACGGATATGGTTTTGGTGGCGAAGGCGACTGGAAAACAGCGGCGATGCTTAGAGCAATGAAAGTGATGAATGTTGGTCTTGAAAACCAAGGCGGAACTTCATTCATGGAAGATTACACCTATCATTTTACACCTGAAAAATCATATGTTTTAGGTTCTCACATGCTCGAAATCTGTTCTTCTATTGCGGATGCAAAACCTTCTTGTGAAGTGCACCCACTAGGAATTGGAGGAAAAGAAGATCCGGTTCGTCTCGTATTTAATGTAGCTGCTGGAAATGCCATTAATGCTTCATTGATTGATATGGGTAATCGTTTCCGATTGATTGTAAACGAAGTAGAAGCAGTAGCGCCGATGGCTAATTTGCCTAAACTTCCTGTTGCACGTGTATTATGGGATTGCAAACCTAACCTTGATATTGCTGCAACTACATGGATTTTAGCCGGTGGTGCGCATCATACGGTGTACAGCCAAGTGCTTACAACGGAATATATGGAAGATTTTGCCGATATTGCAGGCATAGAATTGCTTGTTATCGATGAGAAAACGACTATCAGAGACTTTAAAGATAAAATTAATGCTAACGAAGCCTACTATCATTTGTTTCAGCACGGTCTATAATAACTAAAAACAAATAATTATGAATGTAATAAAGCGTTGTATTTATGGAATTTCCATTATGGGTTTGGCAAGTATGAGTATTCAATGTAAAGGAGATAAAAAGACTGGAGCCGATGAAACTGCTTTAGAAGCAAAAGCTACTGATTCAGTGTCTATAGCAAAAACAGCCTATGGCACTACGCCAAAAGGAGAAAAGGTAGAACGCTATACCCTTAAAAACCAAAAGGGAATGGAAGTAAATATCATTACTTATGGTGGTATTATTTCTTCTCTTAAAGTGCCTAATAAAGAGGGGAAATCAGAAGAAGTGGTTATTGGTTTTAATTCTTTAGAACAATACATGAAACCCAATCCGTACTTTGGAGCTATCATTGGAAGATATGGCAACCGAATTGCAAAAGGTAAGTTTACTTTAGACGGAAAAGAATATTCTTTAGCGATCAACAATGCGCCTAATGCCTTACATGGTGGCCCAGAAGGTTTTAATAGAGTCGTTTGGTCAGCTGCTGAAGCAAAAGGCGGAGACAATGCATCCTTGAAATTGAAGTATGTGAGCAAGGATATGGAAGAAGGATATCCAGGAAACTTGACCGTTTTTGTAACTTATACTTTGAAAAATGATAATTCTTTAGATGTACTTTATGAAGCGACAACTGATAAGAAAACGGTTGTGAATTTGACTCAGCATTCGTATTTTAACCTGTCTTCTGATTTTTCTAAACCCATTTTAGATCATGAAATCACGATCGATGCGGATAAATTAGTTCCTGTAGCTGCAACACTTATTCCAACAGGTAAACTAACAGATGTAACCAATACACCTTTCGATTTCAGAAAAGCGAAAGCTATTGGGGCAGAAATCGAAGCCAAAGATGAGCAAATAAAAAATGGATTGGGTTACGACCATTGCTGGGTGCTGAACAATCAAGACAAAGGAGAGCGTTTTGCAGCATCGGCTTATGACGCAGGAAGCGGCCGATTGTTGGAAGTATATACAGACCAACCGGGAATACAGTTCTATTCTGGAAACTTCTTAGACGGTACTTTACCCATGAGAAATGGCGGAACGTATGCGCGCAGAACTGGTTTTTGTTTAGAAACACAACACTATCCGGATTCACCAAATCAAAAAGATTTTCCAACCACGGTCTTAAACCCAGGTGAAAATTACAAAACAAAAACAAGCTTTAAATTCTCGGTTAAATAAAATTCGCTAACTACGTATAGATTAGTTTCTATCCTCATAAATAAGTTGAATGGTTTGGTTTAAATAGGGAACTAGTTAGTAACCCCGGAAGTTTTACTTCCGGGGTTTTTTTATGGCATTAGCCAATGTTATACTGCTGTTTTAATGTTGTGTTGAATAAATTTTTCTACTGCGAGAAGAAGCGTCCCGCTAGTCCTATTACAATTTTAGCTATTTACTTTTGAGAATGTTCACGAGGGGGAGGTTTGCGCTAGCGGGGGTCAGCGGATAGCCGTTACTGCACCATTATTTTAATCGAATCATAGCTATTCGAATCTATACCTATCAATCCATAAATAGTTTCGCCTTTTTTGATTGTTTTCCCATTAAGATCAAATTGCATTAGTTCATTTTTAAAATTCTTATTTGCTGAACTTGCTGCAATCATATTACCCCCCGCTAATCCTGGTCCTACAATCAGTCCAATAGGAAATGTGTTTGCTGGTTTAGTTTCAGTATAATAACCATTTGATTTAGTTGAAGTTCCTGAATAAAATTGAAGTGGAGATAAGAGTAAGTACCATAAATATGAAGCTGGACTTTGTTTAATAGTTTTAAATAATTTTTGAGTTTCAATTAAACTAACTTCATTACCGTTTGCATAAGAAAGCTTAAAATCTCTTCCAAAAACTATTTCTTTTTCAGTGTTATTTATAATCTTAACTGCTATGAGCTTAATATTATTTTTAGTTTCTTTCTTTTTATATTTTTTTTGTAACAAATCATATTTGTATTCTAACAAAATATTGCTTTCAATATTTTTTGACGCATAATTTATTGTTTCAGGATTTATTTTTTTATACCCAGATGCACAACTATTCAAAAGCATTGCAAAAACTAAAAGCGAACTAATTTTAATCATTTTTGTATTTATTTTAAAGTTTAATAATTTATTATCGTTTTTCTTACGATTTGCGCTAACATATAAAACAAACCCTTGTATGTACTCCCAAAATAGTTCAATTGAGAAAGGTTAGTTTCGCTTTATCTATTTTCAAATATATAAAAAATTTCTTATAAATAGTCAAAAAGACTTTATAGTTGTCACAATCAGTTGGGACTACCGTATTTATCGATTTACTACTTAAAATCTAAATTAGAAATAAAAGTTCTGGACATGCAGAATTCCCTAGCCCCGATTGCAACGGAAATCCTTTTTGTAATCCTGTCAGGGTTTACCCTGACAGGATTACAAAAAGATTGCAGTATAAAGCGAGAAATAGCTCCTAAAAAAACTAAATCTTTATGACAAAGCCACCATGGGGTTTCATAGTGATTTTTAGTTTGCTACTTTTTGATACTGTTTTTTGCTGAAATCCGTTCTCATCTTCGGCGATACTAAAACCTTTGGAATTAGTCACAAAAGACAAATCAATTTCTATTACTTTGGTAGTGGTTTCTCCGTTAATTCCAACGATATGCCATATATTATCTTTCTTTCTGGCCATGATAATGTACTTTCCCGGATAACCATCAATAAATTTAGAATCATCCCAATTAGTTGGAATGTCTTTTAAATAATCGACTACATAAGCAGGCATTTTAGCCATTCCGTAAGGCGTTTCGGCCAGGTGTTGAATTCCGGATAAGAATAAAACGGGCAAGGCTAATTCAAATGCTGGAGTTGTTTTTCGGGTAATATTTGGAATAGAATCCAAAACCATGGGTGTAAAATCCATTGGGTCAAAAACATTTCGGGCAAAAGGGAGCATGGCACAATGTGTTGGGGCTAAATCAGCAATATCTTGAAAAAAAGTAATGTATTCATATCCTTTTACCGCTTCAGTAGTCAGCAAATTTGGATAGGTGCGTTGCCAACCTCTGGGTAAAGTTGCACCGTGTAAATTGATCACTAATTTATGCGCCGCAGCATCTTTTAGCATATCATGATAATAGGAAATCATCGATTGTCCGTCGCCACCAAAAAAATCAACTTTGATTCCCGCAATTCCCATTTCATTTAGTCTGGTAAACTCCCGAACTCTGTCTGCATGGGTAATCAATTTACTCTTTGGATGGTATTCTGTACTGTTCCAAGATCCTGATGAATTGTACCAAACGAGTAATTTTACCTTTTTACCTTTGGCGTAAGCCGACAATTCTTTCATTTTTTCATCGCCTATTCGGGTATCCCAATCGGCATCTATCAAGCAATACGGCCAATTCATAGCAGCAGCATAATCAATAAATTTATGGGTAGTTTCATAATTAACCGATTCATCTTTCAATAAAACCCAGCTCCAAGACGCAATTCCGCTTTTTATAAACGAAGTGTCGGTGACCGTTGAAGGATCGGCTAGGTCTGTTCCCATCGTACTTTCGGTAATCGTTTTGAGTGACCCAATAGTAATGATGCGCCAAGGCGTGTACCAAGGCAAAACAGATTCCGGATTTAGAGCACCGTTAGGGAAAATCTCTTCTTTTTGAGGAAAAGTTACCTGCATTGCTTTGGCAGTATCATTATAAACCAATCGGGTGCCGCAATAATTGGCTTGCAATCCTGTTTCGGAAATCAAAACCCAAGTATCATTGGCATGAAACAAAGCCGGATACACCCACCCTTCGCCTATGGCGGGTTTTGTATTTACGGGAACGCCCATCGCATAATGCTCTTCATAGGAAGGATTGGTTTCTTTCCATCCTGTTTTCGCTCTAGACATGGGTTGCAACCAGGCTTTTGTAGTGGTGTCAAAATTATAAGTGGTTTTCTCTTCGACTATTTTTTTAATTGCTGTCGAAGTTTCTGGAAAATGGTATCGCAACGCAATTCCATCGTGGGATACTTGAAAAATAATATCCATTGCTTCGCCCTTAATGCTTTGCAAGCTAACGGTATATTGATTTGCCGCATAAGCGATTTTTTTTCGTTTCCCTTGCAGCATCGAATAGTTGGATTGAATTGGTTTCGATTTAGAAACAGCCACTATTTTTAAATCGGTATAAAAATTAGCATCTTCTCTAATAATCCCCAAATCAGAAGTATTGACAACCAATTTATCTTTGAAGAAAACTTTGTAAGAAGGCGTTTTCTTTGGGTTTAGACTAAATTCAATTTTTATCGTTTTATCCGAGTTGACAAAAAAATAATGGGTTGATTTCCCCACAAACGAAGTCAATGACAGCGCCAAAAAAGCTAGCAAAACTATTTTTTTCATAATTAAGTGTTTTATTTACACTTACAAGAATACGAAAATAAATTTATATAAAAAACGATGTAGATAAAATAGTATCACGGTGCTGGTTAATTATGTGGATAACGTTAGAAAAGAGATTGAAAACCAGAAAAAAAATATTTTTACACGATTTAAGACTAAACTGTCTAATAAACTTTTAACCGACTGACATCAACCCATAATTATGAGAGAACAAATTAAACTTTTGTTGATACTAGCTATTTATCAAGGAGATTTATACTGTAAACAAGATTTTCTCTTCTAAAAACTAACATGTCTGTCGATTTTTTTCGTTTCAATAAACTATCTCCAATCCTTATTTCTCCTTTATGTTTTGGGAAATAGTTTATTATTTCACTTCCATTTGAAAGTTTAAGCATTGGAGTCATATGCTCATAAACATTAACATATTTACTTATTACTCTTGACGAAAATTCTTCATTCAAAATAGCATCTCTATATTTATTTTCAAAATAGCCATAATGGCCTAATAAAATTATTAAGCCAAATACAATTAATAACATTGTACCAAGAATAATTTTATCTTTCTTGTTTAATATTTGATTGACATTACTAACCCTATTTATATTTTTTGCAACTTAAATAAAATAATAAATAACACCGTCTTATAAACTGTTCTTTCTATCCCAAACAAATACAAAGAAAAATATCACTAGCCGAATCACTTACAAAAATGAAATAACACAGCAAACATATAAAACCAAAAAAACCGCTTCTTTCGAAGCGGTTTTTGTACCCGGAGCCGGAGTCGAACCGGCACGGTTTCCCACAGGTGTTTGAGACCAGCGCGTCTACCAATTCCGCCATCCGGGCTTAGCTAGACATGAAATAACAACAGTTACTTCAACGCAATAAAAGAGGTGATTGTGTTTAAATCAACCATCAATTCCTTTAACACGGTGCAAATGTAAAAAATAATATTAAATGTTCAACTAAAAATACTTAATTTTTTCCTTTCAGAGTTGAATAAATTTTATAAATTTGCACCTCGTTAAAAACACAACACACAACTAACTACACCCGAGGCAAATACACACATACGGCTTTATACAAATAACAAAGTCAAACTGTATGGATCGCAGCGGAATAAAAACAACAAATTAAATGTCACACCTAGAACCAGAAGCTAAAATTTTTGCTTGTTCACAAAGTGTCTATCTTGCTGAAAAAATAGCAGAGCAATACGGAATCCCTTTAGGGAAAATCACCATGTCAAAATACAGTGACGGTGAATTTCAGCCTTCTTACGAAGAATCTATCAGAGGATTACGAGTTTTTATCGTTTGTTCGACTTTTCCAACTGCAGATAATTTGATGGAATTGTTATTGATGATTGATGCTGCAAAACGTGCTTCAGCAAGACACATTACGGCAGTAATTCCATACTTTGGTTGGGCAAGACAAGACAGAAAAGACAAGCCAAGAGTTCCGATAGGAGCTAAATTAGTGGCTAAATTATTAGAAAGCGCTGGAGCAACAAGAGTAATGACTATGGATTTGCACGCCGATCAAATTCAAGGATTCTTTGAAAAACCAGTAGATCACCTTTTTGCATCCACAATATTTTTGCCATATGTAAAGAGTTTAGGATTAGATAATTTAACCATTGCTTCTCCAGACATGGGTGGTTCTAAAAGAGCTTACGCTTATTCTAAATTTTTAGAATCTGACGTAGTTATTTGTTACAAACAAAGAAAAGAGGCCAATATTATTGACACCATGGAATTGATTGGTGAAGTAAAAGGTAAAAATGTAATCTTAGTAGATGACATGATTGATACCGGAGGTACTTTGGCGAAAGCCGCAGATTTAATGATGGAAAAAGGAGCATTAAGCGTTAGAGCAATATGTACTCACGCCATCTTATCCGGCAGTGCTTACGAAAAAATAGAGAATTCAAAATTATTAGAACTAATAGTTACCGATTCTATTCCATTAAAAAAAGAATCAAAAAAAATAAGAGTGTTGAGTTGTGCACCTCTTTTTGCCGAAGTTATGCACATGGTGCACCACAACAATTCCATTAGTGGAAAGTTTATAATGTAATGCATTAGTCGTAAAGTCCAATGTCTTAAAATTATAAAGTCATGCTGATAGCCAAAAGCTAAAAGCCAAACAAGTAATATTATTTAATAACTATATTTTTTTTACAATGAAATCGATTACAATTAAAGGATCAGAAAGAGAAAGCGTGGGTAAAGTTGCGACTAAAGCCCTACGTAATGCTGGATTGGTTCCTTGCGTATTATACGGAGGAAATCAGGCAGTTCATTTCTCAGCAGAAGTTATGGCTTTCAAAAACTTGGTTTACACTCCAAACGCTCACACAGTTGAGATCGATCTTGGTGAAGGAAAATCGTTTAATGCTATTTTACAAGACATTCAGGTTCACCCGGTGTCTGACAAGATTTTACATATTGACTTCTTTCAATTATTTGATGACAAAGAAATCACTATGGAAGTTCCTGTAAAAGTAGTAGGAACATCTAAAGGAGTTCTTGCTGGTGGTGTTTTACGTTTGAACACTCGCAAACTTAAAGTAAAAGCTTTACCAAAAAATCTTCCAGATTTTATTGAAGCTGACATTACTCCACTTGAAATGGGGAACAAATTGTACGTTACTAAATTAGTTAACGAAAACTACAAATTGATTCACCCTGACAACACTGTTGTTGCTCAAGTAAGAATCTCTCGTGCAGCTATGAAAGCAGCTCAAGAAGCAGCAAAAGCAGCGAAAGCTCCTGTAAAAGGAAAGAAAAAATAATATTTTTTCAATCATTCAAGAAAGCATCAGTTGTAAAACTGGTGCTTTTTTTATGCGCATTACTTTTTTATAATTAGGAGCACAAATATCTCCATTTTAATCACCACTCCTCCTGCTGTCCGTTCTATCTTTTTCTCCTGAACTTGTTTCAGGATCCTGAAACAAGTTCAGGAGAAAAAGGATGCCACTTCCATCAGGGCTATCCAGAACTATTTTGTTCTCAATAACGATTTTCTAAAAATCTAATAGTCCAATACTCTAATTAAGACTATTTTTGCAGCATGATAAAATGGATTTCAAATTTATTCTCATCACCAAAAACAGAAGACAACACGGATTGTATGAAACCAGAGGTTTACGAACACCAAAAAAACAATATAGAAAGCGTGAGTAATAAATTTTTAATAGTAGGACTCGGCAATATTGGCGCCGAATATGTAAACACTCGCCACAACGTTGGTTTTAAAATAGTGGATTTCCTGGCCCGAAAAGAAGGAGTCAACTTTGAAACTGTAAAACTGGGCACTCTTGCCGAATGCAAGTTTAAAGGAAGAACTTTTTTGCTACTCAAACCAAACACGTATATGAATTTGAGCGGTAAAGCAGTACAATACTGGATGGTCAAGGAAAACATTCCTTTAGAAAATATTTTAGTCATTACAGATGATCTAAATCTTTCGTTTGGAACCATTCGCATCAGACAAAAGGGAAGCGATGGCGGACACAACGGATTAAAAAACATCAATCTTGTGCTGAACACGCAAAACTACGCCCGATTCCGTTTTGGGATCAGTGATGAATTCAAAAAAGGAAAACAAGTTGATTATGTTCTTGGCGATTGGGACGATGCCGAAAAAATGGCACTTTCCGAGCGACTGGAATTAGCTTCCGAGATTATAAAATCATTTGGAACTGCAGGATTAGAAAACACCATGACCGCATTCAACGGAAAATAAAAAAAGGGAAACGTTTAAAACGTTTCCCTTTTTTAGTAAATTATAGTTTAATTATTCAATCATAATTTTCCTTACCTCTTTTCTGTCTCCGTCAAGCAACGTCAATAAATAAATTCCCGGTGAAGCATTTTTTAACTGAATATTCTCATTGAAATTAGTCTTATTCTCAAATTTATTTTCGTAAAGCTTTCTCCCTAACAAATCGTGCACTAATAACTTGACTCCGTTTGATGATGTACTCGTAAACTGCACGTTAAAGTTTCCTTTGCTTGGATTTGGATACAAAACAAAGTCATTAATTTCAAATTCAGGTGCATCAAGTGTAAAGGTTTGTGTGCAAATCGTAATAGAAGCCGAATTTAATGTCCCAACATCTCCTTTAAAAGCGTCTCGGATTCTAAAAGTCCAAACCCCTTCTGGGTTCTGTCCATTAAAAACCGCTAACGGTTCAAATGGAGACACGGTTTGAACATTAGTTGCAATACATGAGAGGGCATCGCCTGAATCGTCATAATTTAAGGATAAAGTATTACTGGTGGTTCCACAACTTCTTTCAAACAATTTTACCGTGGTACCTTGCGGGTTTTGAATATCTACTTGCAAATCGCTTAAATAAGAATGAGTAAAGTTAACAGACAAATTCACATCTGCGATTGTTCCGGTTGTAGCTGGAACAGTAATAGTTCTGGTAGTATAACTCGCTGATTCCGGTATAGCAAAAGGAGCAGCAAAAATATACGTAGTACAGGAGGATTTAACGGAATATCCGATCGAAAACGCTTTGCTGTTTATAGCATAATATATATTTCCGGTCGGCTCTATTAAAATTCTGCAATTTTTTGCTGTACTGGCGGGAACAGTTATCACTTCCAAACCATCATTTGGAGTATTTCCTGCTAAAGTCAGGGGAAACGTTAAACCGCCATCGGTCGAAAGCTTGATGTTTACGTTTGCTGATCCAGCCAAAGTATTTGAACCATTTACACTCCAAGTTACTGTTTGCGTTGTTCCTTGAAACCAACTTAAATTATCTGTATTTTGAGATGTTACAGCAAATGGTCCAACCGTTCCACTTACATTTACTATCATTTCATCAGTATTGGTTTGTGCCGTGCCCAACACAGCATTATCCCTTCCTGTCAACGTAAAATGCAAAGTTCTTGCAACGGAAGCCACCGATTCCCATGTGGTAGTTAACTTATTGGACAGTACTGAACTAAAAGCAGGCATATATCTAATCTTAGAACCACTGGGATAAATCGATCTAAAAAGAGGACCGTCAGGTTTAGTAGGATAAGCAATACTCTTAGCTCCGCTAGTAGTTATAGCCGTGTCATTTTGTTCCCAACAGTATGTAACGGTATCGCCGTCAATATCTGACCCTATCCCTTTTAAAATAAATGCAGTACCATTAGGTATTGTCCAATCAAGACCCGCATTAATAACGGGAGGATTATTACTTAACGCAGTATTCACAGGACATGTTTTTGTTGATAGATTATCTTGTATTTGTTTTATGCTTGCAAAGGCAAAATAATCATCTGAATTAGCTTGAATGTCATAATCACTGGTAATCCCCGCATAACCCATTATCGTAGAACCGCTCCCGGGCTCTACACTTACACCTGTCCCTTCAATGTCATAGGAGAAAGTATGATTTGCACCCAACTGATGTCCCATTTCATGCGCTACGAAATCTATATCGAAAGTATCTCCTTCTGGTTTTGAATCGCTAGGCGATGTAAATGCACTTCCTTTTCCTAATGGCACATCAGTTGAAGGATTAACACATACACAACCAATACATCCCGCATTACCACCACCACCTGAAGCACCAAATAAATGCCCAATATCATAATTCCCATTGGTAATAATATTGGTTAAAGTACTCTGCAGTTCTTGATTCCAGGCTCCTCCTACCCCTTCAGCGGCATTAGAATACGGATCTGTAGTTGCATCTGTATAAATTATATCAGTATCGTTTGCGATAATAACTAATTTTAAAGCCAAATCTTTATTAAAAACACCATTTACCCTAGACATAGTGTTATTCATAGCAATCAGTGCACCTGCTTTAGTTCCTCCATGGTACGTCGTATATTCTCCAGTGCATGACAAAGCCAATCTCAAGGTTTTAAAAATACGGTTGTTAGCTGCTATTTTGCTTGTTTTATTTAACAATTGCTTGTTTACAGCCACATCTTCTGTTTTACAACCAAAAGGCAAACCTCCTCTATCTCTGTTTTTAGAATCAAATAGAACATAAATATTCTTGTCTTTTACATACGGCTCTATAAACTCAGAACCTTCATCAGCTCTCAAAACCATAGTTTGAATTCCTTTTGGCGACATACTGAAATTTATGGATGCACTTTTGTCAGTAATACCAATCCCTGCATAAGCTCTGATTTCTGGGTATTTGGCTTGCAGTTGAGATTCGAAATTTGAAGATTCCCAAACCGAAAACCGTTCCAATTTCCCATTTTTATTTGGAATTAAAATTTCAACTCCATTTGTTTTAGATCCTTCATTTTCCAGAGAAAGCAGCGATTGCCGCAAGACCACATCGTCAAATTTGAAAAACAAATGCACTGCCGCATCCGGTGCTTTATTATTCCTATCCGACACAGTATTATTGTCCGGATTAGTCCTCGTCCAAGTAGCACTATTTTGTGCATTCATAGTTGAAGTACAAACAATAATTATCAAGAATAGTATAATTTTTTTCATGGCTGGAATTAATTAATACTCAAAATTAAAGTATTTATGTTAATCTTGAAGTTGATTGTCCCTTATTTTGAACAAAATATTAAATTTAATTTATTGGTTTATTAATTTTCTTGGCAAAATGGACTCTATCTGCAAAAATCTGTCGAAAATCAATCACTCAAACGGTTGCATTTAATATAGATAGTATAAATTTGCGCTACCATAAAATATTTGCTTTGAAGATTTTTCATTCTATAAACGATTTCAGTTCCGAAAAAAAAACTATCCTGACCTTGGGCACCTTTGACGGAGTTCATATTGGTCACAAAAAAATTCTGGAAAGGGTTATACAAAAAACAAAAAATGAGGACTATGAAAGTTTAGTCCTTACTTTTTTTCCTCACCCAAGAATGATTTTACAGGAACATTCCGATATAAAACTACTTAATACCATAAATGAAAAAATAGATTTACTCGAGCAAATAGGTGTTGAAAATCTTGTTATCCATCCTTTTGACGAGACTTTTTCGCGATTAACAGCCGAAGATTTTGTTAAAACCGTTCTTGTAAATCGATTTCGTGTTCAGAAAATAATTATTGGTCACGACCATCGATTTGGCAGAAACCGCACGGCTGATATTGACGATCTTATTGCTTTTGGAAAAGAACATGATTTCGAAGTAGAGCAAATATCCGTTCAGGAAATAAATGATATTTCGGTGAGTTCAACCAAAATCAGAACGGCATTATTCGAAGGAAACATGGATTTGGCAAATAAATATTTAGGCTACGAATACTTTCTAACTGGGATTGTTGTTAGAGGAAAACAATTGGGGAGGACTATAAATTTTCCGACAGCCAACTTACAAATTGAAGAAAACTATAAGCTTATTCCACAAAACGGGGTTTATATTGTAAAAAGTATTATCAATCAAATAACTGTTTTTGGCATGATGAACATTGGGTTTAATCCCACTGTTGGCGGTCAGAATCAGACTATAGAAATCCATTATTTTGATTTCGATGCCGATTTATATTCCCAAAAAATAACGGTCTCAATATTACACAGAATTCGTTCAGAGCAAAAATTTGAATCGGTAACACTTTTAAAAGAACAACTTGAAAAAGATGCATTAACTGCCAACACTTATATAAAGAAACTGTAGTTTTACTAGAAATTCTTTTTATAAAATTTTATAAAATATTGGTATATTTTCTGTAAATTTGAAAATCAATGTATTGTTTCTCAAATAGATATTTTTTTAATTTTTTAAAAACTAGTCGTATGAAACTGCCAAAAGAAATTTCAAATGGATTAATTATCTTCATCGGAATCGGTGCTTACTTTTTATTAATGGAGGTTTTGGGCCTCGCCGATCAGATATACCTACGTTTATTTAATGTTTTGTTCGTTTTTTACGGCACTAACAGAACTTTAAAAACCAATTTTATGGAAGGTAAAGTCATCTTGGTTTCTAATGCCGGTGGAGCCCTCTTCACCTCCCTTACAGGTGTATTTTTAAGCATTCTTGGGCTCATCACTTACAGTTACGCAAAAGGTGGCGATGCTTTTGTAAAATCATTGTCGAAAACTTTCTTATTTGGTGGAAACCCATCAGTAATGACATATTCCATTTCTTTACTTTTTGAAGGAATAGTTTCTGCCGTAATTGTTACGTTTATCCTGCTGCTAATCTGGGAAACCCACTACGCTTCAGACAAGCATTAAATTTAATTCTGAAATCGCAACACATTTCTTGATTCTTTAAAATAGAAATCCATATTTATTTTTTCGAAACCTTTTTTTAAAAAATTAGTCCATGAGATTACCAAAAGAAATATTAAACGGAAGTATTATTTTTATCGGAATTGGAATCTTTTTTTATTAATGAATGTTTTTGGTCTTGCTGATTTGTTTTATTTACGTTTATTGAATGTAATCTTTATTTTTTATGGTGTCAACAGAACGATCGAAATGAACATTTCTCAAGGCAAAAAAGAATTTGTCTTCAATGTTGTATCGGCAATGGCAACATCGCTTATTGGTGTGTTTTTAAGCATCGTAGCATTAGTAATATACAGCTACTCAAAAGGAGGTGATGCTTACGTCCAATCCTTATCTAAAACTTTTTTATTTGGTGGAAATCCATCAGTAACCACCTACTCCATTTGTCTGCTTTTTGAAGGAATGGCATCATCTGTAATTGTTACAATGTTATTGATGTTGTACTGGAACAACCGGCTTTCAATAGATTAACTATCACTTTTAAAATTGTTTCCACCAAGCTTTTTAAAAAGTATTAAATTGCTTCTTTAGAACAATTTGATTACTTTTGGAACATCAAAAAATTGTATCAATGAGCATCACAAAACACAACTGGACAAAAGACGAGATTATCGCAATATATAATAAACCTATGATGGATTTGCTTTTTGAAGCAGCGTCAATACATAGAGAACATCACGATCCAAACGTAGTTCAAGTATCCACTTTATTATCCATAAAAACAGGAGGATGTCCTGAAGATTGTGGTTATTGCCCACAAGCAGCGCGATACCACACTGACGTTGCAGGTAACGACTTAATGTCCGTTAGTCAAGTAAAAGCCCAAGCTTTACGAGCAAAATCAAATGGCTCATCACGTGTATGTATGGGAGCAGCCTGGAGAAACGTAAAAGATGGTCCAGAATTTGACCAAGTTCTTGAGATGGTCCGCACGATTAATAAACTAGACATGGAAGTGTGTTGTACACTTGGAATGATCACTGAAAACCAAGCACATCGTTTAGCCGAAGCAGGTTTATATGCTTACAACCATAATTTAGACACTTCAGAAGAATATTACAAAGAAGTAATTTCGACCCGTGGATTTGAAGACCGCTTGCAAACCATCGAAAATGTTCGTAAAACTAACGTCACCGTTTGTAGTGGCGGTATCATTGGAATGGGAGAAAGTATTGCAGACAGAGCTGGAATGCTAGTGGCTCTATCTACCTTGAACCCGCAGCCAGAATCAGTCCCAATAAACGCCTTGGTTGCTGTTGAAGGAACCCCAATGGAAGAAGAAAAACCGGTGGAAATATGGGAAATGATACGAATGGTAGCAACCACGAGAATTATCATGCCGGAAACACAAGTGCGTTTGTCAGCAGGAAGAATGAATATGAGTCGTGAAGGTCAAGCTATGTGTTTCTTTGCAGGTGCTAATTCAATATTTGCTGGGGACAAATTATTGACGACCCCAAATCCCGATGTGAACGAAGACATGAAAATGTTTGAAATGTTGGGTCTAAATCCGCAAAAAGCATTTACTAAAGTTTCTCAACCTCAAACTGTTGAGGCAGCTGATTCCCAGTTTATTCCATTAGGTGAAAAACCAAAATGGTCACGACCAGGACATACAATCGAGAGAAATATTGAAGCATCCAAAAAGGAAAGTTAATGTAAAATAGTATCACAGATATTTCATTTACATTTGTATAAAGCTTTTATTAATTTTGCTCCTAGTTTACACTAGGAGTTTTTTTTAATTTAAATATTTTAGTATGCCATTACAACTGACTGAAATTGAACGTGTAAAAACTATTTCAAAAGAAGATTTTTTCGCCAATTTTGTAAAAAAGCAAAAACCTGTTGTGGTAGAGCAGCTAACATCTGATTGGCCGGCCTATAAAAAATGGAACCTCAACTATATCAAATCGATTGCAGGTGAAAGCGTAGTTCCTTTGTATGATAACAGACCTGTTTCCCACAAAGATGGTTTTAATGAGGCCCATGCCAAAATGAAGATGGCAGATTACATTGATTTATTACAATCAAAGCCTACCAATTAC
Organism: Flavobacterium fructosi; assembly: GCF_042787335.1. NCBI lineage: Bacteria > Pseudomonadati > Bacteroidota > Flavobacteriia > Flavobacteriales > Flavobacteriaceae > Flavobacterium > Flavobacterium fructosi. The sequence goes on along the minus strand of NZ_JBHZQA010000002.1, from coordinate 166,150 downwards.
AGAATATTCCTTTATGATTTAATGAAGGAACTACCCATTCTTCACAAGGATTTTCAATGGCCCCATTTGGGATTACGTTTAATAAAACAATTACCGATGCTTTTTTTTGGAGGTAAAAAGTCCAAAGTATTCATGCACTTTGATATTGATTATTCGAACATACTCCATTTTCAATTTGATGGTCAAAAACAATGTATTTTATTTGATCCCAATCAGACACTTTTTTTATATAAAATTCCTCATTCATTAATCTGTAGAGAAGATATTGATTTTGACAATCCTGATTTTAATAAATGGCCTGCTTTAAAACAAGCAAAAGGATATATTTGCACCCTGAATCATGGCGAAATGTTGTATATGCCAGAAGGATATTGGCATTATATGAAATATCTCGAACCTGGTTTTTCGATGAGTTTACGGGCTTTTCCACGAAAAATTTCCAGCCTATCAAAAGCTGTTTACAATCTAATGATTATGCGACATTTTGATAATTTGATGCGTAAACTAAAAGGACAGAAATGGATCGATTATAAAAATAAAGAAGCCATAATTCGTACCCACAAAAAATTAAATATTAAGTAGAAGGTAAACTACAAAGTTCGTCAAGGTACCCGTTTTATATCTACATACATTTTTTTAGTTTGACTTTTTAATATTCACACATCTCAATTTACAATTTTCTTAGTTACTGTTTTACCATTTTGTAATACAATTTTAACAAGCACTATTTGATGATTTATTGCTAAATTAGTTATTACTGATTCATTGCTGTTCACATTATTTTTTTGATATATTGAATTGCCTAACAAGTCGAAGACCTGAACTTTGTTTATGATTTCGTCAGAAGAATTAATTTTTATATGTTTATTTTTATTAGAAACTACAACTGAACTGTTTAATCTCTCAACACTATAGGTTCCTAAAGATTTGTTGGTATTAATATTATTATATCGCAATACAAAACGGTCGTTGAAAGTACCTGCTTCTGTAGAAAAATTATATGCTCCCTGTTTCAAGTTTTGAACGATAGTGGCACTCTTGTCTTCGATAAAAATATCCTGTGACGCTAATAATCCATCTACTTCATCGATAGTTATTGAAAAAGCACCTTTTATGGTAGAACTATAACCCAAAGGTACCTCATCATTTTCATCAAAAGGCAAAGCCCTGCCTTGTATCGTTAAATTTTTATCTTCATTGACACTATAAAAATCAACAAAATCATTTCCATCAAAACTCTCCCCATCAAAACTATTGTCATATTCATTGGTGGCATTTGTGACATAACCAACTAACATTTGTTTGAAAGCACCTTGTGTATTGGTTAGATTAAGCCAAATACGGTGTTTTTCAATTGCATTTGTAATTTTTTCATTTTTAGTTATCTTGAAAAACTGCGAATTATTACCTGTTATGCTTCCTACACCTACTCTCATCGTATTGTTAAACACAATTTGGTTACTCGTTGGAGAAAGTTGGGTTCCGGCAAAAAATGCTTGCCCCGATGCAATTTTACCCGAAGGTTTAAGACCTAAATCTACTCCTGCAACAGAATGGTTAGAATCACTTAAAGCTGATGTTCCAACACCTCCGGTAAGATTATAAGCCGCATAATCATCCGAAGTGTACGCATAAGTCCCAGAACCTGCAGAACCATTAGTAATATTAGTAGCCAATTGAATTGCCGTATTGTGTGTCCAGAAATAAAGAGTTCCATCAAGAACAGAGCTGTTATCCGTTAAAAACTTATATGCATCCAAGGCGGACGGATATGGATTTCCTATAAGATACAGCTTATCTGCACTAATGCCGGTAAGAGAAAAAGCTCCGTTATTAGGAACACCCACAAAAACAGCTGGAAAAGCGGCAGCAGTAACTGGATCATAATTCTGGGGCCCACGGACGATATAACCCATCCCTTTTGACATAACAGTTGTTGCTGATTCTGGTTTCCAATTATCTGCAGCAGCATCAAAAGAATAGAACAAACTCGTATTAGGGGAAACACCACCTAAGGTATATCCAACAACTGGAGAAGACCAATAGGTATAATCAAACTTACGAATTGGAGTAGTGATTCGTTTATACGTTATATTTCCTGTATTAACTACATCATTAATTTGTACTAAACTTGAGTTATTTTCGAAAGTTAAAGAGCCTCCAGAAACTGTAAGTTCATTGGTTAATGACAAGGTATGACCTGAATTGATAACAACTGCTCCTGAATTTATCTGACAAGAACAACCCGAAATATCTCCAGTAGATAGATAATTCCCATTTAAAATCATTTTATCAATGCTTTTAGGAGCACTAGGTGACCATGCACTTCCATTCCACGTAGTTACAACTGTTCCAGCTATAACACAATTCATAGCGGAGGAAATACATCCGCCTATATTTTTTATGATTACGTTGTATGTTCCAGCGACTAAACCTATTTTAACATTACTGGCTTGGTAAGTAGCACCATTGTCAAAACTATAGGTGTCGTTTGCACTCTGAACAGTCACACTTATTCCACCTGTAGGAGTTGAACAGGTTGGTTGTGCAATCAAGGTTGCGGGAGTTAACAGTAAAGGTAGAAAAGTCAATGCTCTAGTTCGTGAATCACTACTTACATTACAATCCGCTCCTGATGAACGAAATGTAATATAAACACGATATTCTGCAGATTCATTAGGCGTACCGTTAATTATATTTAACGTTGCTGTGCTTGTCCCTGAATAATGAGTACCATCCACAACGTCATTCCATACGCCAGAAGTAACGGATTTCTTCCATTTGTATGAAACTACATTTGATGGATCCATTATAGTTACTGTATAAAAATGATTTGAGCCATAGCACAGGGTTACAGTTGTACCAGAAGTAATGTCTGTTATTAAATTAACTGACAGTGTCGCAAGGCTCGAACTAACATCACAAGTCCCATTAGAAACAACAACCTGAAATTGTGTGCCATTAGGGAATTGGGCACTTCCGATATTTGCAATACTAATTGTACTTGTCTCTGGATTACTTACGTTAGATGTTCCCACAGTAATAGTAGTAAAACTAGCATCAGCCAGTTTTTTATACTTCCAAGAATAAGTCAATCCGGTACCAGCTGCAACCACACTAAAATTAACGCTGCGCTTCTCACAATCCAATTGATTTATTGGCTGCGTTGTAATTGATGGAGAAGTACGAACTGTCAGGAAACCATAATTCCCTTTTTCAGTACAACCTCCTGCCGTAATTTTAGCTCTAAACTTATAATTATTCATTCCTGCAGTAATGTTGTTAACACCAAGATTTGCAGTATTCACACCAGAATAAAATGCGTTATTTGACAAATCACTCCAACCTGAACCCATATTAACCTCCCACTGATAAGAAGGTGAACTTCCGGATGTTGACACCGTAAATATTGCAGTAGCACCAATACAGGCCGAAACATTAGTTGTGCCTGTTATAGTAAAAGAACAATTACTTCCGTAAATAACTTCATTCATTAAACTTATTAAAGTAGGGTCTGTAGGTATTGTTCCAGCTGGCTTCTCAGTTGCATCTCCTGTAACTGTGACTGTAGCATTAGGATTAACAGGATAAACAATTCCAGTACCACTACCACCAATAACACCCGATACATTTCCACCAACTATTATATTTCCATTATTTTGCAAAATTGTACTGGCAGTAATCAAATTACCTCCTATTACAACAGTACTTTTCCAAAAATTAGCAGTACCCTGATTTATAAAATCCCCATAAACTTTGATTATCGCACTGTCACTATTCCCTGTACCAGAATTAAATTGTGCTCCACTGTCAATATTGACATTTCCGTAAACCGTTAATGTTATTCCATTATTTACTGTTAATACTCCTGTTCCTATAATAACCAAATTATTCGCAGAGGCATTTGCAGTAACGGTCACAGTTTTTCCTGATGGAATTATCACATCATCTGTTAATGTCGGAACACCATTTGGAGTCCAATTAGCAGCAACATTCCAATTTCCAGAGGTCGAATTATACGTTTTTTGTGCAAAAACAACAGTAGGAAGCAAGACAATAAGAATATTAAATAGTAGTTTTTTAATCATGCTATTAATGTTTTTTTTATAATTAAATTACTTTTAATTTTTTTTTCAAAAAGAAAAAACTTACAATAAAATTTAAAATAATAAAAACAATTTCAAAAAACACAATAAAATCGACAACAAGCATATTTATCTGTTAAACAACTATTTTATAAAACATTAAGTTATTTAAAATTTAAATAACTACATTATTTTGCAAATCGGAACCTAATAAGAATTGTCAACTTAGACTTCATTAGTTCATAATTTTGTGGGTAAAATTGTTGCATTTTGTAATGTAATTTTAATTTAATAAAGCTTGCTGATTTGTTACCAAACTAGATACAACGAAATCAGCATCATAAATATTTTCTTTTTAATATATTGATTTTCCCAATAAATAATAAATCTGAACTATATAGATTCTCTCACCTGAGGAATTAATTGCTATTTGTTTATTTTTATTTGAAATCATGACTACATTTTCAGATTTCTCAAAACTCGTAGTTCCCAAAGTTTTATTTGTATAACGTAGTACAAAATGGTCATTAATAATCCCGGCTTCAGTGGTAAAATCACTAGACAATTGATTTAAATCTTGGATAATATTCAACAACTTGTCTTCAATAAATATATTTTGGGTGGCAAAAAAACCATTTTTTCGATTTATAACGATTGTAAAAGTTCCTTTAATCGTAGTTTTTTATCCTACCAGTACCTTCTCTGTTTCTTCAAATGGCAAAGATCTTACTTGTGAAGAGTTGTTTTATTTTCATAATAGTATAGATTTGGGGAAATCATTTATATATTTTACTTTAAGCAAATAAAAAATAAATTCAACACCCAATAGAATCGACAACCTGTATCGATATCTATTAAACTACTGATTTTAACTTATTTAAAGAACTATTTTTCAAATAAAACCAAGTCGTTATCTATGTAAAACTAAAAAACCATTTAGGATGATTCTAATTTGTTTTCAAAATGCTATCTTTTTAAATCAATATTAAATTCTTAAATTCACGAATTTAAAACGAACATATGAATCCAGTTTTTTCCCTAAAAGAGGCTATAAATAAAATCGAGCATTTTTGCGCCTATCAAGAACGCTGTCATGAGGCAGTGGTGCAAAAATTGAGAAGTATAAAAATGGATTCGGACGAAATTGACTCCATAATGGTACATCTTATAAGTGCTAATTTTCTTAATGAAGAACGTTTTGCATGCAGTTTTGCCAGAGGAAAACACAGAATCAAAAATTGGGGGAAAATCAGAATTGTAAACGAATTAAAGTCAAAAAAAATAATACAAACCCTAATCAATATTGCACTAAAGGAAATCTCCCCTGAGGAATATGCAATAACTTTTCACACGTTGGCAGAACGCCACTGGCAATCCATACGAGAAACCAATCTGATGAAGAAAAGAAAGAAATTCTGTGATTATATGCTTCGCAAAGGATTTGAAAGCAATTTAGTTTTTGAAAAAGTCAAAGAGTTGGAGAAATCAAAGGAAGACTAAAAAAGGCCAGCTAAACTACAAACTCAAAAGTACGCTTACCGCGTTTCCACCAAAACCTACCGCATTAATCAATACTTTTCTAATCGGTTTTGTTTGTAATTGTGCTTCCGCAAAAGGAACTCCGACGAACCTATTGTGTTGCATCATCATAACAGCCAGTTCCAAACTCAAAATCCCCGATGCACCAAAAGTGTGCCCGATTTTCCATTTGTTGGTAGTCAATAAAGGAAGTGTTTCACCAAAGATTTTCTCAATAGCTCTGTATTCAGTCAAATCGCCTTTTATCGTTCCTGGTGCGTGCATGACGATCACATCAACTTGCGATAAATCCGTATTTTGCATAGCCATTTTCATTGATTTCTGGAAACAAGTCGCTTCCGCTGAGATGGAAATATTATGCTCCAAAATTTCGGTGGCATAACCAATTCCTTCAATGTAAGCCAAGGCATTTTCTTTTTTCCCAATTTCGAGACAACAAACTCCGGCACCTTCACCAAGAATCATAGTGCTTTGTTTTTTTTCTAAATCAAGCGCACGATTTGGATAATCTTCTTTACTATTGGAATAGATTTTCAACGCCCGCATTTGCGCAATTGTAAAATCTGTCAATGGTGCTTCACTCCCACCAACTAGAAATTTATCAGCCATTCCGGATCGAAGCCAAGCCACACCGTTTAGCATAGCATGCAAAGCCGTAGAACAAGTAATGGAGTGCGAAATTTCAGGACCTGAACTTTGCAAATCATGGCTGACCCATGAGGAAACATTACCTAAAGTTGTTGTAGGAGAAGCAAGTGTATGCGCTTTCCCCGTTTCTAAATATTCTTGATAATGCTTTTCGAATAAATCAGTGGCACCGCGAGAAGAACCAATGTTGATTCCGAATACATCATTCTGAGTCCAACCTGCATTTTCTATCGCTTTCCTTGAAGCCGCCATAGCATACAAAACAGATTTATCTAACGATTTATATTTGTTATCTGATTCTCTTAAGTCGGCAATAACTTGTTCAGAATTAGCATCTAAAGCCGCAACATAGGTTTTTTTATTGTCTAAATGATGTTCCGTAAAACAATGATTTTGATTAAGATAATTTTGCCAAATCACTTCTGGAGTATTCCCTAACGGTGAAATAGAAGCAATGGCGGTTATGGAGATTGTTTGAGACAAAATGCTGTTGTTATTTAAAGGCAAAGGTCGCGAAGTTTTTTTGAAATTTACGGGATTTAAAAATTTATACTTTCAAAACATACCTTTATTGTTAAAAATTTATACTATTTCTAAAGCCTTTTCGACCACTTGATACACTTTTTGTAATTGCTCATCAGTAATGATATATGGAGGTAAAATGTAAACTATGTTCCCAACAGGGCGTAGAATTATACCGTTTTCAATAAAAAAATCATATAGTTTATTGCGCAATGTTCCGTAATAACTGGTGGCACTTTCGGTTTTTATTTCTAAAGCAAAAATGACTCCCAGTACTCTTGTAGTAGATACTTTTGGATGGTTTTTTATACGTACCTGAAAGTCCAAATGATTTTGATTTACCCGAGCAATATTAACTTGCATCTCATCGGTTTGCAACAAATCTATACTTGCCAAAGCCGCCGCACAACCCGTAGGATTTGCCGTAAATGTATGCCCGTGAAATAATGCTTTATTAATATCATCATCATAAAAAGCCGCAAAGATTTCTTGGGTAAAAGTGGTTATCGCCATAGGAATTGTTCCTCCGGTCAACGCTTTTGACAAGCACATCATGTCTGGTTTTTCTATTTGATAATCCGTTGCAAAAGTTTTACCCGTTTTTCCAAAACCGGTCATCACTTCATCAGCAATCGTCAGCACTTTATTTCCCTGACAAATTCGGATTAATTGGTCCAACGATTCTGGCTCATACATCACCATTCCTGCTGCTCCCTGAACCAGTGGTTCATAAATAAAACCAGCGCAGTTATTATCTTTTATTACTTTGTTCAGTGCATCATAACTTTCCTGTTCTTTTCCTTCTAAAGGTACCGGGATCCGAACCACATCAATGAACATTCCTTGAAAAGCCTGAGTATAAAATGAAATTCCGCTAGCCGCCATTGCTGCAAATGTATCACCATGAAAAGCATTTTCGAAAGCAATTATAGTAGTTCTCTTTTCTCCTTTATTGAAAAAATATTGCAATGCAACTTTGATAGCCACTTCAACAGCCGTAGAGCCATTATCTGAAAAGAAAACTTTTTGCTGATTTTTAGGCAAAATTTCAATCAACTTCTCTGCAACCAAAATAGCTGGCTCATGAGTAAATCCGCCAAAAAGAACGTGTTCTAATGTTGTGAGTTGCTTGTAAATCGCATCGGCAATGAATTTATTCGAATGACCGTAAGGATTCACCCACCAGGAAGCGATTGCATCTATATATTCTTTGTTATTCTCGTCCCACAGTAAAGCCCCTTCCCCTTTTTTAATGGCAATCGGTAATGCTGCAGTTTTGTGTTGTGTATAAGGATGCCAAAGATACTGGCTGTCTCTTTCTGTTAAAGTCATTTGAATTTTTGATTTTTGATTAACGATTTCAGATTTCAAAATTAGAAGTTACAACTCCAATAAATTTTCTCGGAACAAATCAGCATATTCTTTTATTATATTTTGGTCGAAATACGGTTCCTGCTCTATTCTTCCAATGCATTTTACTCCAGTTTTACTCAATATTATTGTCTCGGTAGCTTTATTTTCTTCGCCTGAGAAGAGTATTCCAGAAATAGTAATTTTTCGGTTTTGCAACGCTTCAATAGTCAGCAAAGTATGATTGATACTTCCTAAATAATGTCTGGAGACAACAATCACTTTATAATCGGGCTGAATCAAATCAATAACGCAATCATTTGAATTTAATGGAACAAAAACACCTCCAGCACCTTCGATTACTAAATGATTTTTAGTGACAGGTTCTACAATTTTCTTCAAATCAATAGTAACGCTGTCCAATTCAGCGGCAAAATGTGGACTTGCCGGCGTATGTAAAGCATAACTATTGGGATGAATTACCGTCTTTTTATTAGACAAAAACAATTTGACTTTATGACTGTCAGAGTTTTCTAAATCACCTGCTTGTATGGGCTTCCAATAATCAGCTTCTAAAGCCTCTGTTATAATTGCCGAAGCAATGGTCTTACCGACATCGGTAGATATTCCTGTGATGAATAGTTTCATTTAATATAATTTTACCCTTTCTGCGTTTTGAACGCTGACAGGTTCTTTTGAACTAAAATACAAAAGTACTCAACAATCGTAATACTTCGGAGATTTCTTCTTTTGAATTAAAGCTGTGCAAACAAAATCGCAATCGCTCCTGCCCTTCTGGAACGGTAGGCGACAGTATGGCTTTGACATCGAAACCTTTTTCCTGTAATTGATTGGCTATGGATTTTACCCTTTCGTTTCCCGGTATAAGAGCCGATTGAATGGCTGATTTGCTTCGAACAAATAATTGTTTTAATCCTAATACGTTCTTCTCTTGGTTGAAATGAATGATATTTCCTCGAAGCAATTCTATATTTTGTTTTTCTTTTTCTAAATAGTGGTAACACATTAAAATCGTAACAACCGAATGTGGCGAAAGTCCCGTCGTATAAATAAAACTTCGGGAAAAATTTACTAAATAATCCCTCAATTCCGAAGATCCTAAAATAGCGGCGCCATGACATCCCAAACCTTTCCCAAAAGTCATAATTCGAGCAAAAATCTGATCTTGTAAATTTAGCATTTGCACCAATCCCTCCCCTTTTGAACCAAAAACGCCCAAAGCATGCGCTTCATCAATAACTAAATAGCAATTATATTTCTCCGATACTTGTACTAATTCCTCAAGATTAGGTGTATCGCCGTCCATTGAAAAAACGGATTCCGTAACGATATAAATGACTGCATTTTGATTTCGAAGAATTAATCGTTCTAAATCCTCAAAATCATTATGATTAAATTTATAAGCTTTAGCATTCGACAATTGAATTCCGTCCCGAATAGAAGCATGACACAATTCATCATATAAAATCAAATCCCCTTTTTGCGGAAGCGAACTGAAAAAACCAACATTAGCATCATACCCTGAATTAAAAATCAAAGCCGATTCCGATTTATGAAACTGTGCTATGAAGTTTTCGGTTTCTGGATACCGTTTATGATTTCCGGATAATAATCTGGAACCTGTCGCTCCGTTTTGAATGCTATTATTATCCACTAAATACTGATGCGTTTCATGAAAAACAGTTTCAGATTTTGACAATCCGAGGTAATCATTAGAAGTAAAATCAATTGTGTTACCACTAGAAGGTAATTCTCTTAATGATTTATTCTGTTTTCTGATTGCAAGTCTGGCGGATAGATTTTCTGGAAGCTGTCTCATATAGTGCAAAAATAAGCATCTTTTTCGGTTTATAAATTTGAATCAGTAGTGTTTGTCACGTTATAAAAATACGCTCTTATCTCGTATCTTTATAATGCTGAAAAAACAGTATAATACTGTTATTAAAATACAATTCTTTAATAATTAACGTTTGAATAAATAGGAATCAAAATAAAATTGATAAATTTTTACGAAAACGGTTTCGATTTTACGTTATGTTAAATTTATGTTAAAAAATACAAATTTTTTCAATTTTGGCTGTTTTGATATTAAATAGTTTTCTACTTTCGGCAAATATGAAACGAATTGCGTCACTTTTCTTACTAGCAACATTGTTTTACAATGTCTTAGGATACTATACGATGTTTGCCTACCAAAAAGAGCAGACATGGGTGTCTAGTATGGAAAAAATTCCAAGTTCTGAGTTTCAAGTAATACGATTAAATGCTTCTGTTTATTCATTTATTGAAGACACTGATTTTGAATATGTAAATGAAAATGTAATAATTAAAAATAAAAGTTACCATATCTTTAAAAAAAGAATTCAAAATAATATAATTAGCTTATACTACTTACGTAATTCTTATGGCGATGTAATCGGTAAAGATTTAAACGAAATTGTTGACAATCAATTATTCAACAGTACCCCTTCAAAAGAATCACCGGCAAAAAAAATTCTCAAAACTTCTTTGCCGGATTATATACCAAACAATACTATTTGTATCGATTTTTCGGCTAAAACTGGTTCTAATTCTCGTGAACCAATTATTAACCCAAATAAAGAGTTAGATTCCGGATACCTTTCCTTGTCGTACACACCGCCGGACGTCACTTAACATCTCTTATTGTTTAAGCGAAATAATTCGCATCCATGAGGTATATGCAAATTTATGATCATTCGTGATTATTTATCAGTCAAGACGCACTCTTATTCTAAAAAACTTATTGCTATTTTTCAACTTTGAGGAAACATAAAATTTTATTTTGAGTTTCTAATCCCTATTTTTAGGGGAGGAAAAATAAATATTTTTTACTATTTTTTAGAAATATAGTTATCATTTCTGAATGACGACTTCGATCAATTTGCATAAAAATTTAGAATTCAAAAAGATCTTTGAATCCTCCATTTGCCTTGTACGCCCATGATTAAATTTTGGCAAAAGCCATTAAATCATCTTGTTTTCTTAACAATAAAACCAAAAAAAATTTTTATTTTTTGTATACAAACCTTTCCAATAATGAACAAAGTTGCTATTACAATGCAATTTACTTACTAAACAAACCAAATTTTGAAAACTTTATCCTTTTTATCTTCCTCCTTTACTTTTGTTACAATTCTTTTCATCGCCATGCATTCAGAAAACATAGTTGCTCAAGGCTGTGTCGCAGTACGCCAAATGGGAGGTCAAACCATGAACTCTTCCAACTCTTATAATTTAGACCAAGGGGAATTTCAGGTAGGAGCAAATTATCGTTATTTTCATTCCTGGAGACACTTTGTAGGAAAAGAAGAGCAACCACAGCGCCAAACTACGGGTGGTGGTTTTGATGAAAACGGAAAAGAACGTGGTAATGCCGTTAATATCTACTCTCACGCAGTAGACTTAAATATTTCTTACGGATTAACTGACCGTATACAGTTGAATGCAACATTACCTTATGTAAACAACGAGCGTTCCCAAGTATTAAAACAAACAGCACCAGTAAAAAATACTTTCCGATATAGTGTTTACGCGCAAGGAATTGCTGACGCTCGATTGAGTCTTAACTACTGGGTCTTTGATCCTAAAACAGCGAAAAAAGGAAACCTTATGGTAGGTTTAGGAGTAAAACTGAATACAGGAAGTCATGACAAAAAAGATGATGCGCCACAAGCGGATGGAACCACTAAAAGCGTTGTAATGGACCAAGCTATTCAACCTGGTGACGGAGGAGTTGGTTATTCAATAGAACTTCAAGCATTCCGACAACTAACAGGACGACTTTATGGTTTTGCAAATGGATATTATTTATTTAACCCAAGACAGTCAAACGGCACCTTTAAATCAGCACCAAAAGCAGGATTGGAAGGATATGAAATTTACGCTAGTCCTGATCAATATTTTGGTCGTGCAGGATTTATGGCTGTCGTGGACAAAAAAGAAAACTTCACCGTATCCCTTGCTGGAAGATTTGAAGGAATTCCTGCTTACGATGCCTTTGGTAGTCAAGTAGCTTATCGTCGCCCTGGCTATGTAATTGCTGTTGAATATGGTTTTTCGTATCGAATAGGAAATCATGGCTTGAGTTTATACATTCCTTACAATGTTGTTAAAAACCGAATTCAAAGTGCAGCAGATATCGCTAGTCAAGATTTACAAAATTCTGTAATTACAGATCCGACAAAATACGTACACGTCCAAGGTGACGCCGCATTTGCAGATTATTCAATTAATGTAGGCTATTCTTATCGCTTCAATTTAAATAAAAAAATGAAAGTGACTATGAAGCATTAAATAAAAAATAATACTTAAAGATCACTTGTTACATTCTATAATTAAACCATTTTATTAAATGAAAAATTTTTACTTGAGTTGCTTACTGTTGGCACCTTTATTTATACTTGCGCAAACCGAGATTGATGGTATTATGATGAGCAAAAATAATTTTTGCTTTGGGGCGGTTTACCATTACAGCAGTTGGAATGAGTACTGGGAGGGAACCTTCAAAAGAGAGAACTTAAACCTGGGAACAGTATCAACCAAATCCGCTGCCATCATGGGAAACTACGGTATTTCAGATAAATTAAATATTCTTTTTAGCGTTCCTTATGTAGAAACAAAAGCTTCTGCTGGTACCATGGGCGGACAAAAAGGATTGCAGGATTTATCTTTAACGATAAAATATATGCCCGTAGAAAAAACAATTGGAAAGGCTACGTATTCCTTATATGCTTTGGGAAGTTTTGCGACACCGACATCCAATTACTCCGCTGATTATTTACCGTTAAGTATTGGCTTACAAAGTAAAACAGCAGCTTTACGATTGATGGGGGATTTTCAGCTTGGAAACTTCTTCTCAACCTTATCTGGCGCGTATGTAAAAAGAGCCAACATAACCATCGATAGAAACGCCTATCTCACTGACGAAATTCATTATACAAATAAAGTCGATATGCCAGATGCTATTTCAGTAAATTTTAGAGCGGGTTTTCGATCTAGTAGATTGATCGCAGAATTCATTATAGACAATTGGGTAACGCAATCCGGAGGATTTGACATTACAAAAAACAACATGCCTTTTCCGAGCAATACAATGAATGCCCTAAAATATGGTATTAATTCTAAATATACATTAAAAAAAATACCCGCCTTATCTCTTGTAGGAGGTTTTAACTATATAGTTCAGGGGAAAAACGTTGGAAAATCTGACACCTTTTATGGTGGTTTATTTTATGTGGTTAATATTAAAAAAACAAGCGAACAAGATGAAAACTAAAATACAAAAAATAGCCTCTTCCACTCTTCTTACTTTATTTCTTGTCTGTACGTATTCTTGTAGTGATGATATTGCAGAACGAAACGCGCAATTTCATGCCTTGAACCCAACAAATACTGACGATTTGGCTGGCACTTGGAAAACATTTTTATTGACAACTCCAAACGAATTCGCACTAGATATTCCCATTGCAGCAAATACGTCGGCATTCACAAGAGAAATTAATGAAATAAAAAGTTACCAGGTCAACATATCGGAAGATCAAAAAAGAATAATAAAATATTGGAGTGCTGGCGGTGTATTGCGCTGGAATGAAATCATGCGAACATTAGTGGCCAGACACAACCGCCCTCCTTATCAAAATGAAGATGGTACTTACCCAGCACCTTCGGCAGCTAATCCATTTGCAAATCCACAATTTCCATTTTCAAATCCGCCTTATGCTGCCAGAGCGTATGCCTATGTCAGTGCAGCGCAATATGATGCTATGGTTGCCACTTGGTATTATAAAAAATTATACAACAGAGCAGCACCTTTTACCGTGGATGCCACTTTACAAGTTTTAATCCCAAAAAGTCCTATGCCTTCCTATCCATCTGAAGATGGTGTATTATCTGGAGTTACAGTTGAATTATTAAAATTATTATTCCCAACTGAAATCGCCTACATAGAGGGAAAAGCGGAAGAACAAAAACTCTATCGCATTATTAGCGGTGCCAATGTTCGAAGTGATCTAGATGCTGGGATCATTTTAGGAAGAAAAATTGCAGCCAAATTTATTGCACGAGCGAGTACTGATGGCGCTGGAGTTGCCATTGGAAACCAGGCTCTTTGGACTCAATTGGAAACACAAACAGCGGATGCCGGCGAAACACCTTGGAAGTCTTTGGATTTACCGGCAAGACCACCAATGTTGCCGTTATTTGGCAAAGTAAAGTCGTTCTTAATGACTCCTGAAATGGTTGTAGCCAACCGCCCCGTACCACCACCATCTACAAAATCAGAACAATTTGCCAAAGAACTGGCTGAAGTAAAAAGCTATGAAAAGAATGCAACTAGAAAAAACATGGAAATTGTTACTTTTTGGGCTGACGGTGTTGGAACTTACACACCACCTGGACACTGGAATGCTATTGCAGCTGAATCATTTGTAGAACAAGATTATAGTGAAGTGCGTTGGGCTAGAAATATGGCATTATTAAATATTGCCATGATGGATGCTGCCATTAGCTGTTGGGACGCAAAATACACTTACTTTAACCCACGACCATCCCAAATGGACCCTTCTATAAAAACATTGACAGGAACCCCTAATTTTCCTTCCTATGTGTCTGGGCACTCAACATTTAGCGGCGCTGCATGTGCAGTTTTATCGCATATCATTCCTGCAAAAGCAAAAAGTTTTATAAATATGGCAAAAGAAGCATCAGATTCTCGAATGTTCGGCTGTATTCATTACAGAAGTGACTGCGAAAAAGGACTTGAATTAGGCGAAAAAGTAGGTGGTTTTGCCATTGCAAGAGCTGCTGTTGATGGCGCAGAATAATTCAAATAATTAAGTAGATACTTTGTTTTAATATTTCAGTTTATCAATTACAGCTTCGCAGACGTTGGAAATCTGTTAGACCTTCTATCTATTAGCCATTGAACATATCAATATAATAACCGCTTTTTCTAATCTTGCAAAACACAAAGCGAACGCTACTACCACCTTCAAAAATTCCATTATGAAACCAACATTCAACTTCCTATATTTTAAATTTAGTAAAAAAATGGAAAAAGAAAGTATCAATGTAATGCGAATTTCGCTCGCAATAGTTTACATCTGGTTTGGTGCTTTGAAAATTTTTGGGATGAGTCCTGCAGGTGAATTGGTAGAGCAAACCGTTTATTGGTTTCGACCAGAAATATTTATCCCCATTCTTGGAATCTGTGAAGTATTTATTGGACTTGGCTTGCTAATAAAAAAATTCATCCCTTACACAATTCTGCTGTTATTACTTCATATGACAGTTACACTTTTTCCGATTTTTATTTTAAAAACAATTTGTTTCGACTCCTTTCCATTATGTCCAACTTTAATAGGACAGTACATTATAAAAAATATAGTTTTGATTTCAGGAGCACTTGTAGTTTCCGGAAAATACAATGAAAAATATTATACAGAAATGAATTTGAAATAAAGTGAAGAATAAAATCTAAATTCATTTCGGATAATCAAAGATTCTTAGATTTTAGTACTACCTAGACAGCAAAATGCTGTTAATTCAACCGTGATCGATAAAATCAAATGGCACTTATACTTTATAAAAGAGCATCAACTCTAGACGAACTGGAACAAATTAGAGAACTTCAACTAAACAATAGCAGCCAAAATATAAGTTCTGAAGAAAAACTAAAAGAGGGATTTGTAACGGTACAACATACCGCAGCTTTTTTAGAACAAATGAATACCGCTTGCGCGCATATTATTGCAAAGGAAGGGAAAAAAGTTGTGGGTTTTACATTGGTGATGCTCTCCAATTTTAGAAATGAAATTCAAGTTCTAATTCCAATGTTTGAAAGAATAGACGCTTTATGACCACCTAACAAGTCGGATATTGTAATGGGCCAAGTTTGTGTCGATAAAAACTATAGAAAACAATGAATATTTCGCGGATTATATGATTTTTACAGAACCAAGCTTCAACATGAATTCGATTTTTTAATTACAGAAGTTGCAGCAATAAATCAACGCTCTATGAATGCACACGAATCCATTGGTTTCAAAACAATAGACACTTATGAAGAAGATGGTATTAATTGGAATATTATGCTTAAGAATTGGAAATAAAAAAACCTCACAAATTGCGAGGTTTTAATTTTATAAATAGAAATTATTTTAGTCTGCTAAAACAATAACTTTGTTGTCTTTCATTTCAATTGTTCCTGAAACAATAGCAAGCGTGTAATTTTGATCATCTATTTTAGTAAACTTACTCACTACATCTTTAGTAAAATGGAAGCTTGAAGCTGCAATTTTAACAACTCCTTTCCCTAATATAGAAACAATAGGAGCGTGATGATTCAATATTTGAAAACTTCCGTCAATTCCTGGCAATGTAACCGAAGTTACTTCTCCCGAAAATAATTTTGCTTCTGGTGATACTATTTCTAATAACATATTTCTTTTTAGTTTAAAGTTTAAAGTTTAAAAGTTTAAAGTTACGAGTGAACCTTAAACTTTAAACTTTTAAACTAATTTTAAGCTTCCGCTAACATTTTTTCTCCTGCTTCGATAGCTTCTTCAATAGTACCTTTAAGGTTAAAAGCGGATTCTGGCAAGTGATCTAATTCACCGTCAATAATCATATTAAATCCTTTGATAGTATCTTTGATATCAACTAAAACCCCTTTTAATCCTGTAAATTGCTCAGCAACGTGGAAAGGTTGAGATAAGAAACGTTGCACACGACGCGCTCTTGAAACGGCTAATTTATCCTCTTCTGATAATTCTTCCATACCAAGGATCGCGATGATATCTTGTAATTGTTTGTATTTTTGTAAAATTTCCTTTACTCTCTGAGCACAGTCATAATGCTCATCCCCTAAAATTTGAGGAGTAAGAATTCTTGAAGTTGAATCCAATGGATCAACCGCAGGATAAATACCTAACTCAGCAATTTTACGAGATAATACAGTAGTAGCATCAAGGTGAGCAAAAGTTGTAGCCGGAGCTGGATCTGTTAAATCATCCGCAGGAACGTAAACCGCTTGTACAGATGTAATAGAACCTTTGTTTGTTGATGTAATACGCTCTTGCATCGCACCCATTTCAGTAGCCAATGTTGGTTGGTACCCTACCGCAGATGGCATACGACCTAAAAGTGCTGAAACCTCAGAACCTGCTTGTGTAAAACGGAAAATATTGTCAACGAAAAACAAAACGTCTTTCCCTTGATCAGTACCTGCTCCATCACGGAAATATTCAGCGATAGATAATCCAGAAAGTGCTACACGAGCACGAGCTCCTGGCGGCTCATTCATTTGACCGAAAACGAAAGTAGCTTTAGACTCTCTCATTCCTATCATATCTACTTTAGATAAATCCCATCCTCCATTTTCCATAGAGTGCATGAATTCATCCCCGTATTTTATAATTCCTGACTCTAACATCTCACGAAGTAAGTCATTTCCTTCACGTGTTCTTTCTCCTACTCCTGCGAATACGGAAAGTCCACCGTGACCTTTTGCAATATTATTAATCAACTCCTGAATCAATACTGTTTTACCAACACCTGCACCACCAAACAATCCAATTTTACCCCCTTTTGAGTAAGGCTCAATTAAATCAATTACTTTAATACCTGTGAACAAAACCTCAGAAGAGGTCGATAAATCTTCAAATTTAGGTGCTTGTCTGTGAATAGACATTCCGTTTTCACCTGTTTTTGGCAAGTTTCCTAAACCATCAATGGCATCTCCAATTACGTTGAACAAACGACCGTAAACATCGGCGCCGATTGGCATTTGGATAGGATTTCCTGTTCCAACTACTTCATAACCCCTACTCAAACCATCTGTTGAGTCCATCGAAATGGTACGAACTGTGTTTTCACCAATGTGAGATTGCACTTCAAGTACTAATAAAGTACCATCTTTTTTTGTGATTTCTAATGAATCATAAATTTTTGGAAGTTCAACATCCTTACCGTTGAAAACAACGTCAACTACTGGGCCAATGATCTGGGCAACTTTTCCTATTACTTTAGACATTACTTATGTATTTATTAAATAGCTATTTAGGTTTATGAAACAGAACCAATCGAAACTTATCGATTAGACACTTTTTTCAGTGCGCAAAGATAATTTTTTAAAATAAAAAATCAATACCTTTTTCTATAAAAAACATGAAAAAATTAAAGTATTATTTAAAAAAGGATCTAAAACAAACAAAAAAAATTTATCCCACTTAAAATAAGAAACCACCTCATTACAAAATGGGTGGTTTCTTTATCAAAAATTAAAAACAATTTTATTGAATAACTGCGGGATACAATATTGGATAAAGACTCAAATCAACCGGTTTTAAAGTTGAAGAGTATTTAGCATTAATTGCAGCCATAAATGCATTTGTTATTAATGCGTAACCTCTCGGCCCTGGATGAACACCATCAAGCGAAAATGCTCCACCGGTCACATAAGCCGAAGTAAGTGTGAAACTATTACTAACAACACCTCCAGTTGACAATTGAGTCATAATAGCTTTAGTATCAACAAAAGCCAGACCTTTAGCATCTGCAATTGCTTTTATAGTAACGTTATAAGCATCTGTAGCAACTTTAACTTCCGCAATCTCATCTTTCGTTAATATCCATTGATCCGCTAAAGGAACAGAAACCCCGTTAACAGCAGCAGCATTCCCACCCACTAGAGTTCCTATAAAAGTTCTTGACGTTAAAACAGGCAAGTCCTCAGCAGTGGCTTGTCTATAAGAAGGGATACCATACGCTGATAAGTTTGTTAAATAACTATCAACAATAACAACCGCATTACTTCCCGCAGCAAATTTTACTGTTCTCTTCGTCGCTTCATCAGCCGTAATCAATCCCTTTAAAACAGCAAACTGCAATCCTCCATTATAAGCAGCATAACCACCATTTAATTGAGTAGCCACCCCCGCTGTTAACGGAACCGGGTTATAAGGTACCGTTGTAAAATAAGGAAGTGTACTTACATAAGGAAGGTTGGCGACCACTCCTTTTGCTCCATTCGCCGTTAATTTCGAAACTAATCCTGAATAAACACTTGCAAAAACATTAGGGTCAGTTATGTCATTACCTCCGTAAGTAGCAGGATTTAAATTACCCGTTTGGTTTACACCAATACCTCCAGAAGTAGCATAACCCAAAACATCATTCCCACCTATCCACAAAGAAAAGAAAGTAGGAGCCTGAACTAAAGCATCTGCCAAAACTGTTGTTCCCGATGTAGTTGCAAATCTTGCAAAATAAGGATTTGCAGCACCTGTAGCTACTCCAGCAACATTTCCATAACCAGGCGCTATAAGATGATAACTTTTTGCTCCGGGAACTCCTAAATTATTATATGGCCCCGTAATTTTTGTAGTTACTTCAGTAGTCGGAACTCCTGCAACTGGTGTTGGAGAAGAAGTACTTAATTTAAAGTACAAACGAGTACCTGCAATCACGTTTCCTCCCAATAACAATCCGCCTAAATTATCTGATGTGAAAGGCGTTTTAAAATCGCCCCCTCCGGCAGTGACAAATTGTTGAGCTAAAATATTCACATAAGAACCTTCTTGTCCTTTTTTGAAAAGAGCCCCATCACTATATCCCGCCGCGAATGAATCTCCCAATGCAACATATTTTGTAAAACTTGCAGTACCCGATGTCACTGGAACTTCAACCGTCGAATTTTCATCGTCGTTATTACATGCCACAAAGGTTAACGATACCAATAGTAGCCATTTTAAATTTTTTATCATGGTTGTATTTTTTTTAAAATTATGGATTCAATTATGGATTAATTGTCCAAGAAGCAAAATATTGATGACCTATCAATCCAGCACCTAATACTTGACTGTATTCTTTCCCTCCAATATTAGAAGCTCCTAGTTTAAGTGTTGATTTTAATTTTGGCATGTTGTAATTGATTTGAGCATCAACCACGGTAGCCGCGCTAATCATCCCATCTACCATTGTAGATTGCCATAAATATTCGCTATTCCATCGTCCACTTACGTTAAATCCAAAATTTTTAAATAACTTTTCGTTTCCAAATGAAGCTTTCAACTTATGTTTTGGTGTGTTAAAACCTGCTTCAAAACTCGGATCTTTAGCTTGGTCAAATTTAAATTCAGCATAATTATAGTTAACTCCAAATTCGAAGTCTTTATATACTTTTTTAGACAGTCCAAGACCAAATCCAAGAGATTTGATTTCTACATTAGTATTAGTATACAACTGATACACTCTATAATTACCATTTTGAAGTGCATGTAACGTTTGAGCACCTGAATTCGTTGGTCCTGCAAGAGGATTTGGAGAATCTTGCGTAGTACCATATAAAGGTGCCACAACATTTAAATTTCCAATAAAATCATTATAAATATTATAATATCCATTGATATCAACTGATACATCTTTTATGAATGATCTATATCCCAACTCAAATGCTTTAACTTGTTCAGGTTTTACATAATTAACGTTTGTTTTTCTTAATAATGCGGAAGCCGCAATAGGATTACTCGCCGCGAGAGCACTAAAAACAGCTACTGAGGAAGCGGTATAAGAGTTATTGTAAGCGTTTAAACCCGTTAAAACAACTGTTGTTCCTCCGGCTAAAGCTTGACCAACTGCAGTTGAAACAGGCCAAACTTCGCTATATCTTGTTAGGTTATCAGGAGCCGAGCCGAGAAGCAAAGCACTTCCGACATTAAACCCGATGTATTGATCTTGGGTTGATGGGTTTCTAAAACCTGTCTGAAAAGAAGCTCTAAAGTTGTGATTCTTTCTTTCCCCGCCTGAATACACTAAAGATACTCTTGGAGAAAAATTTCCATCGAAATTTTTTGATTTATCATAACGAACAGATCCAGTAAATTTTAATCTTTCTTCCATTAACTTTTTTGTTAACTGAGTATAAAAACCATATTCCGTGTAATTAATTGGTCCGTTTGCATCAGTATAAATTCGGCCATGAGAATTTAATTCATACAATCTAAAAGATCCTCCAACCTGAATTTCTGCAAATTTTATAATGTCTTTAAAATTATAATTAGCATCTGAATGATAGATTCTTGAATTATCAACCAATTTTGAACCCGAGAGCACACTTGGATCAGCAATAACATTATTAAAAGCAGCTTTAAATTCTGGGGTACCTGGAAGCAATCTTCCTGTATCAGCAGTATTTCTTGCAATTATGTGTGCATTTTCAGGCGTCATTCCTGCTAATGTAGATTGAATGTAGGCTCCAGCATACTGACCAAACCATGTCTTGTCATCTTTCCATTTTCTATTTACGTTAATACCCGTAAAAAGCATATCATATGATTTCCCACCATCCTCATTAGTCGTATACCCTCTTACGAAAAAGTTTTTCCCTTTGAACTCTAATTTATGCTGTTGCATAAAAAAGTCATTCAAGTAATATCTATTGGCTCCTTGATATACAGCATTTCCAAAACCAAATTTACTTTGCCAAATAACTTCTAACTTTTCATTTCCAAAAGGTCTGTAATGAAGTGAAAAGTCTATTTTAGTGTTACTAGCCTTGTTATTCGTTAAATCAACTTCATTGTAACCAGTTCTACTTACGTTATAATTTGGAAGTAAGTTTACGGCCGCTTGAGAAATCAAACCCAAAGAGGCTAATGATTGACCAACTCCCTTTATATTCGTGGAAACCTCGTCACCATAAACATTTATTCCATCATAATTCACATTACTTCTATCAATACCTGGACGAGTCTTGTCATCATAGTTTGTAGCATACCAATCTGTTCCACGCATATAAGTGAAGTTAACTTTTCCTGCTAATTTTGAGCTGAAAACATGTGCCATTCTAATGCCATAGTCAATATAGTCATTTGATCCTGCAGCTTCTTGACTCGTCTGTCCAAATTTTGCATAAGCAGTAATTCCCTGACTTGTAAATGGACTTTTACTATTCATAAATAAAATACCGTTAAAAGCATTTGCACCATATAAAGCAGAAGAAGCTCCTGGCAATAACTCTACACTTTGAACATCAATTTCAGAAACACCAATCATATTTCCTAATACAAAATTCAATAATGGTGATGAATTATCCATTCCATCTACCAATTGCATAAAACGTGTATTAGCTACTGTAGCAAAACCACGAGTATTTATTGATTTAAAAGACAAACTACTTGTGTTCATTTGCACTTCTTTCATGTTTTCCAAACCATCATAAAAAGTTGCAGATGCCGATTTTTTTATGTCAGAAATACCCATTCTTTCAATTGTTACGGGAGATTCTAACACTCTTTCTGGAGTTCTTGAAGCAGAAACGACTATCTCATTCAATTTTGTTTCTTCGTCAGCAAGTTTAACTGCCACTTTTTGATTAGTGGATGAAACCGTTACTTTTTGTGTTCCAAACCCCACACTACTAACATTAATCACATAAGGTGGTTTTTTTGCTGATTGCAAAGTAAATGAACCATCCATCCCAGAAACAGTACCGGAGGTTTCACCAACAATTTTAATGTTAGCTCCAGGAATAGGCTGATTGCTACTATCAGTAACAATACCTGAAATTGTATTTTGAGCGAATGTTAAGCTGCAAAAAAACAATGACAAAAAAAGTAAATACACTCTCATTTGGTTAAAATTTTATGATTTATGCTGCCAAAGTACAAATATTTTTAATATTAATAAAAAATGACGTTAAAAATTTCATAATTATCAGTGATTTTACCTCAATTAAAATTATTCTGTATTTTTTTGATTTTATTTTTTGTTAAAAATTAAGTATAAATAATAGAATTACACTATGCATGCATATAATAACTGCATTAATCTTAGAAATTTTCTGAATTTTTGGATATTTGATAAAAGTTAATAAAACCAAAAAAAAATGCAAATCCTACCTGCACAGACTACAAAAAAAAGGCCTCAAAAAAATATCTTTCGAGGCCTTTTATAAAAATTATTCTGCGTACTATTCCACCGTAACAGATTTCGCAAGGTTACGCGGTTGATCAACATTGCACTCTCTCATAACCGCAATATGATAAGACAAAAGCTGCAACGGTATCGTAGTTATTAACGGAGATAAAGCATCTGAAGTTTCCGGTATTTCAATCACATAATCCGCTAATTCCCGAACTTGCGTATCCCCTTTCGTAACAATTGCTATTATTCTTCCGCTTCGGGATTTTATTTCCTGAATATTACTAACAATCTTATCATAATGCCCTTGTTTTGGCGCAATTACCACAACAGGCATATGTTCGTCTATCAAAGCAATTGGACCATGCTTCATTTCTGCCGCTGGATAACCCTCGGCGTGAATATAGGATATTTCTTTAAGCTTTAAAGCTCCTTCTAAAGCCACTGGAAAATTATACCCTCTTCCTAAATACAAACAATTGGGTGCATCTTTAAATGTAGCCGCAATTTCCTTAGCTCTATCATTTGTTTCTAAGGCTTCTTTCACTTTTTCAGGAATAATTTCTAATTCCTGCAAATACCTGTGAAAATCCGTTTTTGACAAAGTACCTTTAGCCTTAGCTAAACGCAGCGCCATCATCGTTAACACCGTAATTTGAGTGGTAAATGCTTTCGTCGATGCAACGCCAATTTCTGGTCCAGCATGAGTATAAGCTCCTGCATGCGTTTCTCTTGAAATAGAAGATCCAACTACATTACAAACACCAAACACAAATGCACCATGCTCTTTGGCTAATTTTATAGCCGCCATGGTATCAGCGGTTTCACCAGATTGAGATATCGCTATAACAACATCTTTACTGTTGATAATTGGATTTCTATATCTAAATTCAGAGGCATATTCTACCTCTACAGGAATTCGAGCAAATTCTTCAAATATATATTCAGCTACTAAACCCGCATGCCATGATGTACCACAAGCCACGATTATAATTCGGTCTGCATTTAAGAATTTTTCCAAATTGTCTTCTACACCAGACATTTTTATAATTCCTTCATTCGCATGAAGCCTTCCACGGTACGTGTCTTTAATTACACTTGGCTGCTCATAAATCTCCTTGAGCATAAAATGATCGTAACCCCCTTTTTCGATTTGCTCCAAATTCATTTGAAGTTCTTGAATATAAGGATCAACTAAGGAATCATCTTTAATTTTTCTCACTTTCATGGCTTTGTGCAATCTAATAATCGCCATTTCACCATCTTCTAAGTAGATAGCATTAGACGTATATTCTATAAATGGTGAAGCGTCAGACGCAATAAAATATTCTCCTTCACCAACTCCAATTGCCAACGGGCTTCCTAAACGGGCAGCCACAATTTCGTCTGGATTATTTCTATCAAAAACTGCAATTGCATAAGCACCAACCACCTGATTCAACGCAATCTGTACCGCTTTCCCTAATTTTAGCTTCTCTTTTTTTTGTACTTCTTCAATAAGATTTACTAATACTTCGGTATCTGTATCAGAATGAAAAATGTAACCTCTTTTCATCAATTCCACCTTCAACGGTGCATAATTTTCGATAATTCCGTTATGAATTATCGCCAAATTTCCCGAATTCGAAAGATGAGGATGAGAGTTAACATCGTTTGGCACACCATGTGTAGCCCAACGGGTATGTCCCATTCCTATAGTCCCATTAATAGAAATTTCTTTCGATGCTCGCTCCTCTAAGTCTACAACTTTACCTTTAGTTTTGGAAATTTTCAAGTTCTCCCCATCATAAAGCATGACACCAGCACTATCATAACCTCTATATTCTAGTCTCTTCAGCCCTTTTATAACAATAGGGTAAGCTTCTCTATAACCGATATATCCAACAATTCCACACATAATTTTTCCTTAATTAGGTTTTGTATAAAAAATTTCAAGTTTCAATCTTTTGTCCACAGGAACTGTAGATTTTCCACCGTAAAGAATAGTCCCTAACGGATTCATAACGCTAGCTCTCGGCACTTGTGAAGAAAAAGAATTAGGTGTTTTCAAATAACTTGAAGTAACAGTGTTTATATCTTCCGTAACCACTAGACCTAACTTTACATTTGTTGAATCAGAATTTTTTATTAAATTTCTTATCTGATTTGTAATTCTGATTTTGTAAGTCAACCCCTTATTTGTGGCAGTTTCTTTATTAATCATACCTCCATAAATCAATTTCCCATTTTTAGGGTTTTTACTTGTAGTAGCATCATTAAAATAATCTACAACCGGACGATTATTGGTAAGGTCATATAAATAGATTCTATTAGGCTCATAGACTTTTACTCCTCCAACATCTTTCATTTTGTCTGTATCAATATGAAAAACAAGATTTGCTTCATTAATTAACCAGCCATTGGACCTCAAAGTAGTAAGCTCCCCTGGAGTACTAAAAAGATGAAGAATAGCCATTGAACCTTCGCCACCTTTTAAGAATAGATTTTCATCTCCGTCAACAGTATTTGGATTGGCAGTGGCATTTAAGTATAAAGCGTTTGTATTAGTTTGCTCTAAAAGATTTACAGAATTTCCTGCAAGGTTCAGTACGATAGACTTATCAACTCTGGTAACCGTAACCACTGTACCAACTGTTGTAGACAAATCTTCTTTATATTTAATAGTAATCTTTCCCAACTTAAAATTCAATAACGCTAAGTTTCCTGCGCTACTTCCCGATTTTTCCACCTTGAAATACAAACCTCTAAAATAGTCTTTAAACACATCTGTAGTAGCTAATTTGCCGGCCGGTGCATGTATTATTTTAGCGTCAAAAAAACTTTTATTCAAGTTCAATCGCATTCCTGGAGCAGTACGAGTTGTAGTTTCGACTTTTGTAGTTGCATCAGTAGTTTTTTCAACATATTCAGCAGCACTAAAAAAGAAACCGTCGTTTTGAGCAACATTTACATCATCATTCAAGCGATTTCCAACCTTGGCATTATCAAAATTAACATTCTGATTTGTATAGTATCTTTGCGCCTCTTGAAACCCCCCTGCAGGATCTAAATCTCTCATAAAATATCCAGACTCATAAACGCTTAATTTAATTTCAGCAGGACTTCCGCCGTAAATAGAATCTAATTCATAAACATGACTACCATCAGTATTTGTAACCGTTTTAGTTGCATCAGTAAAATACGGAACAGTTAAAACAACACTTTCAATTTCGGGATTACTTCCAATTTCAGGACTTACAGAACCTAAACTTAATTGTGTTGCAAAATTAGCGGTTGTAGTCCCAAAAGCAGGATTTGTATAAATTCCCAACCTATTTACAGCTAAATCGTTGGATTGTACAGGACCTATTTTTTGATTGTAGGCTATGACATTTGACGTATAGGTGCTAAAATCAAAATGGTTATCACCGATTAAATCCCCACCAATCGCATAGTAATCTTTATCACACGAATACAAAAGGATAATGCTGGCCAGAACTAGCATTTTCTTAAAAAAAGAAGTATTGTACATATTTATTAATAAAAGTTGAATTTAAAGAACCTCGTTTTTATAGAAATTAGTATACGCTTCCGCGAATTTATCTTTCGGAGCGAAAGATAAAAAAGGTTTCCCTGAAGATTCTATAAATTTTGTTAAACTTGAAGACAGGTTTTCAGAAGCAATAATTACGGCGTCAGAGTGCATAATAGTTGCTTTCATAATGTGCTCGTAGTCAGGTGTTTCTAATTCAATAATAGCTTCATTAGGAATTCCGTCAAATTTCACTTTATTAATCATTTCAGCATCCAAAATCCCTTCAAAAGACTGGCTATAAACAGAAGTAACAATTTTGGTTTCAGAAAAAAGAGCCTCATTTTTATAAAAATGTTTCAAATAAATAGGCAACATAGCAGCCATCCATCCGTGAACATGAATAATATCAGGAACCCAATTTAGTTTCTTAACGGTTTCTACAACTCCTTTTGCAAAGAAAATAGCTCTCTCGTCATTATCTGGATACATAACTCCTTCTTCATCTGCAAAGGTTGCTTTGCGCTTGAAATATTCATCATTGTCGATAAAATAAACCTGAATTCTTTCTTTTGGAATGGAAGCAACTTTAATGATCAAAGGCATATCCAAGTCATTCACTACCAAATTCATCCCTGAAAGTCTAATTACTTCGTGTAATTGGTGTCTTCTTTCATTAATATTTCCATATCTGGGCATGAAAATTCTTATCTGTCCACCTTGATCATTGACCATTTTAGGAACATCATAAGACATTAAAGAAACCTCATTTTCAGCAAGGTAAGGCACCACTTCAGATGATACATATAATATCCTCTTATCTTTCATATTGTAATTTACTTAGTTTATTGGTAATAAAAACCACGCAAAATTACAAAAATTTATGCAGTTATTAACTAAAATAGTAAGTTTGCATTTAATTTTAACAATACCATCATGCATATATTCTATGGAAAAGCAGCTTTGATAGACTTTCTGAAATCTATTAAAACTACTCATTCCACTATTGGGTTTGTTCCTACTATGGGCGCTCTGCATCAAGGTCATCTGGCACTAATGCAAAAATCACTATCCGAAAATGAACATACGGTTGTCAGTATTTTTGTGAATCCAACCCAATTTAACAATCCGGAAGATTTAGCAAAATATCCAAGGACATTAGAAGAAGATGTAAAAAAACTTACAGCTTTAAGTCCAAAAATTATTTTATATGCTCCAACGGTTGAAGATATTTACGATGGACAACCTGTATCTCAACCGTTTGATTTTGATGGATTAGAAAATCAAATGGAAGGAAAATTCAGACCCGGTCATTTTAATGGCGTGGGCACTATAGTGAAACGTCTTTTTGAAATTGTCGAACCAACTAACGCCTACTTTGGTGAAAAAGATTTTCAACAATTACAAATTGTAAAAAAAATGGTCGCAAAAAACAACTTAAAAGTCAATGTTGTTGGTTGTCCCATTTATAGAGAATCCAATAATTTGGCCATGAGTTCCCGGAATGAGCGATTATCCGACCATGAAAGGGAAAATGCTGCAATCATTTTTCAAACATTAAATATCGCAAAAGAAAAATTCAAGAGTAAAAGCGCCACTTCGGTATGTGAATGGATACAAAAATCATTCAAAAAAAATGCAATGTTTACTTTAGAGTATTTTGTAATTGCTGATGAAGCAACATTACTACCCTGTCTTAGAAAAAATAAAAATAAAAAATACCGTGCTTTTATAGCCATCGTTGTCAATAATATTCGTTTGATTGACACAATTTCATTAAATTAATTACTTTTGTAGCATGCAAATTCAAGTCGTAAAATCAAAAATTCATCGAGTTAAAGTAACTGGAGCTGATTTAAATTATATCGGAAGCATTACTATTGATGAAACATTATTAGAAGCATCTAATATAATCGAAGGAGAAAAAGTTTCTATTGTAAACATTAACAATGGCGAACGTTTTGACACTTATGCCATCAAAGGTGGAAGAAACTCTGGAGTAATAACCCTTAATGGGCCTGCTGCGAGAAAAGTACAAAAGGATGACATTATAATCATCATTTCGTATGCCACATTAGAATTTGAAGAAGCAAAAACCTTCAAACCTTGGATAATTTTCCCTAATGAAAATGACAATTCTTTGACGTAAATTTGCAGAAAAAAAACTGCATTAAGAATCCCAGTACAGATTTTCAGAAGAATTTCAATAATTTTCTTTATGCGATTTAGCTAATTTTGCTGAAATTCTATATTGGGTGTTTTTGTTGGTCCTGTTTTTTATAAAAGTAAATAAAGCATTATATTGGTGCTTACTTTAGAATTAATTTAATTTCTAAAACAACTAAAATTATGAAACAGATTTTACTCTTATTATTGTTTTCTATTTCAGTATTTTCTCAAAAAACGACACAACCATTCGAATCAGCAAAACTAGGTGTAACCCGCGAAATCACAATTGGATTGCCGGCCTCCTATGAGAAGAATCCAAACAAAAGATATCCAATTCTCATCTTACTTGATGGAGACTACCTTTTTGATCCTTTTTATGGTGCGTTAAATTACGGCGCGTATTGGGATGATTTACCGGAAACCATCATCGTTAGCATCAATCAGAACAAAAATAACGAACGGATAGACGACAGTACTTATGATGAAGTTGAAGACACTCCATCTGGAAAAGGTGCCCAATTTTTTGAATTTATTGGAGGTGAACTACTACCTTATTTAGAGAAAAAGTATCGATTAGCACCTTTTCGGATTATCGCGGGACACGATACTACAGCAGGCTATTTGAACTTTTTTCTTTACAAAGATACTTTACTATTTAACGCGTACATTTCATTAAGCCCCGAACTTGCCCCAGAAATGGAAAATCGCGTTCCCGAAAAACTTTCTAACCTAAAACAACCCGTTTTTTATTACCAATCTACAGCGGATGGTGATGTAAAAAAATTGCAAGAGCCCATAAAAAAGATGGATGCAAATATCAAACTGCTTACCAATCCTTTACTTAATTATAAATTTGATTATTTCAAAGGCGCTTCTCATTACTCCTTGGTATTGTATTCAATTCCTAATGCTTTGTATCAAATTTTCGAATCCTATAAGCCAATTTCATCAACGGAATATACAGATAAAATTGCCACACTTCCGTCAGGATATGTAGATTACCTTACTGAGAAATATAATCTTTTGTCAAAACAATTGAAATTAAATATTCCAGTGCGCATAAATGATTTCAAAGCGATCGAAGCTGCTATATTGAAAAATAAAGCATATCCCGAACTTGAAAAACTAGCTGTAATTGCACGAAAAAATTATCCTAAATCGATGTTGAGTGACTATGAATTGGGATTGATGTATGAAAAAACAGGCGATCAAAAAAAAGCGGTAAAACAATACCAAAAAGCGTCGCAATTAGAGGAAATTGGAGATTTAACTAAAGACATGATGTTTCAAAAATTTGACGACATGCAAAGTCTAACACCAAAAAAATAATGTCAAAAGTAAAAACTACTTTTTTTTGTCAAAACTGCGGAGCCCAATATGCCAAATGGCAAGGACAATGCAATTCCTGCAAAGAATGGAATACTATAGCGGAAGAAATTATTCAAAAACAAGAAAAAGTAGCTTGGAAAAGCGAACCAACTCCCACCAACAAAGCACCAAAACCATTACGAATAAACGAAATTGATTCTGCTCAGGAAATCCGAATGGACACTACCGATGGAGAATTGAATCGTGTTCTTGGTGGCGGAATAGTTCCTGGCTCTCTGATCCTTTTGGGCGGTGAACCCGGCATTGGAAAAAGTACGCTTTTACTTCAAATTTCTTTAAAGTTACCTTATAAAACTTTATATGTTTCGGGTGAAGAAAGTCAGAAACAAATAAAAATGCGCGCCGAAAGAATCACGCCGAGCGGAGATAATTGCTATATTCTTACCGAAACCAAAACCCAAAATATCTTCAAGCAAATTGAAGCTATTGAACCGGAAATCGTAATTATTGATTCCATTCAGACACTCCATACCGATTATATTGAATCAACTCCTGGAAGTATTTCTCAAATTAGAGAAACCACCGCCGAACTGATAAAATTTGCAAAAGAAACTAATATTCCTGTGATCCTTATTGGTCACATTACCAAAGACGGAAACATTGCCGGACCAAAAATCCTGGAACACATGGTCGACACGGTTTTGCAATTTGAAGGCGATAGAAATCATGTGTATCGTATTTTACGTTCGTTAAAAAACCGTTTTGGCTCGACTGCTGAAATTGGTATTTATGAAATGTTAGGCAATGGTTTGCGCGAAGTTTCAAATCCTTCCGAGATATTAATTTCACACAAAGACGAGGAACTATCAGGAACTGCGATTGCCTCAACACTAGAAGGCATGCGCCCTTTGATGATTGAAATCCAAGCCTTGGTCAGCACCGCAGTTTACGGAACACCACAACGCAGCACAACGGGTTACAATGCCAAAAGACTGAATATGATTCTGGCAGTTTTAGAGAAAAGAGCCGGTTTCAGGCTTGGCGCCAAAGACGTTTTCCTCAACGTAACCGGAGGAATCTCTGTAGATGATCCTGCAATAGATTTAGCCGTCGTGGCAGCCATTTTATCATCGAATGAAGATATTCCCGTAAATAAAGATTTTTGTTTTGCTGGCGAAGTGGGACTTTCCGGTGAAATTCGCCCTGTAAACCGCGTAGACCAACGCATTCAGGAAGCCGAAAAATTAGGATTTTCGACCATTTTTGTTTCGAAATACAATAAAATTGCCTTAAAAAATACTGGAATTAAAATTCGATTGGTCGCCAAAATTGAAGATATCGCAAATGAATTGTTTGGGTAGAATTTCTATTTATCTCTATAAAAAAATTACACGATAAAACACATAAATTATGAATCTAAAAATAAAATGCATTGGGTTTATGCTATTGGCAATCCCTTTCTTTTCAAAAGCGCAACATGCCGAAAACCCAAATGCTTTCCCTGTTCAAATAACCACTTTAAATGGAATAATAGAAGGTGAATTTGATGTGAAAACAAATATTCAAAGCTTCAAAGGAATTCCCTTTGCACAGCCACCAGTGGGTAATTTACGATGGAAAGCTCCTCAAGCTTTGACATATTGGCCAGGAGTTAAACAAACCAAAAAATTTGGACCAAGAGCAATCCAATCCTACATATTTGGCGATATGGGTTTTAGAAGTGACGGGACGAGCGAAGATTGCTTATATCTTAATATTTGGTCTCCTGCCAAATCAGCCAATGAAAAACTTCCTGTTTTAGTTTATTTCTACGGTGGTGGTTTTGCTGCTGGCGATGGTTCCGAAAATCGTTATGATGGCGAAAACATGGCCAAAAAAGGAATAATCACCTTAACCGTAAACTATAGATTAGGGATTTGGGGATTTTTCACACATCCTGAACTGACCAAAGAATCTCCTAACCACGCTTCAGGAAACTATGGATTATTGGATCAAAATGCTGCCTTAAAATGGGTACAGGCCAATATTTCAAAATTTGGAGGGGATCCAAAACGAGTAACAATCGCAGGAGAATCAGCTGGTTCTATTTCGGTGAGCGCTCAAATGGCTTCTCCATTATCAAATGGACTTATCGCAGGAGCTATTGGCGAAAGCGGTGGTTCCATCTTCCCTACATTATCTCCGGTCCCTTTGGCAGAGAGCGAAAAAATAGGCCTCGAAATTGCCAAAAAAATTGGAGCTACATCCTTAAAAGACCTTCGTGCGATGTCCACTTTTGAGCTGTATCAAAAATCATTGGGAACAAGTCTGGGTGTTTTCAAAATAACTATTGACGGTTATTTTTTAACAAAATCGCTACCCGAAATTTTTGAAGCAAAACAACAAGCTATGGTTCCTTTGTTGTTAGGATGGAATTCAGAGGAAATGAACTACCACGCTTTAACCATGGGAAAAGACATAGACAATGCAAGTTATATCCAAAAAGTAAAAGAATTATATGGCTCCAAAGCGGACGAAGTTTTAAAGTTGTATCCTGCAGGAACTCCTGAAATAACGGAGCAATCTGCCACCGATTTAGCAGGAGACCGTTTTATTGCCTACAGCACTTGGAAATGGTTTGATTTGCATCGAAAAAACAGTACACAGCCTGTATATCGTTATTATTATGCACACCCAAGACCCGAAATGCGCGACAATGAACTTGAAGCTGCTCTTGCAGGAGGAGTCATTAAAAAAGACAAAAACATTTCAAAAACTCCTATACCAAAAGGGGCGGTTCACTCTGCAGAGATAGAATATGCAATGGGGAATTTAGCATCTAATAAAAATTATGCTTGGACAGACGATGATTATAAAGTTTCGGATACCATGATGAACTTTTTTGCCAACTTCATAAAAACAGGTAATCCAAACGGGGATAAACTTCCTGTTTGGCCTAGCGCAAAAAACGAAGAAAATCCAGCGATTATGGTTATTGATGTAAATTCAAAATCAATAAAAGCAGAAAACGATGCCCGGTACTTATTTTTAGAAAAAGAATATTCGAAAAAATAATTTTACTGAATTCGCAAAAAAGAGGATGTCATTAAAAAACGGCATCCTCTTTTTTATGCCCACATAATTATAATTAGTACGATTTCTATTCATAAGAAAAAGCCATAATTACTCCGAGTCAATCTAAATAATTGCTTTCATTTTATTTGAAAGTCAAACGATTATACGTAATAAAATAAAAATATTACTTAATAAAAAATGAAAATCCAGAATGAGATTCATTATTTTGTTGTAAATTTATGTGTTGTTTTTTTATCTAAAGATTGAAAAATGAAACCATCACACCAAACTATGACTCGCCTCTATGAACACTTAGGAAAAGTGTTTTATTGCATTGCGGCCATAGATAAAACTATTCGAAAAGAGGAAATCGCACAACTCAAAGAAATTGTAAAAACAGAATGGCTTCCGCTTGAAAATACTTTTAATGAATTTGGCGATGATACCGCTTATGAAATCGAAATTGTTTTTGACTGGCGTGTCGCTAACGAATGGGAATTGGAACAAGTGATGCCCGACTTTAAAATTTTCAGAACAGAACATCAGCACTTGTTCACTCCAGAAATTAATGCCTCGATTTTAAAAACTGCCAACGACATAGCTTCTTCATTTTCAGGAAAAAATAAATCAGAACGCGTTCTAATCAGTCAAATGAGCACGATTCTGTAGCACAAAAAATTTACTTTAACTTAAAAATCAAAGACATGAAAAGACAAACTGGAATTTGGATCGACACCTCAAAGGCAATTATTGTTACGCTGGAAGGCGGTAAAGATGAAAAAATTTCTGAAATAGACTCTGATGTAGAAAACAACGTTTACCACGATAAGGAAGGGAACAAAGGTACCTTTTCTGGAGGTCATCACGGCAATAGCGAGTCAAAATTTGAAAATCGAAAAAAAGAACAACTAGATTTCTTTATAAAAGAAGTGCTATCTTATGTAAAAGGAGCAGATGAACTTTTTGTTTTTGGCCCCGCCGAAACAAAGATCAGGTTGGAACAAAAAATTCAGGATGAAAAATTATTTGCTAATAAACTAAAAGCAGTTGAAACAGCAGACAAAATGACCTTAAATGAAATCGTCGCAAAGGTTAAAAAATTCTATGTTTCATAATGTCATATCCTAAATTATTTAGTTTAATTACCTTTACGTTTTACGACGATTGCACTAAAAAAAAGAGGCTGCCTAAAATAGACAGCCTCTTAATTACTACAACTTCCTTACTTATTATTTGACATCAACTGTTTCGACAAAAGTTTTACCATTAGAAGTGATAACAAACGTACATTCGTCTCCTTCCACCTTACTTATGTCAAATATCTTACCCACATTTAATTCTCCAGATATGGTTTCGTTATACAACGCTGTGTCATTTGAACTATAAATTTTAACGGCAACAGGTGTTTTACTTGTGTTTAACATATTAAATGCTACAGTTCCATTTTTGTTTACCAAAACCGGCTTGTACACTTCTGAAACAGCATCAACATACAGTTTAGCTACTTTACCAAAAACCTCAATTTTGTATCTTGAAATTTTAAGATCACTTTCCGCTTCTAAGAAATAAATGCCTTCTGGAAAAGCAGTTAAGTCGTACGTTCTATTAATATCATCCTCAGAAGTAACCTTTTCTTGATAAATTAAATTATCACTTGTGTCATAAATCGACAAATCGATT
Source organism: Flavobacterium fructosi (assembly GCF_042787335.1). Taxonomy (NCBI): domain Bacteria; kingdom Pseudomonadati; phylum Bacteroidota; class Flavobacteriia; order Flavobacteriales; family Flavobacteriaceae; genus Flavobacterium; species Flavobacterium fructosi. The sequence continues at coordinate 131,302 of NZ_JBHZQA010000002.1, read as the reverse complement.
CTCTTGATCTCTTTTAAAGTAAAACTTACCGTCTTTCCCTCTTCTTTTTTTAAATCTAACGAGAAATCAGCCTTTCTTGCATGTGCTTCGACGGCAGTTAATACTACGGTGGATAGCACTAAACTAAATTTTAAAATCTTTTTCATTATAGTAAATTTTTAGATTTATAATTGATTATTTATCTGACGCAAAATTACCGTAAGGGATTCATTGTAAAGTACTACAGGATTTTCTAATTTATATGCTATTTTACCTTTTACGAAAACGATTAAGGTTAAATAAGATAATTTTACACTTATTTTAGGTAATTTTGTGCTATTCTAAATACGTTGTCTATGAAAATAGTACCGCCTGCATTCGAAATTATAACGCCATCTTTTGGGAGTTCCTTCTACTATTCCCAATATATTGAAAACGCTAACAACAAAGCTCACTTATGGCATTATCATCCTGAAATTGAACTAGTGTTTGTAAACGGTGGTTCGGGAAAACGCCAAATTGGAAGCCATATATCTTATTATACCGATGGTGATCTGATACTTATAGGAAGTAATCTTCCTCATTGCGGGTTTACCAATGAAGAAACAGGAAATAAAAACGAAACGGTTATCCAAATGAAACCGAATTTTCTAGGGAATGAATTTTTTAATATTCCTGAAATGAAAAACATTCAAAATCTTTTCCGTCAAGCCAAAGCCGGAATTGCTTTTGAAGGAGAAACTAAAAAGAACATCGGCATTAAAATTGAATCCATGGAAAAACAGTCGCATCTTGAAAAGCTGTTGACTATGTTAAGTATTCTAAGCGAATTAGAATTATCCAATGAATATACCATTTTGAATGCTGATGGATTTTCAATGGAAATGCAGATGCAGGATAACGATCGGATCAATGCCGTATTTAATTATGTGAAAGATAATTTTCAAGCGCACATTACACTCTATGAAGTAGCGGTAATCGTGAGTATGACGGTACCGTCTTTTTGTCGGTATTTTAAGAAAATTACCAATAAAACGTTCACCCATTTTGTAAATGATTATCGTCTTGTACACGCCTCCAAGTTACTGGCAGAAAAACCCATCAGCATAACTGAAATATGCTATGAAAGCGGTTTCAATAATTTTAGTTACTTCAATAAATCTTTCAAGGAGTTTGCAGGTAAAAGCGCTTCACAGTACCGCCAGGAGTTTCGATCTGTCCTTAAATAACACCAAAGTGTTTAATCCCTAACAGCTTTGCGTTCGTAAATCGCAATACACAAAAAAGTCCTAAATAATATGCTAAAATCATACCCACACTAGTTTTTTCCTTTACTTTACAAATAAAATCACTTTGTGGTTTCTATTCACTAACAAACTGTTTATGAGAACCGGAAAACAAAAAATAATTCTAGCGTCTACAATATTAATTATATTGTTTACCGTTCTAATTAGTGTTTTTTATATCTTTCGAAATGCAGTTTTACAGCAAACCATCGCCAAGGTTTCTAATACAATGGAAATGGATTACAACAGTACTTTTTCAGTTAAAAAAGCTTCTTTTGACGGGTTTTCAACTTTAAACCTTTCTGATGTTGTTTTAGCTCCAAAAAATGCAGATACACTCTTTAAAATACAAAAATTAACAACAAGTGTCAACATCTGGAAACTACTGATAGGTGATGTACAACTTGGAACTTTAAACATCCAGAATGGTTTTGTACAGCTTACTAAAAAAGGAAAAACAAGAAATTTTGATGCTTTTATAAAAAAAGACAAGCAAACAGAAATAAGCAATGAAAAAAAAGATTATGCGGAATTTGCCTATCGCATTATCTCTAAAGCACTGAATTTAGTTCCAACCGACATGATTTTAGACAATCTTTCCTTTCGTTTAGATGACAACGGAAAAAAAGCAATGATTAATTTCCAAAAAATGCGATTGGTTGATAAGCAACTGGAAACTTCAATAAGAGTTCAAACTAATACTTTTACACAACGTTGGAAAATAAAAGGGTTTGCCGATCCAAGAAATAAAAAAGCCGATATCCGTTTCTTTAATATTGATACTGGCGCTATCAAGGTTCCTTACTTTGACGAACGTTACAACCTAAAATCGAGTTTTGATTCCATTCGATTGAATATTCAAAATATAGATCGAGATGGAGATGAATTACATGTCGACGGTTTCACCTCTATTAAAAATTTAAAAGTAAATCATTCTAAAATTGCCAGTAAAGATGTCGTCATCAAAAATGCACGTTTTGACTTTCGATTCTTGTTCGGTTCTGATTTTATTTCGATAGACAGTACTTCAACGGTTCAGTTTAATAAGGTGAAATTTCATCCTTATGTAGCGTACGAAACTAAAAAAGACACCGTTTACAAACTAAAAGTAGTTATTCCAAAGATGAAAGCACAGAATTTCATCTCCTCGCTTCCTGATGGCTTATTTACCAATTTTCAAGGAATGGAAGCGGAAGGAAATTTTGATTATAATCTAAATTTCTCTTACAACAAAAACAAACCTGATCAGCTGGTTTTTGATAGCAATATCAATAAGGAAAATCTTAAAATTACAAAATATGGCAAAGCGAATCTCAACAAACTCAATGAAGAATTTATTTATAGGGCACTTATAAAAAACGTATTGCAACGCCCAATTTTGGTTGGTTCTGCCAATTCAAATTATACGTCTTTAAACCAAATATCCCCTTATTTAAGAAAATGTGTTCTGACTACTGAAGATCCTTCTTTCTTTTCTCATCATGGTTTTATTAATGAAGCATTTAAACAATCCATCATAAAAAACATTAAAACCAAAAAATTCGCAAGAGGTGCCAGCACCATTAGCATGCAATTAGTAAAAAATGTTTTTCTTACCCGCGAAAAAACAGTATCCCGCAAATTGGAAGAAATTTTGCTAGTTTATATTCTTGAAAATAACAGAATTGCAAGCAAGGAACGCATGCTGGAAGTATATTTTAATATTATTGAATGGGGTCCAAATGTATATGGAATTGGCGAAGCAAGTCGGTTTTACTTTCAGAAAAGTCCATCAGAATTAAATTTGAAAGAATGTCTTTATCTCGCCCGAATTATTCCAAGTCCAAAGAAATTCATGTATCAGTTTAATAATCAAGGAATGCTAAAAGATTTTGCCATAAAACAAGAATCTTTTTTAATTAATATGATGTTCCGTAGAGGATTATTAAGTCCTGACGATACTATTTATCAATCCCAACGCATCATTATTTCTGGGCCGGCACAGTCTTTTCTAAGAATTAAAACGCAAGATACTACACAAGTAAAAATCGATTCATTATCCGTTGATGAGGAATTTGATCTTTAATACTAAAATTAAAAAACAACCCTGTCAACGTTTTGAGCTCTGACAGGGTTTCTTGAAGACTTAAATTTACATTTTTTAGTTTAACAAATTATGGTGCCGGATCAGGAATTATAGCATGAACTTCATCAATAGCTTTTAGAACCTCATCCGATAGAGAAACTTTAATCGTATCGATATTTTCTTTTAATTGTTCCATAGTTGTTGCGCCAATAATTGTGCTGGTCACAAAGGGCTGTTGCTCTATAAATGCTAAAGACAATTCCGTCAAAGACAGTCCATTTTTCTTAGCAATTTCCTGATACAATCTCGTGGCTTCTGTACATTGCTCGCTATTGTATCTTGAAAACTGAGGAAATAATTTGATTCTGGTATTTGGATAATTTTCACCGGATAGAAATTTACCGGATAAAACGCCAAAAGCCATCGGAGAATACGCCAATAAACCCACATTTTCTCTTAGACAAATTTCGGCAGAACCCGCTTCAAAAAGTCTATTTAATAAAGAATATGGATTTTGAATGGTTTTAATCTTTGGCAAATTGTTGTATTTACTTTCTTCCAGAAAACGCATAATTCCCCAAGGGGTTTCATTTGAAAGTCCTATGTGATTTATTTTTCCTTCTTTAATAAACCCGTCTAAGGTCTCCAATACATTGTGAATGTTATCTTCCCAAGCATCGTCTTGCGCCTTGAAACCGCGTTGTCCAAAGAAGTTCGTTTTACGTTCCGGCCAATGCAACTGATACACATCGATATAATCCGTTTGTAAGCGCTGTAAACTTTGGTCTAAAGCAAATTTGATACTGGCTGGCGAAAAATCATTTTTCTCGCGCATGTAGGTAAAGTTGGGATTAGGTCCCGCAATCTTTGAAGCTAAAACTATTTCTTCTCTTTTGCCTGATTTTTTGAACCAAGTCCCAAGAATTTTCTCTGTGCTTCCGTAGGTTTCCTGACGCGCTGGAACAGAATACATCTCGGCGGTATCAAAGAAATTGACTCCGTTTTCTAGTGCATAATCCATTTGAGCATGACCATCTGATTCTGTATTTTGCTGCCCAAAAGTCATCGTTCCAAGGCAAATCTTGCTGACTTTTAGATCTGTATTTGGTAAAGTAGTATATTTCATTTTTAAGGAAATTGTATTTTAATTTTCGAAAACAAAGATAAAATTTGTTTGTCGTTTTGATTTACTGTTAACATAAAATTGAGAAACGTTTACAAGATGTTTAAAAAAAATATAACCACTAATTCACTAATTAAAACCTCTCAGTCTAAAGCTAAAATTAACGAATTAGCGGTCAAAGGAAGCTCTTTTTATAAACCATTACGAAATTAAGCTTCTTTAAATCCGCTCTTATAATCGTCATGGTAAAACTTATTATACTAGCTGTCTTAACCTTAATTTATCTCATTCAACATCTTAGAAATTTCATCTAATCTTGGTGTAAGAATAATTTCGATTCTGCGGTTTTTTGCTTTTCCTTCGGCAGTTGAATTACTTGCTAAAGGAGAAAATTCACTTCGTCCTGCCGCCGTTAAGTTTTGTTTATTAATTTTTTTGTTTTCGCTCAAAATCGCTACTATCGCAGTAGCTCTTTTAGTAGATAAATCCCAGTTATCCGCTATTGGACCTGAAACAGTAAAAGCATCATCATCTGTATGTCCTTCTATCAGCACGGAAATATCTGGATTGTCACCCAAAACTTTACCTACTTCAATTACTGCTTTTTTCCCTTCAGAACCTACCGCCCAACTTCCGGAATTGAAAAGTAGTTTATTCTCCATAGAAACATATACTTTTCCGTTTTTTTGTTCTACTGTTAAGCCCTTTCCTTCAAAACTATTCAACGCTTTCGACAACGTTTCTTTTAGTTTTTTCATGCTCGTTTCTTTGGCAGCAATCAAATTTTCTAATTCCTGCAAACGCTGGGAACTTTTATTCAAACTTTCTTGCTCTAATGCTAATGCTTTCCCTTTCTCGTCTAATTGTTCCAGCAAATCCCGATTTTTTTTCATGTTGCTTTGCATAGCGTCGCTGCTATTTTTTTCTAAAGCGGCATAAGAATCCTGCAACACTTTAAATTTATTTTGAGCTGCTGCATAATCCATTTTCAATTTATCCAGCTCCGATTTAGATTTACTTAAATCCATTTTTACAGCATCGCGATCTAATTCTAATTGGTTTTTATCCTTTAGTAAATCGGCATTGTCATCGGCCAAGCTTCTGTTTTCTTTTTTTAGATCCGTGAATTTACTTTCTAAATCGTTGTATATTTTCTTAGATACGCAAGAACTTGAAAGTGCCAGTATTAGTAATCCGATGGAAACTCTTTTTATCATTTTTATTTTTGTTTATCATTATTAAATAGGGTGTATCCCAAAACTACAGAGTATTTCGCAAAACCAATAGCACTTCTTCGAAACTCTATATTGAATTTACGTTGATAGCTATAGCCAAGACCATAACTAGAGAATAAACTAACGCTAATAAAAACACTAGAATTATTATTCATGTACATATAATGTCTTAAGCCAATATTAGGAAGAATCTGACTAACAGAATTGTCATATTTATAAATATTTTCAAACAATACCCCTGACGAACTATGTTCTGTTACAATAGACTTGTATTGATAGGTTTGATAGGTTAATTCAAAATAAACCGCCCATTTATTTCTATTAAAAGGGGAAATGTATTCAATTTCTGCACCATATTTTGGATACCATTTATTTCCAAAATATTCCACCTTTTGCTCCTGGCTATCGTAATTTTTATTTGGTGATGCATTCATCCCTCCTTTCAATTTAAAATTAATGCTACCGGTGGTCGTTTTGCCGACATAATTCGTATAATTATTATTCGTACAATTATTATATAATACAAAATAATCTGTTAAATCTTTTTTAGAATATTCTAATTTCATCAACTTTCCCATATTCCCATTCTCACAACGCATATTTACCCACAATTGTTTTTGAAAATCATTGTTCACCGCTAATTTGGTGAAACTGGAGTTCATAACAAAATATTTTTTATAGATAAGTTGTTCAACCGGACCATTATTCAATTTATAAAAATATCTTTTTGTGTTTTCTTCCTTATATTCATACAAAATGGATTGACCTTCTATTAACACTCTAAGAAAAAGTGTTCTGTCTTTCCATTCTGGGTCGCTTTTTTCACTTAGTTTATTAAGATTAGCGCTTGACGTATCTATTTTCACCAAATTTCTCTCGTATTTTATAATGTTTGTAATTCCGAATTCCTTGATGTTAGTAATATCCGCACCAGTAGTGGTAGATTCCTTTTCATTTAATTTATAGATAAATGATTTTGGACTATTATACAAATCTTTATTTTTTATAAAACATTCAGTTCTGACATTATTATTGGCAATAAAATAGCCTTTTTCAAAATTAACTTGGGCATAAGATTGTATACAAAATTGTAATGTTAATAAAATAAGTAGTAGTTTTTTCATTTGGATTTAAAAGATATTAGTGGTTAATCGTAAAGTTAAATCAGCATGCAATATAATAGCCACGATTGAAACGGAAATCCTTATTATTTTTTTTTAAAAAATAATAAGATTACTTCACCACATTAATACTATATTTCGTGTTCAGTTAATTTCATTTTGCAACGGATAGTGGGAAATAACACCTAAATGCTACTCTAGTTCTACCAAAACAGGGCAATGATCTGAATGAACTGCATCAGGAAGAATAACGGCTCTTTTCAGTTTATGTTTTAGGGTATCGCTTACTAAATTGTAATCAATGCGCCAGCCCTTGTTATTCCCTCTCGCTCCAGCGCGGTAACTCCACCATGAATATTGGTGCGGCTCACTGTTGAAATGGCGAAAGCTATCCACAAATCCCGACTTCATGAACCCATCAAGCCAGGCTCTTTCTTGCGGTAAAAATCCCGATATGTTCTTATTCCTGATAGGATCATGAATATCTATTGCTTCATGGCAAATGTTATAATCGCCACAGATAATAAGATTTGGCGTTTCTTTTTTGAGTTCGTCAATGTAATTTTGAAAATCATCCATGAACATGAATTTATGATCCAATCGCTGGATATTTGTCCCCGATGGCAAGTATAAACTCATCACTGAAAAGTCATCAAAATCAGCCCGAAGGTTCCTTCCCTCGAAATCCATATGGTGAATACCGGTTCCGTGAACTACATTATTAGGTTTTATTTTGGAGAGAATGGCCACGCCACTATACCCTTTTTTGGTTGCGGAATAATAATACTGATACGGATAGCCTGCCTTTGTGATGTCATCGACCGGAACTTGGTCTTCGGTTGCTTTAATTTCCTGAAGACAAATGATATCTGGATTTGCGTGCTGCAACCAGTCAATAAATCCTTTTGAAATGGCAGCTCTAATTCCGTTGACGTTGTATGAAATAATTTTCATTAATTTAATTTTAGTGTTTCAAATGTAATAAAAAAGGATAAGTTTGACTCAGAAAAAGAGAGAAAATGGAGTTTTTTGCTATCTTTGTTTCTTGCTCAAAAAAAATTAAAAAATACATGGGTTTAGTAACCGCCAAAGAAGTCGCAAAAGCGATAAATGCAGATAAGTATGGGGTTTTAGGTACTTTTTCAGGCTGGATGCTTATGAAGATCTTAAAAATTTCAACCTTAAACAAAGTATACGACAGAAATAAACATTTAACTGATGTTGATTTCCTGAATGGAATATTAGATGATCTACAAATAAAATTTGAAATCCCAGAAGAGGATTTAAAACGGTTACCAAAAGATGGCGCTTATATCACGATTTCAAATCACCCTTTGGGAGGTATTGACGGCGTTTTACTATTGAAATTAATGCTTGAAAGAGAACCTAATTTCAAAATTATCGCCAATTTTCTTTTGCATCGAATTGAACCACTCAAGAAATACATCATGCCAGTTAATCCTTTTGAAAATCATAAGGATGCTAAATCAAGTGTAGTAGGAATCAAAGAAACATTACGTCATTTAAGCGATGGAAAGCCGCTGGGAATGTTCCCTGCGGGAGAAGTTTCTACCTACAAAGATGGTAAATTAATGGTCGACAAACCTTGGGAAGAAGGGGCGATTAAAGTAATTAGAAAAGCACAAGTTCCAGTTGTTCCTATTTATTTTCATGCAAAAAACAGTCGATTATTTTATCTTTTGTCTAAAATAAGCAGCACTTTTAGGACGGCAAAACTGCCTTCGGAAGTATTTAGCCAAAAACACCGCGTGATTAAAGTTCGTGTTGGTAAGCCTATTTCCGTAAGCGAACAAAATGAACACGCATCGATAGCGGAATATTCAGAGTTTTTGCGAAAGAAAACGTATATGCTTGCAAATCCTTTTGAAAAAGAAAGTACTTTTTTGCCGACACCAACTTTGAAAATTCCTAAAAGTCCTAAAAAAATTGTTACTGCGGCCAGTCAGGAAAAAATGACTAAGGAAGTAAACGCACTGCGAAGTACTGATTGCCGACTATTATTAAGCAAAAACTACGAAGTGTTTCTAGCCGAAGCAAAAAAAATACCCAATATTCTTCATGAAATAGGACGTCTAAGAGAAATAACTTTCAGAGAAGTGGGCGAAGGAACAAACGAATCCATTGATTTAGACAAACATGATCAATATTACCATCATCTTTTTCTATGGGATAGTGACGCCAATAAAATTGCGGGAGCTTATAGAATGGGATTGGGTTCTGAAATTTATCCAAAATACGGAATAAATGGTTTCTATTTGAATGATCTTTTCCGATTTGAACCTGAATTACATGACATGATGCACAAGTCTATCGAAATGGGCCGTGCTTTTATCATTAAAGAATACCAACAAAAACCCATGCCTCTTTTCTTGCTTTGGAAAGGAATTATGCACACTACATTACGTTATCCAGAACATAAATATTTACTTGGCGGCGTGAGTATCAGCAATCAGTTTTCTGACTTTTCAAAATCACTCATGATTGAATTTATGAAATCGAATTATTACGATCCGTATATTGCACAATACATTCATCCAAAGAAAGCGTATAAGGTAAAATTAAAAGATGCCGATAAGGATTTCATATTTGACGAAGCTGAATCCGATTTAAATAAGTTTGATAAAATTATAGACGAACTAGAACCAGGAAATTTGCGTTTACCGGTTTTGATTAAAAAATACATCAAACAAAATGCAAAGGTGGTTGCTTTTAATGTTGATCCGCTTTTTAATAATGCCGTTGACGGATTGATGTATATCCGGATTGCTGATATACCGGAAAGCACGATGAAACCCGTAATGGAAGAATTTCAAACTGAATTGGAGAGAAAATTAAGCGAAAAAGAAGATTAATTTCAGTTTCCGACTACATAAAAAATCCCGTTCTACTAAAATGAACGGGATTTTTTGTGGACTAAAATTTATCTCCAGATTGACTCCTTCAAAATAGAATCTAATGAATGGTTTTTTATAAAGAAAGCCAATCTTATGAAGTGGTAAACAATAAGAAAAAAACCCAAACCATAGGCTAGTTTTTTATTATACAGTACTGCGTTAAAACATTCCTTTTTAGTAATCAATTCTGTAGTTAATACAACAATTGCTATTAAGCAAAATACAATTACAAAAGGCCCCAATATATGGTAGCTAATAGACTTATAAAAATCTCCTTCATAAAAATAAACTAATGATTTTGTAATCCCGCAGCCCGGACAAGGAAATCCTGTAATCATTTTGAAAGGACACAAAGATTGATCCGTTTCAAGATGGTTATTCTCATTAAAAAACATTAAAAAAAACGGAACCAAAAGCGTTAATGTGGCGCCGATGATTCCGTAAATCTTACGTTTATCCTTAATATTAATTGTATAATTTATTAATATCATTTTGAACTATCATTGCAGCAATCATTGGAAAGAAAAGACCTAAAATAAGCAACAAAACCGTATCATCCTTTTCAGGAGAACCCGCTCTTCTATAAACATCCGGAAGTCCGTCTCTACCAGCCAAATAAAAGAAATAAATATTAACAGGGTAGCAGCAACCTGCAAAAACAGCAATTGGTTGCGAGATAACTTCTCGCTCAGAAACTGCATTAAAAACTGCAGCAACTTTAATGTTCCAATAGATTAAATACAATCCACAGGTTAAAAATCCGAAAATTAATACTACTACCGGATCTACTTTAAATACCGGAATAGGTTTTCTTGGAGTGTTCCAAGTTTCTTGAACAGTTACTTCCATTTGCGTTAGTTTGGTTAAATTTAAGTTATTAAATATTTAAAATTTTATTTGAATTATTTATCCGTTTATTCCCATAATTCTATTTTATTTCCCTCGCTATCCAGCACCCATCCAAATTTCCCATACTCATATGTCACCATATCACCTACAATTGTTACACCCTCATCCGATAATTTTTTTAATAAATTTTCTAAATCATGCACCCGGAAGTTTTGCATAAACTGTTTTTCGCTTGGCGTAAAATAAGTAGTATCATTTGCAAACGGCGACCATTGGATGGAGCAGTCATTTCCATCATTGTCATTCCACCAAAAAGTAGAACCATAGTCATCGGTTTTCAAACCCAAATGTTTTTTGTACCAAGCGACCAATTCTTTTGGATTTTTCGATTTAAAGAAAAAACCACCAATTCCTATAACTCTTTTCTCCGGCTGCATCCTTTTCTCTTGGCCAAAATATTTTGCTTTAATTTTATCAACAATTACTTGCGCTAACCGCTCCTGACTCTCAAATGTCCATCCGGCAATATGAGGCGTCAGAATTACGTTCTTCGCCTTCAATAAGTATTGGAAAGCTTCTGGCGTATTTTTATCGTGAAAAAGGGTCTCAAAAGACAATTTCTCATATTCCAAAACATCCAAACCTGCTCCGAGTATTTTGCCAGATTCCATCGCCAAAACTAAATCGGCGGTAACAATATTCTTGCCGCGAGAGGTGTTTATTATCCAAAATGATTTGGCAAACCCATTTATAAAATCAACATCGATCATTTTATCGGTTTCCGGAATCCATGGAATATGAAGACTGACTACATCTACTTTTTCCTGAAATTCTTGCAATGAAACTTGATTGGCATTACGGTCTCCCACATTTTCCTTTATGTCATAACACAATACTTCCGCATCAAAACCACGGAGTTTTTTCGCAAATGATTTTCCCATATTTCCGTAACCAATAATTCCAACGGTCTTTCCGTCAAGTTCGTGACCGCGATTGATTTCCCTGTTCCAATGCCCCGCTCGTATCTCGCTGTCTGCTTGATTCAATTTATTAAACAGAGATAAAATCATTCCTAAAGCATGTTCGGCAACGGCATTCCTGTTTCCTTCCGGTGCTGCAATAAGCGTAATGTTTTTAGATGCTGCATATTCGCAATCAATACTTTCTAAACCAGCTCCTACTCGTGCGATAAATTGCAAATTAGTGGCTTTGTCCAAAAATACCTTATCAATTTTGAATCGGCTTCGAATGACAATTCCTTGGTAATCCTGAATTTTGGATTCTATTTCTTCTTTTGAGCTAGTAAAATCGCTATGATTTACAAAACCGGCATTTTGCAATTGATTCCAAAGCAAAGGATGATTGCTATCAATATGAAGGATTTTGATGTCCATAATAAAAATTTCTAAGTTTTAATACCCCAAATTAACAAAAAAATAGCTCCCAAAAGCGTAAATTAGCATTCTTTCTATTCTGGAAATACGTATCCTGAATTCAATAATAATAAAATTCAAAAAATGAGATTAACAAAAACATTTAAAACCTTTTTTGAAAGCGAAAAAGCCGGAGGATTATTGTTGCTTTTTGTAACTATACTCTCCCTTTGCCTCGCCAACTCCTCGATTCAAACACAATATATTGCATTTTGGGAAACCCAATTGGGCCACCACTCTATCACACATTGGATTAATGACGGACTAATGACCCTCTTTTTCCTCTTAATAGGTTTAGAACTGGAACGCGAAATTTACATAGGTGAATTGTCCCGTATCAGAAATGCCGCATTGCCTATTTTTGGTGCCTTAGGCGGAATGCTAGTTCCTGCCGGAATCTTTCTAGCACTAAATTTTGGAACTTTAACACAAAACGGAGCCGGAATTCCTATGGCTACCGATATCGCTTTTGCGATTGGTATTTTATCCTTATTAGGAAATCGCGTTCCCACATCGCTTAAGGTATTTTTAACTGCACTTGCTGTAATTGATGATTTGGGCGCCATAATTGTCATTGCCATATTCTACACCTCAACAATTGCTTTTGTAAATTTATTTATAGCTTTGGGTATTCTTGGCGGTTTATTTATTCTGAATCGCATGAAAATTCACAATTTATTTCCGTATTTAATCGGCGGTGTTGCCATGTGGTATTTCATGCTTAATTCTGGAGTGCATGCCACTATTACAGGAGTTTTATTAGCTTTTGTAATTCCGTTTGGTGATGGAAGCAAAAAAACTTCCTCTTATAAAATTCAGCATTTTTTACACATACCCGTAGCCTTTTTTATTCTGCCATTGTTCGCCATAGCCAATACCTGTATAGCCATAGATTCCAATTGGCACGAAGGACTGACTCATCCCAACACTATAGGAATTATAGTAGGGCTTGTCATTGGAAAGCCACTCGGAATTTGGCTTTTCTCTTTTTTAGGCGTAAGTCTGGGACTTTGTGTTTTGCCTCGAAATTTACAATGGAAAACTATTTTTGGCGCAGGAATGTTGGGTGGAATTGGTTTCACCATGTCCATATTTATAACATTGCTAGCGTATAAAAATAATGGCGAAGAGGTAATTACCTATTCTAAAATTGCGATTCTAATTGCTTCATTTATTGCCGGAACAGCTGGTTTTCTTTGGTTGAAATACACCTTAAAAACCCCAATCAAAAAAATGAAGATTAAACCCATCGTTTAATTGATCTTTTCAATAAAAAAGGGTGTTTAGCTTAAAGCTAAACACCCTTTTTTATTGAAAATTTATGATTATAATTGAACTATTTACAAGCTAAATCATTTAACAGGCTGTATAAAAATATTTTTTTATCCCAATAACTAAAAATGTGTACTTGATTGGTTTTCTTCTTTTACTAAAAAATGTATCCAATTCCCAAATGCACATAAGGAATATATTGATTTCTATTATAAGCGCCATCTACATTTTGAACATTCCCATTAACCGAATTCTCTTTCAAATACACGACGCGATACCCAAATCCAACAGCGGTTTCATACGCAAAATGAGTCCCTATTTGACGTTTCAACCCCCATGTAGGAACAATTGCTAAATCAGCTGTTTTAGTTACATTATCGGCTAAATTTATTACAAACCAATCCGGATGATAACTTGTTTTAATGGAGAAATAATTTCCGCTATTATTGGTAGTATTTTTACCTTTTGAATTCCTTTTTTCCAGATTGTAATAATATCTTGGTTCTAATGTTAGTACCGGTTGCAAAATAAAACCAGCGCCATCATAATGATCGCCAACTGTAAAATCTTTTTCAAGACCAATTTCGCTTCGTAATGCGATGCTATTCGATAATTTACTTTCATTATTGAACCAAATTCCTATGTGTACTCCAAATCCGGCTTGTACTCCAAAAATTGATTTGTCAACACTTACTTCTTGAGCGTTTGCGTTTAGATTGAATGCCAGAATTAGGAATGCTATTACTTTTTTCATTTAAAGGATGCGAATTAATTATTTAGTAGTTATTTGTTTTCTGTTTTTAAAATAGATTTCGCTTACTTATTAGCCCAATAATCAAACACTGTGACTTTCTCAGGAGCTGGGTTTAACAGCGCAACAAAAGCTTTGTGATCCGGATGAATAAGATAAGCATCTCTATCACTCTCACTGATGAATGTAAGTATAAAGCAATGTGTCAAACCCTTATTCAAATTTTCAGGGCTGTTATTGGTTCCCCATTCAAATGATTTAATGGTTGGGATTTTATGCTTCAAATCATTCAAAGCGGTTACCACTTTAGTGATATAGGCAGCATCCGTTCCTTCTTTCCATCCAAACATCACCACATGTCGCAGCACTTGTTTGTGTTTGTCTTGTTGGGCGTTTACGGTGTAGATTGAAAGTAAAATAAGGGTTAGCAGCAATAGTTTTTTCATGGTAGTTTTTTTTCGAAATGTACGAATTATTTGAGTTTGATTTACAGGGAAGTAATCAAACTATTCAATTCCTCCGCTACCAAAAACAAGTTCGCAAAAGTTGCGCATAGGTGTCTGATTTTAAGCTATTTTACAGGCTTGTTGTTAAATACAAATGCCTTAAAGTTTAACACAAAGTATATTGTGAATAGTTGCGTAAATGTCTCTGACTTTGCGCCATTTTACAATCCTGTCACTATATGCAATCGCTTTAAAGTCTCCTGACTTTTTACAGAATCTAAATACTGAATGCATTTATCAAAATACTAGCCTCCATAGAATTAACGTTAGAGTTATCTGCTTTTTCTATTTTTAAAAAGCCCGAATCTTCTACATATTTACTTGTGCTTAAATAAATATAATGAGCTGTTTTCTCAACAAGTCCTGCCCGGACAGGATTTAAATGAATGTAATCTAATATAGACCACATGAATTGATTCGTATAAATTTCTCTCGCAAGATTGACATATTGCCAAAATTGATAATTTTTGTTTCTCGTATAACTTTCTGAAGCAAATTTAAATCGCTCCAACATCCAGTCTCTTCGGCTTTCGGGACAATTTCGTATTTTATCTAAAATTGTCTTTGCCATTAATTTTTAAAATTTCGCATCAAATCAGGTAGTTTACCGTCACGGGATGGAAACTATTATATGAATGTGATTACACATAATCAGATACCGACCAAACTATTCCCTTTTGTTGAGTGCAAAAAAATCAAGATATTTTAAGACCACTTTCTTTATACGTTTGTCGGCTAAAAACATGAATCTAACCTGTTGCTGTTTTGAAATGAGTTAATGTTTGATCTATAATAACATGCCTTCTTTCATTATTATTTCTTTTTTTACAGATAATTAATTTATTCCTTTTTGAATTTGCAAAAGCTTTAGGTAAAAAGCAGGGAGACTTTTAAAGATTTACGTTTCTATAACTAATTCTGAAAATTGCGCAAAGTCAATAGACATCTGCGCAGCTTAACCGATAATATTATTGATTTAAAAACAATTTATATAAAGCTAGAGAATACTTTGCGCAGCTGGTTTTGCCATGAAATTATAATTTGAAATATTTGGTAACTTAAAATTAGTCCATTTTAGCCATCCTTGTATTTTGGCGTACTATTTTATCATGAAATAGTCACGTTGAATTAAATTATTTGGATTTATGAAACAAAACATTTTTACTTTCAATTGACATAAATTTAGCAGTCAAACTAAAAGCAAAAACCTCAATATCGGTCATTTTCAGTTTTCTTTCTAAACGAAATATTTCACATAGTTATTGGTTGATTTTTAGATTCAAATCTATTGAATTTCAGTATTTTGACAAATATTTAATCGTTTTTTTATTATAATTTATTTCATCTAACGGGTTTATATTATTAAATTTATTTCGTAAATTTATCCTTTAAAGGAAATCAAAGGAAACCAAAATGAGCATAATGAAAACCCACCACTAAAAAAGTCTCAAATGAAAACTCCTGATACTACTTCCGAATTTGAAAATGGTACTATAACCTCTGGAAATAATCTTTCTTATTGGTTTTCATCGTCCATAAAACCACTAGCTTTTGAGAAATTAAACCAAAATATTGATACTGATATTTTAGTTATAGGAGGTGGTATTGCAGGACTTACAACTGCGTACTGTCTTGCAAAGGAAGGACGTAAAGTGATTTTGGTTGAAGACGGATTTATTGCAAGCGGTGAAACTGGAAGAACTACTGCTCACCTTACGTGTGCGCTGGACGATCGTTATTTTGAATTAGAAAAAACTTTCGATGAACATACTGCAAAATTAGCAGCCAGTAGTCACATGGCTGCTATTGAATGGTTCGCAGATACCATTAAACATCATAAAATTAATTGTCATTTTAAAAGAGTGGATGGCTATTTGTTTTTACACCCTTCTGATACCAAGGAAACATTAGAAAAGGAATACGAAGCTACAAAACGTGCCGGACTTATTACTGAGATGCTAGATTCTGTTCCGTCCATTGCAGCTGAAAAAGGAAAGCGGTGTCTTAAATTTGCTGATCAGGCCCAGTTTCATATACTTCTTTATATTAAAGGTTTAGCTAGTGCCTTCATAAAATTGGGAGGAGAAATCTTTACACAAACAAAAGCCGAAAATATCACGACTGAAGGTGCTACTGCAAACGGTTTTAAAGTAAAAGCAAATCACATTGTAGTTGCAACTAACACTCCCATTAATGACTGGGTAAAAATACATACTAAACAATGGCCTTATCGCACGTATGTGATAGCTGCCAAAGTTCCTAAAGGAAAACTACCTTATGCATTGTGGTGGGACACTGGTGATTATAGCTCAAAATGGCTAGCAAAGCCCTATCATTATGTCCGTTTGGAAGAGTTTGATGAGCAGTACGACATATTGATTGCAGGTGGAGAAGACCATCGTACAGGTCAGGCAGATGAGGAGAATATCAAAGAGGAAGACCGATACGCTAAACTGGAAAAATGGACAAAGAAACATTTTCCAGCCATTGGGGCTATCGAATTCAAATGGTCTGGTCAGGTAATGGAACCTCTTGATTCATTGGCATTCATTGGCAAGAATCCAGGTGAAGATAATATTTACATTATTACAGGTGATTCGGGTAACGGTATGACATACGGAACGCTTGGCGGAATGATTATCACCGACATAATTACCGGAAAAGAAAACCCCTTGATTAAAATATACAGCCCATCTCGCTTTACATTAAAAACTACTGCTGATTACTTACACGAAGTTGGAAACATGGTAGCGCAATATGGCGACTGGTTTACTCCCGAAGATATAAAAGAAATAGGCGATTTAAAATTAGGTGAAGGTGGAATCATTTCATTTGGATTAAAAAAAATTGCAGCATTTCGTGACGAACAGAATAATGTTCATCTCTCTTCCGCAGTTTGTCCACACTTAGGAGGTATACTACAATGGAATGCTGACGAAAAAACATTCGATTGCCCTATGCACGGCTCCCGTTTTACCAATGAAGGCAAAGTAATAAATGGACCTGCAACTTCTGATTTAAAAAAAATATTATGAACAAAGAACATAAAATTTAACATTGTTGTGATTGTTTGGCAACTTAAGGCACTTGGCCTTTTCGATGGATTGATGAAATATATTTATAAAAATATCTGTTGACCCCACTACTAAAAACAAGATCGTAAAAGCTGTGCGTAGGTTTCTGATTTTATGCTAATTTACAATCCTCTTGTTAAATACAAACGCCTAAAGTTTAACACAAAGTATTTTGTGAAAAGTTGCGCCAATGTCTCTGACTTTTCGCCATTTTACAATCCAGTTACTAAATACAAACGCCTTAAAGCCTCCTGACCTTTTAACAGAATTTCAATAGTGAGTGCATTTGGCAAAAGACTAATCCTCCAAAACATTAACGATAGGTTTATCTGCTTTTTCTGTTTTTAAAAAACCCGAATCATAGATAAAATTACTTGCGCTTGAATAAAGATAATGTGATGCTTTATCAAAAAGTCCTTCCCCGACGGGATTTAAATGAATGAAATCTAATTTTGACCACATGAATTGATTCGCATAAATTTCTCCTGCAGGATTGACATATTGCCAAAACTGATGATTTTTGCTTCTCGTATGACTTTCTGTAGCTAATTTGGATCGCTCCAACATCCAATCTCTCCGGTTTTCGGGACTATTTTGTATTTTATCTAAAATAGTCTTTGCCATGAATTTTTTAAAATATCGCATCAAATCAGGTACTTTACCTTCACGGGATTGAACTATTATATGAATGTGATTACTCAAATTATATACAAGATTTTTAAAGAATTACGTTTCTATAATTAATTATGAAAATTGCGCAAAGTCAGAGACATTTGCGCAGCTTAACGGATTATATTAATGATTTAAAAACACTTTATATAAAGCTAATGAACACTATGCGCAGCTGGTGGAGATTTGATAATGTATTATTTGATTTTGATAAATTGGGAGCGTTTTGTGGGATATGGTCACTTTAAAAAAAGACCTATTGATTCACAATGTAAATTCGTCAAAATAAGATTAGATTTTATTTGAAAACTATTTTTTTGATGCGAATTGATGCGATAATGATCCGTAAATGGAAATGCTTCCGTATAAAACTAACAAAATCATCCTTACTAGCCATTTGGTCTGATTTTTTTAAAGCTTACTTTTTAAAATATATGATTTTTTTTATAAAAAACACAGACTGTTTTTCTTCATAAACTCATGAAAAGGAATAATGAATGATTGCAGATTTTTAATTTCTGATGTAAAAAACACATACACAAACTATACTTTGGTGCGGGAGAGATAGAAGCAATCCACCGCGGCGGAGCGGATAGCTGGACGCCAATAAAAAAAAGGTCTTCTCAACAGTTACGATGAGAAGACCCTTTTTTTTTAATGTGCTCACTCCCCAAATGGCATTTATCCTTTAATTTGTTTTAAAGAGGTTTTGATTCCACGTATCAATGACGAACTGAATCCGTGCATTTCCATTTCGTTTAATCCCGCAATGGTACAACCCTGTGGTGTCGTTACGCGGTCAATTAATTGTTCGGGGTGAATTTGTTCTTCCATGATCATTTCGGCAGCTCCTTTTACGGTTTGTGCTGAAATGGCCAGTGCAGTTTGCCAGTCAAATCCTATTTCGATTCCAGCTTGCATCGAAGCACGAATGTAGCGCAAGGCAAAGGCGGTTCCGCTGGCCGCAAGAACCGTGGCCGCATCCATCAATTTTTCGTCAATTATTGGAGCTGTTCCTAAATCCTGGAAAAGAGCAACTACGTTTTGTGATTTCTCTTTGTCCTTTTCATGAAAAGCAATACAGGTTGCCGATGCGCCAAATTGTGATGCAATATTCGGCATGATTCGGATAGCGCTATTGCCAACACCTATCTTATTTTGTAAATTTTCGATTGACAGTCCACTCACGGCCGAAGCGATTACTTTGTTAGAAATCACAGGAAGAATTTCTGCCAAAACAGTATCTACCTGATACGGTTTTATGGTCAGAATAATGATATCTGCGTCTTGAATTTCATGTTTATTATCTGTAGAAACAGTCACGCCTGATTGTTCTAAATAAAGAATGCTTGTCGTATTTCTTCGCGTTATGGTAATTTGATTTCTTTGTGAAAATTTTGACAATCCTTTTGCAATAGCGACTCCTAAGTTTCCTCCGCCAATTATATGAATTTTCATGCTGGTTGTGGTTATTGTGTTAGTTAATAGTTCACGAATTCATACCCTTCTTATAATAATTTGCCCTTTAATAATAAAGAGGCGATTGAAAAATAAATAACTAAACCCGTTACATCGACTAAGGTCGCTACAAATGGCGCTGATGATGTTGCAGGATCTAGTCTAAGTTTTTTTAATAAAAATGGAATCATTGAGCCTGAAAGCGTACCCCATAAAACGATAAAGACTAATGAAAGTGAAACCGTCATTGCGATAGCAAACCAATGAATTCCATATTGGTACAATCCTGTTTGTTGCCAAATCATAATTCTAATAAAACCTACAATCCCTAAGATAGAGCCCAATAAAAATCCTGATGCAATTTCTTTTTTCATTACAAACCACCAGTCTTTTAAGTCTAATTCTTTCAATGCCATTGCACGAATAATCAAAGTTGCGGCTTGTGAACCAGAATTTCCTCCACTCGAAATGATGAGAGGAACAAAAAGTGCTAAAACTACTGCTTTTTCTATTTCTCCTTCAAAAAATCCCATTGCAGAAGCTGTAAACATTTCTCCTAAAAACAAAACGACTAACCAAGTGGCGCGTTTTTTTACCATTTCGAAAAGTCTCGTTTGCACATAAGGCAATTCAAGGGCTTCCAACCCCCCAAATTTTTGAATATCTTCAGTATCTCTTTTTTCAATTTCATCTTTTATGACGTCAATAATATCATCTATAGTTATTCGACCTACCAAACGTCCCAATTCATCCACAACAGGAATTGCCTCTAAGTCGTACTTGTCCATAATTCGAGCCACCTCAACATCTGCCGTTTCGACATCTACATAATTTAGTTTTCGGATGTAAAATTCACTAATAGGTGTTTTAGTAGTTGGTGCCGTTAGCAAATCCTTTAGCGACAAACGACCCCTAAGTTTGTTGTCATCATCCACCACATAAATAGAATGCACTTTAGAGATGTTCTCTGCCTGAATTCGCATTTCCTTTACGCAAGTAAGCACATTCCAATTCTCATTAACTTTCACCAATTCTTTGTGCATGATTCCACCCGCAGTGTCCTCGTCATAACGCAACAAATCAACAATACCTTTGGCGTGTTCTACATCTTGAAGTTCTGATATTACCTCTGCTTTTCTATCCTTGGAAAGCTCTCCAATAATATCAGCGGCATCATTGGTATCGAGTTCATCAAGCTCTTCGGCAATTTCTTTTGGTGAAAGTCTACTTAATATCTTCTCCCGCAAATCATCTTCCAGTTCCAGAAGAATTTCGGCCGTTTTTTCACTGTCTAATACTTTAAAAATATAGGTAGCTTCATTAATATCAATTTCGTCAAGAATTTCTGCAAAATCAGCATGATGCATATCATTTAACAAAATTTCCAACTGCTGGTTGTCCTTAGTTTGAATGAGTTGAGCTATTTGTTTAATAAGCTCTTTGCTGATTTTAAATTCCATCGGCTTCTATTTTTTGGGTAAGTTCTATGAACTGTTCTACACTTAGTTGTTCTGGTCGAAGATCAAAAACAGGATCCTCTCTCAGTTTATCTGACAAATTTAAGGTTTTTAAACTGTTACGCAAAGTCTTTCTACGTTGTTGAAAACCCGTTTTTACTACCGTGAAAAATAATTTTTCGCCGCAAGGCAAACTATAATCTTCTTTTCGGCGTAAACGCAAAACTCCTGATTTTACTTTCGGTGGCGGAATAAATACGTTTTCATCTACAGTAAATAAATATTCGGCATCATAAAATGCCTGTACCAAAACCGACAGAATTCCATATGCTTTTGTTCCCTTTTTTTCGCAAATGCGCTGCGCCACTTCTTTCTGGAACATCCCGGCAAATTCCGGAATTTGGTGGCGATATTCTAATGTTTTAAAAACAATTTGTGTCGAAATATTATATGGAAAATTCCCAATGATAGCGAATTGTTTTCCTTCAAAAACTTCGTTGATGTTGTATCTCAGGAAATCTTTAGAAATAATTTTATCTTTTAATTTTGGGTAATTTTCGTCTAAATACGTAACTGATTCCGTATCGATTTCTATAACGTAGGTATTGATTGGCTTGTCCAATAAATATTTAGTCAAAACTCCCATTCCCGGACCTATTTCTAATACATCATCATATCCCTCTAAATTCAACGTGTCAGCAATGTCTTTTGCAATGCTTTCGTCTTTCAAGAAATGTTGTCCGAGGTGTTTTTTTGCTTTTACTTTTTCCATTTTATTTTTTTCTCGCAAAGACGCAAAGGCGCAAAGCAGTAGTTTTATATTTTCTATTCTATTTATTGAGGACACTTGAACGCATCAATACACCGTGTTCTGTAAAAATATAAGGCAATTTTCTATTCCCTCCCCAACTTGAAGTCGCAATTTCGTTAAGTTGAAACATAAAATCTTCAGGAAACCTAGTTGAATTTCTTTTAACTTATTCATTCAACCTTTTAGTTTCAACCCCGTAAAGCGCTGCCAAATCACGATTCAGCATTACTTTTTGGTTTCTGATGAAGTAAATTTTATTCATTACCACATCATCGGGAACTAAAGAAATTTCGTTACTCATAAATGAACTTTTTATATTTTTAATAATTGGAAATCATAAATTGTGTCCTCCAATTATATCTATTTTAACAATCCGACTTGATTTCGCAAATTTTGACTTCAAGATTGTGGTTCAAAACGATAACCCGCATATGAATGCTTGGTTTCTCGCAATGACGTTAATAATCCGCAATCAACTCTAATTCCGTTCTAAAAGCAAGCATTTTGTCTCCAAATAACTTCGCTCCTTCTTCACGAAAAGCCGGTGCGTTCTCCAGATAATATTTCTCCAAAGTTTCTTTGCTGTCCGTCGTGTATTGAACAGAATAAGTGACGCCTCCCAATTCTTCTTCAATTAGCACCCGCACCATTCTTGCTGATGAGAATTTCCCTGTAGCCAGAATTTCAGGAATGTGTTTGTGTTGCATCCAAATCATCCATTGATCGTGAACGCTTTGATGTATGTTTGTGGTAACGTTGTATATTATCATTATTGTTAATTTGGTTAATCGGTTTATAGGTTAATCGGTTAAACAATTAACCGATTAAACATTAACTTATAAATTTGTATCGCCTCTCAGTTGCCTGAATGTCTTTCTGGCATCAACAAAATAAATACTGTCCTGATGATTGAAAATTATCTTTTCGTATAATGGTTTTGCTTTTTCGGGCAAAATTAATTGTTTGTTATAAATTTCTGCCGAAAAAAACAATGCTTCGTCAACATAAATCCCATCACTATGATGGTCTATAATACTTTGATATTGGCTTAAAGCCAAAGTAAAATCACCCAGTTTTTCGTAAATTCTTCCTAATCGCAATAACGTAACCGCCTCTATTTCCTGCCCTTTGTAATTTTTTAATATCGTCTGAAATTGAGCTTCCGCTTCCTGATTCCTGTTTTGATATAAAAGATAATCTCCTTTTGCAAATTGCTTCAAAGCCGTTTGTGTCGAATCTGCAACGGTGTTATCATTAATCAAAAGAAAATATTCCAAAGCATCATTTGCAATCAATTGTGTA
This sequence comes from Flavobacterium fructosi, assembly GCF_042787335.1. Taxonomy (NCBI): domain Bacteria; kingdom Pseudomonadati; phylum Bacteroidota; class Flavobacteriia; order Flavobacteriales; family Flavobacteriaceae; genus Flavobacterium; species Flavobacterium fructosi. The sequence continues at coordinate 107,996 of NZ_JBHZQA010000002.1, read as the reverse complement.
TTAGCCGATTTCAGTTCCTTAAATTGTCTTAATGCCCAGACAAAATCAGTCTTGAAATAACTCGTTTTTGCCGACTTTAAACTGGCTTCATGCGCAATCACATCATTTTTTAAATCCAATTCAATTTGGGAATAATAAATCAACGCTTGATTGAATTTTTCTTCATAAAGCAAAATATCTGCTAATTCCATTTTGGCTTGAGCCACATCATAATCATTCAATTCCAACTCTAGTGCTTTCGTAATTATTGCTTTTCCATCTTCCGGTTTTTTTAAATTAAAAGTAACAAAATGCGCTTGAATCAGCTGCAAAGATAAGGTAAAAGGACTTATTTCATATTGTTTGAGTAAAGCCTGTAATTCTGCATTGATGGCAGCAAAATCTTTTTCTTTAGCCTTCCCTATTTTCATTTTTATCAAATAGGAATTGGCTTGAATCAACAGTTCTAAATCTTTTGTGTTTTCCAAAACGAAACCAAGAATCTCCTTTGCCGCGTCCTGATTGTCTTCCTCAATAGCCAATTGTCCTAAATTGACAATATTAGAGAGTGATTCCGGGTCGCGTTTATAAATTGCTTTTTCTTGGATAAATGCTTTTTCAAATTCTTTTTTCTGTACATAATACCAACTCAAATACCGATTCCAGAAAATATCCTGATTTTTTTGCGTTCTTATAATTAATGCCTTGCGCAAGGTTTCATTAAAACTGGCATCTCCCTCATCAACCATGAAACGAGCCAACTGATTTTGAATCATTATCGAATTTTGTGGATTTGCAAAGGCTTCATTTAAGAAGGTTGAAATCATCATTTCGGCATTACCCAATTGCCCATAAAGCAGTGCTATTTGATAATTAAAATTTAAATTAGGTTCTAATTCCGTAGCGGTTTGGTAGGATTTTAAGGCGTAATCTAACAATACTTTTTTCTCAAAAGAATTAGAAATACCATAAACCTCATTTGGATTTTTCTTGATTCGTTCTAATGCCTGATCGTAGAAATTTTTGGCTTTTGCATCGTTTTTCTGCAACTTAAAGTTATAACCTAACTCAACAAGAAGATTGCCTTGATTGTATTTGTTTAATCGTGTTTGTATCGCTTTCTCTGCAACATCAAACTGCTTTAACTGCTGGTAACAGTCAATTGTTCTTAGAAAATATTGTGTGTTTTGTGGTATGTTTTCTAATAATTCTTCATAACTGATTTTTGCTTTTTCAAAATCACCTTTATCATAATAATACTGCGCCAATTGTTCGTTTTGCGCGAAAGCGAATAGCGATAAAAACAGGTGTATTAAGATAACTATTTTTTTCATTTTTTATCTGTTTTTCTAATTCAGATTTAGGTTTTGGAATAAACATTGGTGTCTTTATTCATTTCCCTTTTTAATCCATTTTCCAACTTCCGGCGCCGTGTAATTTTCCATTTTGTTCAGCAATTCCTCCGCAGTACCACTAACCAAAATCATTTTTTGATTGATTTCTTTTAGAAAACCGCTATCGACCATTTTTTGGATGAATTGCAATAATAAATCATAAAATCCATCAACGTTTAAAATTCCAATGGGTTTCTTATGAAGTCCCAGTTGCCCCCAGGTGAGCATTTCGAAAAACTCCTCTAAAGTTCCAAATCCACCAGGCAATGCAATTACGCCATCGCTTAATTCATTCATTCTGGTTTTTCTTTCGTGCATGCTTTCTACAATGATTAATTCGGTCAAATTATCGTGAGCCACCTCTTTAGACATCAAAAAACGAGGTAAAACACCAAATACGTTGCCGTTTTCACTCAAAACACCATTTGCAACCGCACCCATTAAACCAACTTTTGCGCCACCGTAAACCAAATCAATATTCTTCTTAGCCATTACACTTCCCAGTAAGAAAGCTTGAAGCTCATAATTTTTTTCATTCCCAAAACTGGAACCACAGAACACCGTAATTCTTTTCATCAACAAAATATTTTTCAGTAGTGTTTTAACTAATTGATACTATCAAATCCACAATATGGACGCAAAACCTCCGGTATTACGATTCCTTCCGGAGTTTGGTAATTTTCTAAAATTCCAGCCAAAACTCGTGGCAAAGCCAATGAACTTCCGTTTAAGGTGTGTGCTAATTGATTTTTTCCGTCTTTATCTTTAAAACGTAATTTTAAACGATTCGCTTGAAAAGTTTCAAAATTTGAAACCGAACTGATTTCTAACCAACGGTCTTGCGCGGTAGAAAACACTTCGAAATCATAGGTCAAAGCTGCTGTGAAACCCATATCACCGCCACAAAGACGCAATATTCTATATGGTAATTTCAATTCACGAAGAATATTTTTAACGTGTTCCACCATTCCATCCAAAGCTTCGTATGATCTATCCGGATGTTCTACACGAACAATTTCCACCTTATCAAATTGATGCAAACGATTCAACCCACGCACGTGCGCGCCATAAGAACCTGCTTCTCTACGGAAACATGGCGTGTACGCCGTAGTTAGAACCGGCAATTCATTTTCGTTAAGGATTACATCACGGAATAAATTCGTCACCGGAACTTCAGCGGTTGGAATCAGATATAAATCATCGGTTTTATCATGGTACATTTGCCCTTCTTTGTCTGGTAATTGTCCCGTTCCGTAAGCCGATGCTTCATTTACCATGTGCGGAACCTGAACTTCGTTGTACCCTGCAGCGGTATTTTTATCCAAGAAATAATTGATTAAGGCGCGTTGTAACTTGGCTCCTTTTCCTTTATACACCGGAAATCCTGCGCCAGCGATTTTTACTCCCAATTCAAAATCAATGATATCGTATTTTTTTACCAATTCCCAATGCGGTTGTGCGCCTTCGTGTAAAACTGGAATCTCCCCTTCTTCAAAAACGTTTAGATTTTCCTCTGGTGTTTTCCCATTAGGGACTATATCGGCAGGAAGATTGGGTAACGTATATAATTTCTCTAAAAGTGCTGCAGCAAGTACATCAGCAGTTTCGGCTAATTTCCTACTTTTCTCTTTATTTAAAACTGTTTTTTCTTTTAAAATTGCGGCTTTAGCTTTCTCTCCAGCTTTCATCAATTCGCCAATATCTTTAGATAATTTATTAGATTCGGATAAAATTCCGTCTAACTCTACTTGCGTAGCCCGACGTCTCTCATCCAGTTGTACCACTTCTTCAACAACACTTGTAGCATCGATGTTTCTCTTTGCCAAAGCGGTGATTACTTTTTCTTGATTCTCTCTAATAAATGCGATTTGTAACATAGTTGATTTTTTTAACGCTAACTTTTATAATAATGAAAGCAAATTTAGGGAAATGTTTGGTAGAAATGAGGGAAAGTTTGTCCAAAAGTCGCAAGTCTTAATGCCTTAAAGTCAAATGTAGCGATTATTACCCGATTAGTATTGCATGTGATTTACAATCAATCGAATAAAATCAGCAACCAACTAAACGCAATAAGAATGAGACCTTAAGACTTGCGACTTTTGACTTTAGATTAGTCTCTTTTAATCTCATGCCCTACAAATTCTTCTAAAGTGGCAAACATGTCGTCAACAGAAAGGACTTCGAAATCTGGGTGGGTTTTAAGAAAATCAGCATTCAGCGTATTTAGGTTTTCTTCTATTTCGAAAAAAGCGTCGTTGTTGAGTAAATCTCGAATAGGATTTACTCCTTCCAATTTTCCTTTCAGGAATTTATTCAGCTTAACACTGCTCATTAATTTTACTTTTTTGGAGTGCTGTTGAAACAATTCCAAATGTTTTTCGGCGCCAATCAATGCCAAACCTTCTTCAATCAATTCGTTCAGTTCTTTATCCCAACCCGAATTGTGTACAAATTGAGCAAAATTTCCTTCGGTATATTGCGACGTATAATAATCTAAATAATAACTCATCAAAGCATCTTCGTGAATCAAATCATCATTTATACCTTCCTCTCGCATTAAGTTGATTACCGAAATATTAGAGTGAATAACATCTTTGAGATTTTCACTGTTCATTGCTGTTTCTGAAATAATTATTCTACCGAATTCCATAGGTTTTGTGTTTGAATATTTGCTGCAAATTTCAGGTAAAATAGTGAAGAATCGAAAAGTTTTTTTTTAGCAACAGATTGCACAGATTAACGCAGATTGGATTTGCGTTACCATTTAACTGACATCAGATTCATTACTAATCTTTTTCTGATTCATTTTTGTAACCAACGCTTTTAAACGCAACGCTTTTTCTTTTTTTTCTTCTTGAAGTTTAGCCTTTTTACGATTGAGCAATTTGGTATGTAAAGCCTTATTTTTGGTATTTTTTTCAGGTCCTTTTGCCATGATATATACTCTTCATTGATTACGGTTACAAATATATAAAAGACAGCTCTCTTTCTGGATGTGTTATCTGTAAAACAGAAAACATCTTTTAAAAAAATAAACTATCTTAGCAATATGAAAATGAAAGAGTCTATACAAATGAAATTAGCGGAATTTTTAGCATTATGCAAAAGACATAATGTTAAAAATATTTATGCTTTTGGTTCTGCTGTGACAGAAAATTTCAATGATGAATCCAGCGATATTGATTTACTAATCGAAATTGATACTGAAGACCCAATCGAGCGTGGGGAAAATTTGATGAATATTTGGGACAAACTCGAAGAATTTTTTCAAAGAAAAGTTGATTTATTGACTCATTCATCCATTAAAAACCCAATTCTTAGAAAAAATATAGACTCTACAAAAATTTTACTTTATGACGGAAAAGAGCAAAAAGTATCTTTCTGACGTCTTAATGGCAATAACCTTAATTCGCGAATTTACTATTGACATTACTGATTTCAATACGTATGATAAAGACAGAAAAACTCAAAGTGCAGTCGAAAGACAATTGGTAATTATTGGAGAAGCTCTGAACAAATTAAAACTGATTGAAAATGAATTTGTAATTGAAAATGGCAAACAAATTATTGGCTTTCGCAATCGTTTGGTTCACGCTTATGATAGCATTGATAATTCAATAGTTTGGGCAATAATCAATCGTCATTTAGAAAATTTGAAAACCGAAATCGAAAATTTAGAAAACTAAAGTTGTAATAGCACACAACGAAAAAATAGCTGTTGTGCGATGCTTATTAAAATGGTTTACATTGTTCAATTAATAGTTTTTCAAAATCAAAATTAGTTACACCAAATTCTATTAATTTTTCACAAAAATCTTCAACGCAAAAAACAGTATCATTCTTTGTTTTAAACTCTCTTAATGTAGTATTATGAATCGTTTCGATATTATTTTGAATAAAGTCATTAACATCCGTTTTTAATAAAATTTTATGTCCATAAAAATCCCTTTCAAATTCTTGTTGCTTTGATAAATTAATTTGTTTTATAATTGGAATACATTCTATTATGACAATATCATTCAACTCGTAATTTCCGCTTATATTTTTTTTAAATCCACACCCTTCGATCATTTTATCATTAATATATGGAGTTTTAGTTGGATGTCCTATTTGACTAACTTTGTAAATCTTATATTCAGTGTTTTCAATTAAGTCTTTTATTTTTATATCAAATTCGTTAATCTTTAAAATTTTGACTGGAATATTTTTACCTAAATCGGTATTACGTATTTCTTTGTATTCGTTTTCTTTTATAATCATTTTGATTGCTTTTTAAGGTTATTCTACAAATTTACACGACGAAAAATGATTTAACAAATTGCTTATTTTTGAATTGTTATCCCACAGCAATCGTATGTAATTATTTTATGCTTTTGTTTGTTTTCGATTTTTATTATTTCCTGAAATAGAAAATCTCGATCTTCCTGATTGACTGTACAGTGCTTATACCCTACAATATCCATTTTCGACATATCAAGAACGGATTTTAATCCGTTTAAAATAAAACAAAAGGAATAAAGTGCTATTGGCCGAGCCTACGGCTTTTATAGGTGCGTAAAAGTTCCGTAGGAACGATTCATATTGTAGCAACGGATTTTAATCCGTTGGCAGTTGGCAGGTATCAATAATAAGGAATAAAGTTCCGTATGAACGACACCTATTAAATTATTGGTAAAAATGCATCGAAAACCCAAATGCCCTAGCCCCGATAGCAGTGAAAATCCTTTCTATTATTTCTTTAAAAATAGAAAGATTGTAATGGATAGCGGGAAATAGCTCCAAAAAACACGGACAATTTCTCCTAAGTACAGACAAGTCGCGACTTGTCCCTTCGTCCTTATCATAAAAAATCTTATTTTTGCACTCAATAAAATTGAATCATGATACAGAATCCAAAAAGATATACCATTACAGCGGCATTGCCTTACACGAACGGACCGATTCACATTGGCCATTTGGCGGGTGTTTACGTGCCTTCGGACATTTATTCCAGATATTTAAGATTGCAAGGAAGAGACGTTTTGTTTGTTTGCGGAAGCGACGAGCACGGCGTGGCGATTTCGATGAAAGCCAAAAAAGAAGGCATTACGCCACAGGAAGTAATCGATAAATACGATGGAATTATCCGTAAATCATTCTCTGATTTTGGAATTTCCTTTGATAATTATTCTAGAACTTCGGCTAAAATCCATCATGATACCGCTTCTGAATTTTTTAAAAAGCTGTATGATAAAGGTGATTTTATCGAAGAAGTAACCGAGCAATTGTATGATGCAAAAGCGGATCAATTTTTGGCCGACCGTTTTGTGGTGGGAACTTGCCCAAAATGTGGCAACGAAGAAGCCTACGGCGATCAATGCGAAAAATGTGGCTCTACATTAAACGCAACGGATTTGATTAATCCAAAATCGACCATTACAGGAGAAACTCCGATTATGAAAGCAACGAAACACTGGTTTTTGCCATTGGACCGTTATGAGGATTTCTTGAAAGAATGGATTCTCGTTGGACATAAAAACGACTGGAAACCGAATGTTTACGGGCAAGTAAAATCATGGATTGACGGCGGATTGGAACCTCGCGCGGTAACTCGTGACTTGGACTGGGGAATTGACGTACCGGTTGAAGGTGCTGAAGGAAAAAAATTATATGTGTGGTTTGATGCGCCGATTGGCTACATTTCTTCTACGAAAGAATGGGCTTTGCGCGAAGGAAAAGATTGGGAACCGTACTGGAAAGATCAGGATACAAAACTGGTTCACTTTATTGGGAAAGACAATATTGTTTTCCATTGCATCATTTTCCCGGCGATGTTGAAAGCCGAAGGAAGTTATATTTTGCCGGACAATGTACCTGCGAATGAGTTCTTGAATTTAGAAGGAAATAAATTGTCGACTTCTAAAAACTGGGCGGTTTGGCTGCACGAATATTTGGAAGAATTCCCAAATCAACAAGATGTTTTGCGATATGCGTTGACCTCAAATGCACCGGAAACAAAGGATAATGATTTTACCTGGAAAGATTTTCAGGCGAGAAATAATAATGAATTGGTAGCGATTTACGGGAATTTCATTAATCGTGTAGTGGTTTTAACCAATAAATATTACAACGGTCTTGTTCCGCAACCGTATGAATTTTCGGAAGTGGATGAAGCTACTTTGACGGAATTGAAAGCGTATCCGGCTGTGATTTCAAGTTCTTTGGAGCGTTATAGATTTCGTGAAGCGTTGAGCGAATTGATGAATGTGGCTCGTTTAGGAAATAAATATTTGGCCGACGAAGAGCCTTGGAAAGTCATCAAAGACAATCCGGAGCGCGTGCAAACACAAATGTATGTGGCGTTGCAAATTGCAGCTGCGTTGAGTTCACTTTGCGAACCGTTCTTGCCATTTACAGCTAAAAAATTGTCAAGAATTCTAAAAATAGAACATCCGTTGAACTGGAATTCTGTTGCTCAAAATTCTGATTTGATTCCAGCTGGTCACCAAATTGGAGAAGCCGAATTATTGTTTGCCAAAATTGAAGATGAAGAAATCCAGAAACAAATAGACAAATTGGAAGCCACTAAAACCGCCAACAAAGCAGAAAATAAAATAGCCGAACCACAGAAAGAAGCAATTCAATTTGAGGATTTTGCCAAAATGGATATCCGTACAGGAACGATTCTGGAAGCCGAAAAAATGCCAAAAGCCAACAAGCTTTTGATTTTGAAAATAGATACCGGAATTGATGTACGTACGATTGTTTCAGGAATTGCGGAGAGTTTCAAGCCAGAAGATATAATAGGAAAAAAAGTCACTGTTTTAGTGAATTTGGTACCAAGAAACCTTCGTGGTGTGGAAAGTCAAGGAATGATTTTAATGACAACAAATGCCGAAGGAAAACTGGTTTTTGTAAATCCGGACACGGATGGTGTAGCTAATGGAGAAACTATAAATTAAAGAAATTCAGAACCCTTTTAGGGTTTAAAACCTTAAAAGGGTTATTATATGTATACTATGAGCCTAAAAGTAATTGCGTTCGATGCCGATGATACCTTATGGATCAACGAGACCTATTTTGACGAAACCGAGAAGAAATTCTGTGGTTTGATGGAAGATTATTTATCACATCAGGGAATTTCTAAAGAATTATTCAAAGTAGAAATCGATAATTTAAGATTGTACGGTTATGGAATCAAGGGTTATATTCTTTCGATGATTGAAGCGGCGATGACTATTTCAAACCACACACTTCCTATAGAAATCATTGAAAAAATCATTCAATACGGAAAAGAATTGCTGGAAAAGCCGATTGTTTTACTGGATGGAGTGGAAGAAACTTTAGAAACTTTACACGGTAAGTACAAATTGGTTGTTGCTACTAAAGGTGATTTATTAGACCAACGCCGAAAATTGCATAATTCCGGTTTAGGCCATTATTTTCATCATATCGAAGTAATGTCAGACAAGCAGGAAATTGATTATTCTGATTTGATAAAACGATTAGAAATAAAACCAGAGGAGTTTTTCATGATTGGAAATTCCTTAAAATCGGATATTCTACCAGTTTTAGCCATTGGCGGACATGCCGTTCATATTCCTTTTCACACGACCTGGGCACACGAAAAAATCGACCACAAAGTAGAACATGAAAATTTTAGTACTTTCGAAAAATTAACTGATGTTTTAAACCAATTAAAGTAATCCTAACCTATTGGCCACAAATAGTTAAATCATTTGAAAAGCAAGCGATAATATAATTTATTATAAAAAAAAAATTAATCCTTTACTTCGATGAACTCCTAAAATAAGCAGTATCTCACGTATGAAATCTATTTTTTTATTGCTTCTATAATTTTAAAAAAAATAAATATTTTCTTGTTTTAATGCTCAAAATATTGATTATCAGATTGTTATTATACATAAATCTTTTTTATCGTTACAGAATAATTATTAATCCTTGTATAATTAACAGTTTGGGTTTTTTAATTAAATATTGTGATGTATTTTTGCATAAATTAAAAATTGAAAACAATTATGAAAAAAATCATACTTTCGTTAGTATTTGCTTCTGTTATGACCACTATGAGTGCTCAAACAGAAACTGTAAAAAGCACAGAAGCATCAGTTGAAACTCCTTTTAACAAATGGTCTGTAGAATTAGCTGGTGGTTTTAACAAATACCAAAGACCAGCAACAGCAGGTTATTCAACTTCATTAATAAGTCCATACGTTGTAGACTTAGGAGTTCGTTACATGCTTAACAACAAATTCGGTTTTAAAGCTGATTTTGGTTACAACAGCTTCACAAATAAAGCGGAGTCAAAAAGTTTTGATACTAAGTACTATAGAGTAGACTTACAAGGTGTTGCTAACTTAGGAAGAATCATGAGTTTTGAAACTTGGACTAAATCTATTGGTTTATTAGGTCATGCTGGTGTAGGTTTATCATTCTTAGAAAGAAAAGATCCTTCTTACTTAAAAGACAGAATGGGTAATTTCATGGCAGGTTTAACTGGTCAAATCAAATTATCAGATAGAATTGCATTAACTGGAGATTTTACGACTATCATTAACGCAAAACAAAATCTTGCTTTTGACGCAGCTAGTTCATCTAACACTAGAGGTTTTGGTGGAATTCTTTTTAACGGTACTGCAGGCATTACAGTTTACTTAGGTAAAAACGTAAAACATGCGGATTGGGTTATCGATAATGAAGGTAAATTTGATGCAATTGATGCAAGATTTACAGCTATCGAAAACAAAATGTTAGATTCTGACAATGATGGTGTAGCTAATTATTTAGATCAAGAACAAAATACTCCAGCTGGAGCAATGGTAGATACTAAAGGTAAAGCAATCGACAAAAACAACAATAACGTTCCTGATGCAACAGAAGATTACATCATGAAAAATTACGCTAGTAAATCTGGTGACACAACTGTTGTATACGATAACGAATTGATCAAAAGCTTAATTAATGGTGGTTATGTAGCTGTTTATTTTGATTTTAATAAATCAAAACCAACTAACGTTTCTACAGAAGGTACTGATTTTATCTTAACTTACTTAAGAAACAATCCTACTGCATCAGTTGACATTATTGGTCACGCTGACGAATTAGGAAGATCTGCATATAATGATAAATTATCTAATGCAAGAGCTGTTAATGTAAAAAACACTTTAGTTAAAGCTAAAGTTGATGCATCAAGATTGAATGTAATCGCTGCTGGTGAAGATACTTCAGTTGATAAAGATTCAGACAGCGCAAGAAAATTAGTTAGAAGAGTTACTTTCAAAGTAAAATAAGCTACTTTCTTAATATTATTAAGCCCTAAAGGAAATTCCTTTAGGGTTTTTTTATATCCTAAAACTTCCTTCTAAAGGATATTAACTTCTCCTTTTGAGTGACAATTTACAATTAACCTGAAAAATCAATTTATGGATTAAAAGTATTGCTGTACTTTTGGTTTATAAATAAAATTAAAACATCTTGAAAACACTTTTAGATATCGATAGTTGGAATAGAAAAGAACACTTTCTGTTTTTCAAACAAATGGAAGAACCTTTTTTTGGCGCCACTGTCCAAATTGATTGCACAAAAGCCTTTCAAACTGCAAAAGAGCTAAATAGTTCCTTTTTCATCTATTACTTACACAAAACATTAATTGCTATCAATACGATCGAATATTTTAGATATAGAATCAATGCGGATACAATCTTTATTCATGACTTTATAAATGCCTCGGCAACAATTGGTCGAGAGGACGGAACTTTTGGATTTTCTCTAATAGAATATAATTCTGATTTTACTGTTTTTCAAAAAACTGCCTTGACAGAAATTGAACGTATTCAAAGTACTACTGGTCTTTTCACCAGAAATTTCGAGGAGGACAATGTAATTCATTTTTCAGCAATTCCTTGGTTGAACTTCACCTCGCTTTCACATGCCAGAAGCTATAGTTTTCTTGATAGTAGCCCTAAAATATCTTTTGGCAAAATGATGGTTGCAGAAAATGGGAAAAGAACCATTCCTATGTCGGTTCATGTTCATCACGGATTAATGGACGGATTACATTTAGGTCAATTTGTAGATTATTTTCAAGAGATTATGAATCAGTAAATTAAGTTTTTTTTGTAACTTTACTTAAAACATACTAGCATGTTATCAAAAAATATAGAACAAGCATTGAATATTCAAGTTCGTATCGAGGCTGAATCATCCCAAACCTATCTTTCTATGGCTTCTTGGTCAGAAACACATGGTTTAGAAGGAATTTCAAAATTTATGTATGCCCAATCTGATGAGGAGCGTACACACATGCTTAAGTTGGTGAAATACATCAACGAACGCGGAGGTCATGCTAAAGTATCTGAATTAAAAGCACCAAAAACCAGCTACGAAACGTTCAAGAAAATGTTTGAAGAACTTTACAAACATGAAATTTTCGTTTCTGATTCAATTAATGAATTAGTTCATCTTTCGTTTTCCGAAAAGGATTACGCAACACACAACTTTTTGCAATGGTACGTAGCCGAACAAATAGAAGAAGAGGCTCAGGCTAAACTTATTTTAGATAAAATAAACCTAATTGGAGATGATAAAGGTGGTTTGTATTTATTTGACCGAGATATTCAGCAGATGGCTTCAAACAGTTCTGCATTCAAAGAGTCTAAATAGTCAAACACACTTTAGAATCCATAAATAATTCCACTTGATTTTAACTTCATAGAAATTGAGTAAGAAAAAGAAAAATAAAGACAAGAAAAAGGATAAAAAAGAGCATTCTGAAAAGAACGCCACTAAGGGCAAACTCAAATCAAAATGTTGCGAAAGCTATAAAAAAGGGGAAGACAAGCGATGCAAACGGTGCCCTGGATTTGATTTACGGAAGAAAAATAGTGATCCTTACAAGTAAATTCTTCAACAGGTCGTGGGAAAAATGAATTACCAGAAAAAGAACAGCCACGTCTCGAAGTAGGAGAATGCAGCTGTTTTTCATAAGGTTATCCTATTTTTTTTAAAAATTTTATTTCCTAGCAAATCACTGCTGTGAATGATTGCTGAATCTTAATATTATTTCCCTAAAAGAAGCACGTCATTAACCACAACTTCTGTGAAATAGCGTTTTTCTCCGTTTTTATCCTCGTAACTTCTATGAGCTAATTTACCTTCGATAGCTATTTCTTTTCCTTTAGTCACATATTTTTCTATAATTTCGGCCGTTTTTCCCCAAGCCACTAATTTGTGCCATTGGGTTTCTTCTATCTTTTCTCCCTTGTCGTTTTTATAGCTTTCGTTTGTTGCTATTGTAAAATTGGCAAGTTTTTTTGCTCCGTCAAAATTTTTAATTTCCGGATCATTTCCTACGTGTCCAATTAACTGTACTTTGTTTCTTAATGCATTCATGGCGTGTAAAATTTAAATGTTAGTGTATATCTTTTATTTGTTGAATCGCTATTTGATTTCAACAGGGCAAAGATGCGATGGGTTCCGAAATTTATTCGGTAGATAACTACTTACTTTCGGTTGTAACTGTTTGTAACCGTTTGTAAATGGAATATTTTGATTATATTTGATGAGAATCAACTTCTTATGCAAGCAAAAATAAAAAAAGTAGAATTACGTAACTTACAGATTGAAGACTATAAGGAGTTAAAAAAATCAATGATAAAATCTTATCCAGAGCTAGAAAACTCCTACTGGAAAGAAGAAGATATTGACAAAATACTTTTCATGTTTCCCGACGGACAACTGGTAATTTTAGCAGACAAAAAAGTGGTAGGTGCTGCATTTTCAATAATTGTAGATAAAATTTTAGTTGATAAAAATCCTGATTACGCAAAAATAACAGGGAATTTTACTTTTGCGACACATAATCCAAAAGGGGAAATCTTGTACGGAATTGATGTATTTATTCATCCAGATTATAGAGGTTTGCGACTTGGCAGAAGATTATACGATGCCAGAAAAGAACTGTGTGAAAAATTGAACCTAAAAGCTATCGTTTTTGCAGGACGGATTCCAAATTATAACAAACACGCTGAAGAACTGACTCCGAAAAAGTATATCGAAAAAGTAAAACGGAAAGAACTACATGACCCGGTACTCTCGTTTCAATTAAGTAATGATTTTCACGTGATGAGAATTATGAAAAATTATCTACCAGGAGACATCGATTCAAAAGAATTTGCCGTTCTATTAGAATGGAACAATATTTATTATGATGAAAGCCCCCAGTTAATAAACACCCAGAAAAGCATCATCAGAATTGGATTAATCCAGTGGCAAATGAGATCCTTAATAAACTTGGACGCTTTATTTGAACAAGCAGAATTTTTCATTGATGCCATTTCAGGCTACAAAAGTGATTTCGCCCTTTTTCCTGAGTTATTTATTGCTCCTCTTATGGCAGATTACAATCATTTATCAGAACCTGATGCTATTAGAGAACTTGCCAAATATGCAGATCCCATTCGCAAAAAATTTCAGGAACTTGCCATCTCTTATAATATTAATATCATTTCGGGAAGCATGCCTTATTTAGAAAATGGCACTTTGTATAACGTTGGATTTCTTTGTAAAAGAGATGGAACCTCTGAAATGTATTATAAGATTCACATTACTCCAAATGAAGTTTTACATTGGGGAATGAAAGGCGGTTCCCAAATTAAAACTTTTGATACCGATTGTGGAAAAATAGGAATTATGATTTGCTATGATGTCGAATTCCCGGAACAATCAAGACTAATGGCCGATGAAGGAATGAATATTTTATTTGTACCCTTTTTAACAGATAACCAAAGTGGTTACATAAGAGTCAAACATTGCGCGCAGGCCAGAGCCATAGAAAACGAATGTTATGTCGCCATTGCCGGATGCGTTGGAAATCTTCCAAAAGTGAACAATATGGATATTCAATATGCGCAATCAGCCGTCTTTACACCTTCGGATTTTGCATTTCCAAGCACCGGAATAAAAGCGGAAACCACTCCTAATACTGAAATGACTTTGATTGTAGACGTGGATTTAAATTTACTTAAAGAGCTGCACGAGCATGGAAGTGCCCGAATCCTAAAAGACCGTCGCACTGATTTGTATGAAATTAGAAAAATCAATCCATGAATAAAACCTGCCTTGAATGTGGAGAAAAGATTGTAGGTCGCGAAGACAAAAAGTTTTGCAGCGACGGTTGTCGCAATGCCTACAATAATAAGATAAATAAAGACAGTACGAACTTTATGCGTAACATCAACAATAAGTTGCGCAAGAATTACCGAATTCTATCCGAACTCAATATTGAAGGAAAATCAAAAACGACTCGGGCCAAACTCTTAAGCAAGGGTTTTGATTTCGAGTTTTTTACTAATATTTTGCATACCAAAACAGGAAATACCTACTATTTCCTATATGACCAAGGCTACATGGTTTTGGACAATGATTTTTACATACTAGTTAAAAAAGACATTTAGAACCCAATTCTATTTAAATGAAAAAAGATTATTCCTCAATTTTTGCCAGTTTATTTATCCTAATGATTCTGGGATTCATATACTTTACAATGATGCCACACTGGATTTCTAACGAAAACGAATCGCTTTCCGAATTTTCGACCAAAAGAGCTCTGATACACGTGGAAGTCTTATCAAAACAACCTCATTATGTAGGAACCCCGAATCATCAAGTAGTGGCTGATTATCTTATAAAAGAGCTCCGTCATTTAGGCCTACAAACGTCAATTCAGGAAGGATTTACCCTTAGTGACTGGGGGAATTTGGTGAAATCAAAAAACATATTGGCTCGTATAAAAGGCAACTACAGTTCTAAAGCCTTGCTTTTACTTTCGCATTACGACAGCGCACCCCACTCCTTCTCACATGGCGCAAGTGATGATGCATCAGGCGTGGCAACAATTCTGGAAAGTGTCCGCGCATTTTTGCACACTAACAAAAGACATAAAAATGATATTATAATTCTATTTTCGGATGCAGAGGAATTAGGTTTAAATGGCGCCGCACTTTTTGTAACTCAGCATCCATGGGCAAAAAATGTAGGTTTGGTTTTAAATTTTGAAGCACGTGGTTCTTCCGGGCCTAGCTATATGTTGATGGAAACTAACAAAGGAAATCAAGGACTGGTAAAAGAATTCGCTTCCGCAAAAGCGACATTTCCTGTTTCGAACTCTTTAATGTACAGCATTTATAAAATGTTGCCAAATGACACCGATTTGACTGTTTTTAGAGAACAAGGAAATATTCAGGGTTATAACTTTGCCTTTATAGATGATCACTTTAACTATCACACTGCTCAAGATGACATTAAACACCTGAATAAAAATACATTGGCTCACCAGGGAACTTATTTGATGCCTTTTCTTAATTATTTTTCGAATGCTGATTTGAACACCACACTAGCTGCTGCTGATGATGTTTACTTTACGATTCCCTACACTTTCATATTTTATCCTTTCAGTTGGGTTTTGCTGATGGTGGTAATCGCTTTGACACTATTTATTTTCCTCTTGTTTTTAGGACGAGCCAAACACATTTTGTCATTCCGAGAAATTGCTCGCGGATTTATTCCATTTTTGGGCTCCATAATTATTACCGGATTAATCACATTTTTTGGATGGAAAGCATTGTTGAAAGTCTATCCGCAATACAATGATTTACTCAACGGATTTACCTACAATGGTCATGCCTACATTGTCGCTTTTGTCCTTTTGGCTGTCGCAATTTGTTTCACATTTTATCAGCATTTTTCAGCCAAGAAAGTAACAATGAATCATTATGTGGCTCCATTACTCATTTGGATTATCATTAATGGATTTATTGCTTTTAGTTTACAAGGAGCAGGATTTTTGATTATTCCCGTTTACTTTGCACTAATTTCTTTTGGAATTTTTATTGTGACTCAAAAGTCAAATAAAATACTAAATCTTATCTGCGGCATTCCAGCCTTATTAATAATAGCACCATTTATCCAGATGTTCCCTGTCGGTTTGGGATTAAAAGTATTGTTTGGAAGTGCGCTACTTACCGTTTTAACTTTTGCATTATTGCTCCCTGTTTTTGGGGCTTTCGCCAAAAAAGGAAGGTGGTCCTCCGTATTTTTCATACTCGCAATTGCCTTTTTTGTAAAAGCACATTACAGCTCCGGATATGAATTTGGAAAAGCAAAATCTAACAGCTTGTTGTATGTATATAATAAGGATACCAACAAAGCCAGTTGGATGACCTACGATACCAATCTTGATTCCTGGACCAAAAATTATCTAGGCGAGAAGCCGAAACAAGCAACCGCAATGGAAGATACGCCATTGTTTAGTAAATACAATTCCAAGTTTACGTATCAAGCTGATGCTCCCATAAAAGTTCTCGAAAAACCAACTATTGAATTTCTTGAAGATAGAATTATTGGAAATCAAAGGTATTTGAAAATGAGGATTTCACCCAACCGAAAAGTAAACCGTTATGACATTTTTGCCAATGAAAAGATGACTCTCCACAATTTTAAAGCAAATGGCGCAAGCACTTTAGGCCAAAAAGGTTCTAAATACAAACGAAACGGGAAGAAGATTTTGAGTTACTACGTGATAGATAATTTACCATTGGAAATGCAGTTCAGCATGGATGCCACAACCAATTTAGACATGGCCTTAATGGAAAGCTCCTTTGACTTAATGACAAATCCATTGTTTTCGATGAAAAAAAGAGAAAATTGGATGATGCCAACCCCATTTATTTTGAATGATGCGGTTGTAATTAATGAAAAAATAAAATCCAGTCCAGTAGTTGTGGTTGTAAAACCTGTCGTTACCCCAACTAAAAATTATATTAAAAAAGAACCTCTAATAATACTAACGGATAGCCTTAAAGTTCCAAAAATTTAATGAAATTTGCAACAATAAAAGAAGTCAGCATATTATGACGGCACAGAAGTAAACAAAATTGGTTACAATAAATAAAATGGCAAAAATTAGTATCCTAGGTTGCGGTTGGTTGGGTTTGCCTTTGGCGAAAGCCTTGCTAAAAAAAGGATTTTCAGTCAATGGATCGACGACGAGTTCTGAAAAAATTTCAGTATTAGAAAATGCGGGACTCCATCCTTTTTTAATAAATGTCATCCTGAGCCCAGTCGAAGGGTCGCTTGGCAACAAAAGTGTTTCGGGTATTATTGAAACTTTTTTGCAGGAAAGCAATACTTTAATCATTGACATTCCGCCAAAACTGAGAGGACCCAATAAAGAAAATTTTGTCGGAAAAATAGAATCATTGATTCCATTTATAGAAAAATCCTCTGTTGAAAATATTATTTTCGTTAGTTCTACATCTGTTTATGGAGAACAAAATGAAATTGTGACGGAAGAATCTCCATTGAATCCAGATACGGAAAGTGGCAAACAACTAGTTGCGGCAGAACAGCTTTTGCAAAGTAACGATAATTTCAAAACTACTGTACTCCGTTTTGGGGGATTAATTGGCGACGACCGACATCCCGTAAAATTTCTTGCTGGTCGTGAGAATATTGATAATCCGGATGCACCGATAAATTTGATTCATCAGGAAGATTGTATTGGCATCATTCTAAAAATTATTCAAAACGATTCTTGGAACGAAACCTTCAATGCAGTAACGCCTTTTCATCCTTCCCGCTCCACTTATTACGCTCAAAAAGCTGCTGATTTGAATTTGGTTTCACCAAAATTTAATCATAAAAATACTTCTGTTGGAAAAACCATTTCGACTAACAAGATCGAGACTATTTTAAATTACACTTTTACCAAACCAAATTTATAACGTGAGAACTAAAATTAAAAATGCGGTTTCGTCTAAAGTGAACTCGATTGGATTACCAATATTAGCTTTATGCTGGGTCAGTCTTTTTTGGGGCACCACTTGGATTGCTTCGAAAGAAGGAGTAAAACACATGCCTGCTTTACAACTCGCCGCTATCAGACAATTTATTGGCGGTTTTCTCTATATTTCCTTTTTCTTGTTCAAGAAGACTCCTTGGCCGAAAGGAAAACAATGGAAAACAATTATAATCCTGAGTATCCTAAATTTTGTTTTAAGCAACGGACTTAGCACTTGGGGAGTAAAGTATATCAGTAGTGGTTTAGGAGCTATCATTGGCGCTATTGTA
This sequence comes from Flavobacterium fructosi, assembly GCF_042787335.1. Taxonomy (NCBI): domain Bacteria; kingdom Pseudomonadati; phylum Bacteroidota; class Flavobacteriia; order Flavobacteriales; family Flavobacteriaceae; genus Flavobacterium; species Flavobacterium fructosi. The sequence continues at coordinate 89,496 of NZ_JBHZQA010000002.1, read as the reverse complement.
CCGTTATGGATTGTTATAATAAGCTTTTTTAGAGGAGAAAGACTGGCAAGATTAGCTGTAATTGGTTTAATAGTGAGTTTTGGTGGTATTTGTCTAATTTTTTACGATCATCTGAGCGATTTTATAAAACCCGACTTTAGATTTGGTATTTTTATTTCACTTATTTCAACCTTAACATGGGCTTTTGGAACTTTGTACACTAAGAAAAAAGCGGCAAGTTTTAATCCTTATTTTAGTTTAGGATTACAGATGTTTCTCTCCAGTATTTTGCTTTTTGCTTATACTGGAGCCACTGGCACATCAGTAGCCTTAAGTTCTATCCCTGCCATTTCCTGGTGGTCAATTGCTTATTTAGTTGTTTTTGGCTCTGTTCTTACTTTCATTGCTTTTATTTATGCGCTGCAACATTTACCAGCACAAATAAGTAGTATTTATGCATATATAAATCCAATTATTGCTGTTATTTTAGGCGCTGTTATTTTTGGAGAAACGCTCAATGCTTCCATTGCGATAGGTGGTGGTGTAACCTTATTTGGATTATATATGGTGAATTATTCGTTGAGAAAAGGACGGAATCAAAAAGTAGCTAACAAATAAAAAAGGTCCCATCTGCATACACAAATGGGACCTTTTGTTATTATAAAATAATTATTACCAGATTCGTACTCGTTTTTCCGGTGCAATATACATTCCGTCATTGGCTTGAATATTGAAAGCCTGATAGAACGTATCTACATTTTGCAAAGGAACATAAGCACGATACATTCCTGGTGAATGTGGGTCTGTTTTGACTTGGTTTTTCAATGCTTCATCACGTGTTTTTGAACGCCAAATTGTAGACCAAGAAATGAAGAAACGTTGTTCTGGTGTGTATCCGTCAATTAATCCCGGATTTCCATTTTCTTTCAGATACAATTGCAAACCATCATAAGCTGCATTCACTCCACCTAAATCTCCAATATTTTCTCCAAGCGTAAATTTACCATCCACAAATGTTCCCGGTATTGGCTGCAAGGCACTATATTGTGCGGCAAGCGCTCCTGTTAAAGCGGAAAATTGTTTCAAGTCTTCTGCTGTCCACCAGTCTACTAGATTTCCGTCAGCATTGTATCTCGCTCCTGAATCATCGAAACCATGTGAAATTTCATGACCTATAACGCCTCCAATTCCACCATAATTTACCGCTTCATCGGCTTGATAGTTGTAGAAAGGCGGCTGTAAAATAGCGGCTGGAAATACAATTTCATTATTAGATGCATTGTAATATGCATTTACAGTTTGTGGTGACATCCCCCATTTTTCTTTATCAACTGGCTTGTTCAATTCGGCTATGTTTTCATCAAAACGCCATTTTGCCATGTTTTTTGCATTGTCAAAATACGTTCCGCCTTCTTGTGGACTTTTAACTGTCAAGGCCGAATAATCTTTCCATTTATCAGGATAACCAATTTTTATTCTTGATTTGTGCAATTTAGCAAGCGCACTAATCTTTGTTTCCGCTGACATCCATGACAAATTATTGATACGGTTCTCGAAAGCTAAAAATATGTTTTTAATCATTTTTTCTGCTTTGACTTTGGCTTCAGCTGGAAATTTTTTCTCTACATATAATTTTCCTAAAGCTTCTCCTACTGCTACATTGATCGTTTGAAGCGCTCTTTCGTCACGTGGTCGTTGACTTATTGCACCTGTTAAAGTTCTTCCGTAAAACTCCCAATTGGCATTTTCTATATTTGTTGATAATTGGCTAGAAGCCCTATTCAATAAACTCCAACGCATGTATGCTTTCCAATCTTCTACTTTATTTTCTTTAAAAATAGTTTCTAAAGCAGCCATGTATTTAGGTTGAGATACGATTACTGTATCTGCTTTTGCCAAACCAATTTTTGTAAAATAAGTATTCCAGTCGATAGATGGAGTTAATTTCTGAAGATCCTTAATGCTCATTGGATTATAGGACTTACGACGGTCCCGTCTTTCTACTCTGTCCATCCTTGGTTTAGACATTGCAATTTCAAGCGCTAGAATTTTTTCCGCATTCGTTTTTGCAACGGCTGGTTTATCGCCAAGATATCGCAACATTTTAGCAACGTGTAATACATATTTTGCACGCTTCTCCTTTGAATCGGCATCATCAGAAACATAATAATCTCTGTCTGGTAAGCCTACGCCTCCAGGGCCTAAATTAATTACGTTTCTATTACTGTTCTTTGCGTCCGTTCCAACACTGGCACCCATAAATCCAATACCACCGATAGGTTCCATTTCGATTAATAATGCTTCTAAGTCTTTAGTGTTTTTTACTGCATTTATCTTTTTTAAATAGGGTTTTAACGGATTTATACCTAATTTATTTCTTCCAACAGTATCTAATATCGATTTGTATAGATTGATCGCTTTTCCTTGATCCGTATTGGATTTATACGCAGGATTTGTTGTGGCCTCTTTTAAAATTGCCAAAGCATCATTATCAGTCTTTTGACGTAATTCATCAAAACTTCCCCATCTTGTTCGGTCACTTGGAATCTCCGTATTGTTCAACCAAGTTCCATTCACATACCGAAAGAAATCATTGTTTGGTTTTACACTTTTATCCATGTAATTAACGTTAATTCCTGGCTCTTTAGTTATCGGAGTGTTTTGTGCCTGACTAATTGTAAAACCTAAAATTGCGGGAATTACAAAAAGGAAATGCTTATTCGTGTGTTTTTTCATTTTTAATAGTTAATTAATTATTAGGGTAATCTCCCAATACAATTTTTAATTTATAATAGGAGATAAATCGATTTTATGCCGTGTTGTGTGAATTGTATTTTTTTTTAAAATAATATCAATTACCAAATTTTCACTCGGTTACTTGGTTCAACATACATTCCATCACCTTTTTGAATTCCAAAAGCTTTATAAAATTCATCTAGATTTTGAATTGGCACATAAGCACGATACATTCCCGGAGAATGTGGATCTGTTTTTACTTGGCTTTTTAAAGCCTCATCACGCATTTTTGTACGCCAAACAGTTGTCCAAGAAATAAAGAAACGTTGTTCAGGAGTGAAACCATCGATTAATCCTGGATTTCCATTATCTTTTAAATACATCTGCAATCCATCAAAAGCAGCATTTACTCCGCCTAAATCACCAATATTTTCACCCAAAGTAAATTTACCGTCCACATGAATTCCAGGCAATGGCTCCAGAGCGCTGTATTGATCCGCTAACGCTGTCCCTAGTGCAGTAAATTGTTTTAAATCCTCTGCTGTCCACCAGTCTACAAGATTTCCCTCCGCATTATATCGAGCACCGGAATCATCAAATCCATGAGAAATTTCGTGTCCTATCACCGCTCCAATTCCACCATAATTAACTGCTTCATCCGCTTGTTGATTATAAAAAGGCGGTTGCAAGATAGCTGCAGGAAATACAATCTCATTATAAGAAGGATTGTAGTAGGCATTTACTGTTTGTGGTGACATTCCCCACTCCGTTTTATCAACTGGTTTTTTAAGTTTATCTAGCGATTCTTGAAAATTCCAACGAGAAAGATTTTGCACATTTTCAAAAAAACTTCCTCCCTCTTGCGTAGTTGCAATTTTCAAAGCAGAATAGTCTTTCCATTTATCTGGATACCCAATTTTGATGGTAATCTTATTTAATTTCTCAACTGCTTTAACTTTAGTTGCTTCAGACATCCAAGTTAAATTGTTGATTCTGTTTTGGTAGGCTAAAACCACATTTTTGATCATTTTCTCTGCTTTTGCTTTTGCTTCAGCGGGAAACATTTTTGCAACGTATAATTTCCCTAAGGCTTCCCCAATAGTGCTATTAACGGTTTGCAAAGCTCTGTCTTCACGAGGTCTCTGTTTGATTGCGCCTGTCAATGTTTTTCCATAAAAATCAAAATTAGCGACTTCTATTTTAGTTGACAATTGACCACTGGCTTTATTAAGTAAGGACCACTTTAAATATTCTTTCCAGTCCGCTACCTTGTTTTCTTTAAAAACAGTTTGCAGCGCTTTCATGTACCTTGGTTGGCTAACGATTACCGTATCTAATTTTGCAAAACCGATACCTGTAAAATAATTTTTCCAGTTGATTGCAGGAGTCATTTTCTGTAAATCGGCAATAGTCATCGGATTGTATTGCAATCTGTCATCTCTACGTTCTACTCGATCCAGTCTTGGCTTAGACATTGCTGTTTCTAAAGCCAGAATTTTAACGGCACTTTCCTTTGCCTTTGCAGGGCTTTCACCAATGAACTGTAGCATTCTCTCTACGTGAAGTACGTATTTATCTCTTTTTTCTTTAGAATCTTTATCCTCAGAAGAATAATAATCTTTATCCGGCAACCCTAATCTTCCTACTCCAAGACTTACAGCGTTTTTTTTGCTGTTTTTTTCATCGGCACCAACTCCAATTCCAAAAAAGCCAATCCCACCTACTGGTTCCATTTCAACCAATAATTTTTGTAAATCCTGAATGTTTTTTACCGCATCAATTTTTGCCAAATATTTTTTTAACGGTTCAATTCCTTTTTTATCTCTTGCTACGGTATCCAAAACCGATTTGAAAAGATTTATGGCTTTCCCTTGATCCGTATTTGATTTGTACATTGGATTTTTTGAAGCTTCCTTCAAGATCGTCAGCGCATCCTTATCTGTTTTTTTAAGCAATTCATTAAAACTCCCCCATGAAGTTCTGTCACTTGGAATGTCTGTTTTATCAAGCCAAGCCCCGTTTACGAATCGGAAAAAATTATCGTTTGATTTGATTTTTTTATCCATATTCGAAATATCAATTCCTGTATTCGTTTGTGCAGAAACATTCTGAGCCTGACTTACCGTGAGTCCAAATATTGCAGGAATCACAAAAAGAAATTGTTTGTTAAACTGTTTTTTCATTTTATATAATGGTTTAGACGTTTCTACAAACTTATTGATATTTTTTTTAATTTTTTGTTAAATTTTACATTGAAACTACTTTTTGTTAAATACTCCAAATTAAGAGCTCCTTTTCGTATTTTTGCACCAAATTACTCTTATGAAATCTATTTTATATAAATACCGAAAGTTCCTTGGTGTTTTATTAGTCTTTTCTATTATAACGATTTACTTGTTCTATGTGGCGCTTAAACCAAGCAAATCACTACCTGTTTTTAATCCCGCAGATGTAAACCCGGAATTAGTAGATAGTAGCGTTCAATATAAAAGCAAATACCACACGATTGCTGATTTTTCGTTCGTAAATCAAAATGGAAAAACCATTACACAGAAAGATTATGAAGGAAAAGTTTATGTTGCTGATTTTTTCTTCACAACTTGTGGTTCAATATGCCCAAAGATGACGACTAATTTAGCCGAAGTTCAAAAAGCAATCATAAATAACCCTAAGGTAATGTTGTTGTCACATACCGTTTTTCCAGAAACGGACAGTGTTTCAGTCTTGAAAGCCTATGCTCTAAAAAATGGCGTCGTTGATAGCAAATGGAACTTAGTTACCGGTGACAAGAAAGCTATTTATACAATGGCTAGAAAATCCTATTTGGCTGTCAAATTAGGAAAACCGGAGCAATTGTATGATATGGTTCATACCGAGAATTTTGTCTTGGTTGACACCAAAAGAAGAGTACGAGGTTTTTATGACGGCACGAAAAAAGAAGACATGAAACGTTTGATAGAAGATATCAATTTTTTGTGCACAGAATAAAAGACAATTAAAAATTTAGGTTCCAACCGTTACATTTCAGTATCAGTGCAATAAGTAGCTACAAAACAGTAGTTTTAATTTGCCGAAAAAAGGCACAAAAATGATAATTATCATTTGTTTTGGTATTATAATATGTACTTTTGCAATCTTAATTCAATCTAAATAAGATTTGCGAACTACGATACATTCTCTCAAAAAAGGCGAAAAAGCTATTATCAAAGATTTTGATATTGACACCGTTCCATTGAAGCTATTAGAAATGGGTTGTTTACCAGGAAACATGGTCGAATTACTTCAAATTGCTCCTTTTGGGGACCCTCTGTATTTGAACATTAATAATGGCTCCCATGTTGCCATACGTGTGGAAACGGCGAGAGAAATCGAAGTTGAAATAATCAAAACCAACTTATGGTAAGCAATCGCAACATTAACGTGGCTCTAATAGGAAATCCGAATGTAGGGAAAACTTCTGTTTTTAATCAATTAACCGGTTTAAACCAACAAGTAGGTAATTATCCTGGAATAACCGTTGAAAAAAAGATAGGATTTTGTAAGTTGCCCAACAATGTGAAAGCTAATATTCTGGATTTACCAGGCACATACAGCTTAAATGCAAGTTCCATTGATGAGAATGTTGTTATCGAATTACTATTAAATAAAAATGACAAACTGTATCCAGACGTCGCGCTTGTGGTTACCGATGTAGAAAATTTGAAACGCAATTTATTGCTTTTTACCCAAATAAAAGATTTACAAATCCCAACGATCTTAGTCATAAACATGGCTGATAGAATGGAATACAAAGGAATAACACTCGACATTCCTTATCTTGAAGAACACCTAAAAACCAAGATTGCGTTGATTAGTTCCCGAAAAGGTTTTGGAATTGATGCGTTAAAAAAATTGATTGTCACGTACAAAACAATCTCCTCGGAACCCTGTTTGAACGCATCCATTATTGATCCGGAATATTTCAATACGTTACGCAAAACATTCCCGAATCAATTATTATATAAATTGTGGTTGGTAATTACACAGGATGTGAATTTCCTGAATTTAGATCGGAATGAAATTAGAAGTTCGTTTACCAAATCACACTCGGATTTGAAACGTTTACAACAAAAAGAAACCATAAAACGCTATCAGTTTATCAATGATGTGCTGAAAGTAGGATTGAAAATTGATGAAACTGTCGCTAAGGATTTCCGTAGCAAACTGGATCGTGTTCTCACCCATAAGGTTTGGGGTTACGTCATTTTCTTTATGATTCTGTTTGTGATTTTTCAATCTATTTTCGAATGGTCGAAAATCCCAATGGATTTTATCGATAGTACTTTTGCTTCGCTGAGCACTCTTGCTGCTGAAAAATTGCCTGCCGGAGTTTTAACTAATTTAATTTCACAGGGAATCATTCCAGGAATCGGGGGGATTTTAATATTTATACCACAAATTGCCTTCTTGTTTATGTTCATTTCCATTCTGGAAGAAAGTGGCTATATGAGCAGAGTAGTTTTCCTTATGGATAAAATCATGCGAAAATTTGGTTTGTCCGGTAAAAGCGTTGTGCCGCTTATCTCCGGAACAGCATGTGCGATTCCTGCAATCATGGCAACCAGAAATATAGAGAATTGGAAAGAAAGGCTTATTACCATACTTGTAACACCATTTACAACGTGTTCCGCAAGATTGCCGGTGTATGCCATCATAATAGCATTAGTAATTCCTGACACGCGTGTTTTTGGAATATTGAATATGCAGGGAATGACCTTGATGCTGTTGTATCTTTTGGGTTTTGGAATGGCAATTTTATCGGCTTATATTTTAAATAAAATTCTAAAAATAAAAGGGAAAACATATTTTGTTGTTGAAATGCCTAATTATAAATTACCGCTTTTTAAGAACGTGGGAATTAATGTAATTGAAAAAACGAAGGCATTTGTTTTTGGAGCAGGTAAAATCATTTTGGCCATTTCAATCGTTCTATGGTTTTTAGCTTCTTATGGTCCTGGGGGGAATTTCAACAACGCTGAAACAATTGTTATTGAAAAAACGAAAGACAAACCGTTGTCAAAAACAGAATTTGAAAATGCAGTTGCTTCACAAAAATTAGAAAACTCCTATATTGGTTTAATGGGTAAAACAATCGAGCCTGCGATTTCACCTTTAGGTTATGATTGGAAAATAGGAATTGCTATTATCAGTTCATTTGCGGCCAGAGAAGTATTCGTGGGAACATTAGCGACCATATACAGTGTTGGCGGAAGCGACAATGAAGTGACCATAAAAAACAAAATGGCTGCTGAAATCAATCCGGCAACCGGAGAAAAGATATTCAATTTTGCATCCGGAATATCATTATTATTGTTTTATGCCTTTGCATTGCAATGTGCCAGTACACTCGCCATCACAAAAAAAGAAACCAATAGCTGGAAATGGCCTTTGGGACAACTGATTTTCATGAGTGGCTTTGCTTATGTTGTAGCATTAATTACCTATCAAATTTTAAAATAAACGAGTATGGATATTCAAGAAATCATTGCCTTTATTGCACTTGGAATTGCACTAGCTTTTTTAATTAGAAAATTCGTCTTGAAGAAAAAATCTAAAAAAAATTGTGGCGATGACGATTGCGGCTGTCATTAAAAGTGTTTTCTAAATTTAAGTACTTACCACCATATTAACTTGCCTTGATTTTAAAAATACAAGTCCGCATAAGTTTTTCCTAAAAAACTAAAATCTAATCTTTTATTCAAGCTATTTAATATAAATTAACTAAATTTACATAGCACAAAAGTATTGTTTTAGACTCAAAATCAGTCACTTCCATTTTTAAACTTTCAAAATAATGACCTCTGATTTGAATTTGAATTTATTAAACATTTTACACATAATATCAAGACGTTTAGCTTTACTCCTTCGTGGCAATTGCAATTAAATAAATACAACTAAATTGGTAATTGGCATTTTCTAATCATTTAAAGGAGAAAACTACAAGAAACCTCGATTTTATACCTATTCATTGGTCACTAAATTATTTATTTAAGTGACTCATTGAATACTTCTTACATTTAATATGTTGCAATTGATTTCAAGTCAAAAATGAACCAATATCAACTAATTATGAAAAAATTTGCGTTACTACTATTTACACTAAACATCACATTTCTTTTTGCTCAAAAAGAGATTAGTGGTTTTGTTATAGATAACGCCGGTATGCCTTTGTCTGGAGTTAATATTATTGAAAAGGGAACTAGCAATAATGTTTCCAGCGATATTAATGGGGCCTATCTTATAACCGTAAAAGAAGGAGCCACTTTGGTCTTTAGTTACTTTGGCTTTTCAAAACAAGAATACGAAACGACTGATTCTACTTTAAATGTTGTCTTTTCTGAAGGTGACGGACAAAGTGCAAGCGACGTAATCATCACCGGTACAAGAACCGCGCCCAGAAGTAGCACTACAACTGCTCTTCCTATTGATGTATTGTCATCTTCAGAAATAACATCCTCGGGACAAATCACTTTTGATAAAGTATTACAATACAAAATCCCCTCTTTCAACACCGTTCAAACTCCTGTAAATGATGCCACTTCGTTACTTGACCCTTATGAAATTAGAAATATGGGACCTAGCAGAACCCTCCTACTTGTTAACGGAAAACGGAAAAACTTGAGTGCTCTACTTTATGTCCAAACATCACCAGGTCAGGGAGAAACTGGTGCTGATCTCTCTGCGATCCCAATTGACGCTATCGAACGCGTCGAGATTCTGCGTGATGGAGCATCACCACAATATGGCTCTGATGCCATTGCCGGCGTAATAAATATTATTTTAAAAAAAACGACCGATAATGGATCCGCAACCCTAAGGACAGGAATTACGTCTGAAGGAGATGGCAAAATGCTAGGAGTGAGTTTGAACAATGGATCTACAGTAGGCGAAAAAGGTTTTGTTAATTATACTTTAGATTTTTCCAAAGTAAACCTAGCAAACAGACCCGGAAAAGTAGATGCAGAAGGCGATTTTAATGATTTTGTTAAAATAAACCCAACGACATATCGAAGCTATGTTAACACTGACAATACTCTTGGCGGTACCGATATAAGCGGAATGAATGATAATCAAATAAATACTGTTTTTGAAGATTATAAAGACACTCCCGACTATAACGCAAAATTCTCCATTATAAATCAAGGAAACATCACTGGACGAAAAGCCGTTGATGATTTTTTAAAAGAAAAACCGGACGGTGGCAATATCAATGGTTCTCCGGAAACAGCGGCCATAAAATTCGAGATAAATGGCAACTTTACTTTAACCAATGAAACCCAACTGTATTATAATGCTGCTTATGCATACAAAAAAGTAAACTCGTTTGCGAACTACAGAACGCCTTATTGGAGATCCATAAAAAACCCATTTGAAAATAGCAGTATTCCAAATTGGAGTATTTCCTCTGTTTATCCGACCTATTTAAAAGATTTCTTTGGTGATGGCACAGTGGGCTTCTACAAAGGATACCATCCCACATTTACTGGAGACTTAAACGATTATAATGCCACCTTAGGATATGTATCCATTAGAACCGGATGGAACGTTGATTCCAGCATAACATTTGGCGGTAATTCGCAAACTTACACGGTAGAAAACTCCCAAAACAGATCGGCTACAAAAAACTCTGACGGAACAAATATCTACCGGGAGAACAGTTCCATATCATTTAAACCTGGAGGAGCTTCATTTAAACATATTGTGGGCAACTTGGACATTTCTAAAATACTATCTGACAAAATAAGCGTTGGTTTTGGATCTGAGGTTAGAACGGAAACCTTTACAATTACTGAAGGTGATAAGGCTTCATGGGATGGAGAAGGTGTCGACTCCTTTTCGGGCAACAGACCAGAAAATTCAGGAAAATGGAATCGATATAATTTAGGAGGTTATTTTGATTTAGCGTACGATTTCAATAAAGATTTCTTCGTAAATGGTACCATTCGTTATGAAAAATACAGTGACTTCGGGTCAGCAACTGTTTGGAAATTAAGCTCCAGATATAAATTTAACAAAGATAAAATTACGCTAAGAGGCTCCGTTTCTACTGGTTTTAGAGCGCCCACATTACATCAAATTTTCTCGCAAAAATCACAAAATTCCTTTGTAGCTGGTCAGGGCATACAAATTAACGGATTGATAAATAATATTTCAGCACAGGCACGACTTTTAGGAATACCCAAATTAGACGCAGAAAAATCAATTAATATATCTGTTGGTGTTGGAGCCAAACCTTTAAAAAACATAAATTTTACAATAGATTATTACAACATTAAAGTAAAAGACAGAATCATCTTGGGAGACAATGTAGCCACCCAATTTGGAAGCGTTGCCTGGTTTGAAAACTCCTTTAATTCCAGAACGTCAGGCGTCGACGCCGTTATGAATTACAGCCCAATAAAACTAGGAATAGGAGAAATAGGATTCAATTTATCAGGAAACGTAACATTCGAAAACAAAAGAATTTCGCCGGTTGCCAGCGATAATTTTGGCGCAACACTTGACGCTTTGACGTTTACGTCAAGACCCAAAACAAAATGGATTTTGGGCGCCAATTATAAAATTAAAAAATATGATTTGTCCCTTAACAACACTTATTTTGGAAAAACAACATTCAAACAAGACGGTTTGGATTCTAATTTAAGAACGGAATTTACTCCAAAACTAGTTACTGATTTAGGAATTAATTATGCTGCGACTGATAAATTAACAGTGGCTATCAACATCAATAATTTGTTTAACGTCTTGCCTCAATGGAAATTTAAGGCAGAAAATGCTGCCGGCACAACAATTTTAAATGATCCAGCGCAAGTCAAATCACAATTTAACCTGATTACATTCAATGGCCGTTATTCTCAAATGACCTATGAAGGATATCACTTTAGTCAACTGGGAACTTTGTTCAATTTGTCATTAAATTATAAATTTTAAAATTAGCATTATTTAAATAAACAGGATTAATTTTTCCAATTCACGTCGAAACTTCGTTAAAATAAAATGTCATGACACTTACAAATAACATCTTTTTTTGGGGAGTAATCATCACAATGATGGTAGGAAATCCAATAGCAGCACAAGAGAGTGCCGGGGGAAAGGAATATGCTTTAAAAGCTGCTTTCCTGTATCGTTTTATAGATTATGTTAATTGGAAAGATTATTCCAAGAATCAAACTTTTAAGATCGCCATTCTAGAAGAAAGTCCAATTACCGCCTCTTTACAAGGTATTCCTAAAACTAAAAAAATTGACATTAAGGAATATAAAAATTTAGATGAGATCAGCTTTTGTAACATTCTGTTTGTTCCTTACGACAGTACCGTACCAATTGAAACCATTCTTTCTAAATTTTCAGGAAAGCCCGTATTGATCGTAACAGAGCGAAATGGAAATGGAAAAAAAGGGGCGCATATGAATTTTGTTATAGTCGACAATAAATTAAAATTTGAAGTAAATCTAAAAGCAATAAATAAAGCCGGAATTGGCATCAGTTCGTTTCTATTACAGCATGCTATTATTGTCCAATAATACGAAAAAACATTATAAATGATGAATCTACGTAATATCTCGATTAAGAATAAATTGGTACTAATGCAGGTTTTTACCTCCGCGTTTGTATTAGGAATATGTATTACCGCATTTGTACTTATAGACATTAAAGGATTCAAGGACCGAAAAATTGTCAGTTCAATTGCTATTGCGAAAGTGGTAGGCTTCAATAGTGTTTCCGCTTTAGAATTTCTTGATAATGCTGCGGCAAATAAAATACTATCGGAACTAAAAGTGCAAAATGATCTTTTAAATGCAAATATATTGGACAGAAACGGAAAAGTCTTTGCATCCTACGCTAAAAAGGGGACCAATCCAAAATATCAGTTTGTTGTACCTGCGATGGATCAAAAAAGCTTTTTGTTTACCAGTAAAAACCTTTTTGTTTACAGCAAGATCAAAAAAGATAGTAAAACAATAGGATTAGTATGCATCCGCTTTGAATTATCGGAATTGAATAAAATAAAAATGGATATTTTGAGTCTGGGAGTTGTTTTATTAATTGTCGGGATAGGACTGGCATTTTTAATTGCCATTATCATAAAAAAATACATATCAAAACCCTTGCTGAACTTGGTAAAAGTGATACAGCAAATAAAGGATACAAATGATTATACAACCCGTACGATTGTTGAAGGGAAAGACGAAATCAGCACCCTTTCATTAGGACTTAATGACATGCTTTCCACTATTGAGAAAAGAGATAATGAAGTGGCACAATCCAAAGAACAGTTAAATGAACAAAACACACTATTACAATCCGTTATTCAAAATATGGGTGATGGATTAGTCGTTGCTGATGAAAATGGAAAATTCATCATTTGGAATCCTGCTTCTGAAAAAATAATTGGCATTGGACTGCTCGATATACCCGAAGAGAAATGGGCTGACACCTACGGCATATTTTGGCCTGATACTAAAACTATTTTAGGTACTGATGACCTTCCTATAGTTAAAGCATTACATGGCGAGGAAGTGGAAGACATGGAAATATTTGTACAAAATTATAAAAAAACTGTAGGCAATTTTGTCATGATATCTGCCAGACCCTTAAAAGACTCGGCTGGTAAGATCAATGGGGCAGTAGCTGTTTTTCATGATATCACGGAACGAAAAAATTCGGAAAATGAAATTAAAAAACTAAATGAGCAACTGGAACAAAAAGTAACAGAGCGGACTGCCCAACTAGCAGAAGCCATCGAAACCCTTCGTAAAAGCGAAGAAAAATATCGTGAAATTGTTGAAAACATAAGTGATGTTGTGCATACTTCCGATTACAAGGGTTATTTTACCTATATCAATCCTGCCTGTAAAAAACTAACTGGTTACACCCAAGATGAACTTACAGGAAAACATTTTTCAGAGCTGGTTGCTCCCGAGTGGAAAGACCGTGTGGCGGAGTTCTATTTAAATCAATTTAAAAACAAAGTAGATGAAACTGTATTTTCATTTCCCATTCTTACCAAATCAAGAGAACTAAAATGGGTAGAACAAACGGTGATGCAGTTAAGAGAAGGTAATAGGATAACTGGGCATAAATCTATTCTGAGAGATATTACGGCACGCAAAGCTGCGGAACAAAAACTTAAAGAAAGCGAAGGTCAATTACAAACTATATTTAACGAGGCGCCAGATGCTTTAATTGTAATAAATGACGAAGGAATCATTATGAGATGGAATCCGCAAGCCGAAAAAATATTTGGCTGGACAATTATAGAAGCCTTAGGTAAAAAAATGCATGAATTAATTATGCCAAAACAACATCGAGAAAATCATTTAAAAGGGCTTCAACATTTTATAGACACCGGCGAAGGACCCATCCTTACTAAAACATTTGAAACCACAGCAATTAACAAACAAAATATTGAATTTGATATTGAGTTGACAGTATCACAAGCTACCATTTTAGGCAAATACATTTTTATTGCTTTTGTTAAAGACATTTCAATAGGCAAAAAACTAGAAAACGAGAAAATAGAAGCCGATAAATTAGTGCAACTTAACGAATTAAAATTGAAATTGATATTAGAGAATATTGGTGAGGGCATTATTGTTACTGACAGCCAAAAAAGAATTGTTTTATCCAATCATATGGCGGAAGAAATTATAGGGATTAAACAAGACTCCTCAGCCCCCACTACTCTAGATTGGTCAACTAAATATAATTTATATTATCCTGACGAAAAAACCGTTTTCCCAGCCCAAAATCTTCCTTTGGACAAAGCCTTAAAAGGAGAGTCAACTGATGACGTTGAAATAATAATTGAAGATTCAGAAACTAAAACTAAAAAACGGGTCGTCATTAGCGGCAGACCAATTATAGATGACAATAATTATGTTATAGCAGCAGTTGCTAACATAAAAGACATCACCTATTACAAAGAACTGGAAGTAGCTCTCGAAGAAAGTGAGCAGAAATACCGAAAATTAATTGGTTTTAAAAAGGGATAAAAACAGACTTACTTTACATACCCGATTTTTATATAATAGTCTTTTTTGTTACCGACGACACCTTGCTTCGGATAAGGAAAAACACCCACAGTTTTTATTTTTCGCTGCTTTACGGGAAGATATTTAGAAAACCATTGTTTGTTTTCCTCTATGTTTTTCATCGAAAAGACGATCGTTTTTTCCTCAACTAATTTTGAATCTTTATAGAGTGACACAATGGCTGAAGCCTCGCCAGCCCATACACAGGTCACTCCCTCCGGACAACGGGAATCACTTACTAATTCTTTAAAAACAATTTGACAGCCACTTTTTTTAAGGCATTTCTTTTGGGTGATTTTTACATATTTAATATTTTCCTTTGGCGTGTTTTGTGCAAATGCCAGAGAATTAAATACGATTAGAAATAGCAGTAATACCTTTTTCATAATTGAATTATTTTTAATTTAGTTCTTTCAAAGATAACGCCATATTTTCTAATTCAACTTCACAAAAAGATTACTGGCAATTTTATTTGAGATCGTCATATCATTAGTATCTACATTTATTTTTACTGAAAGGTCGAAACTTTCTTTTGCTATGATTTCGATTTTAGAACCCAATGCAATTCCTTGCTTATCTAAATATTTAAGAAATTCTGAAGAAGTATCTTTTACGCCAACGCATATTCCTATTTGATTTTCATGTAATTCAGAAAGCAGTTGCTTTTCAATTTTGATGATTCGTCCGTTCACATCCGGAATGGGGTCACCATGTGGATCTTCTGTTGGGTTTCCCAGAAAATCATCGAGTTTATTGATGAGTTTTTCAGATTTTATGTGTTCCAATTGTTCTGCAATATCATGCACCTCATCCCAAGAAAAATTAAGTTTTTCGACCAGAAAAACTTCCCAAAGACGGTGTTTCCTCACAATCATTTTTGCAGATAGTTTCCCCTTTTCAGTTAGCGAAACCCCTTGGTATTTTTTATAATTAACGAAGTCTTTTTCGGCTAATTTCTTAAGCATATCAGTAACTGAAGATGCTTTGGTTTCCATTTTTTCGGCAATCGCATTGGTGCTTACCTCTGAATCCGAAATAATAGTTAAATGATATATAGTTTTAAGATAGTTTTCCTCTGAAAAAGTCATTTGATTTTATATTGATGATTAAGGTATTCTTTTTTTTTTTTTAGCCTCAAGAAGCGAACTGGCAAGGTAAATAGCTTTCAATTTTGAAACAAGATTGACCAAAAAAATTAATTTTTTACGACTAGTAATGGAATTGTTATTTTGTGTCGCAATTTATCAACAGTAGTTCCAAAAATTAAATCCTTGAATCCAGTATGTCCGTGCGTTCCCATGACCAAGATATCAAAATTTCCTTCATTGATGATGTTAGGAATCACTTTACTTGGTTTCCCAAATCCCAGTTTTGTCTGTACTTTAAATCCTTTTTCCGATAATATATTTTTGTATTCGTTTAATAATTTTTCGTCGATTAAAGTTTCATGATCATCAATTTTTTCGCCATATACTAGTGCTCCAACAGTTTCTACCACGTGAATTAAGGTGTATTTCGCATCAATTCCACCTAATTGAAAAGCGTTGTTTAATGCTACTTCATCAGCGCTGGAAAAATCTACCGAAACAGCAATTTCCTTTTTGCTATAGATTCCCGTTTTAGAAAATTGCAATTTTAGATTGTGCGGCGAATGGTTTAGAATGCTGGTTTTTGTTTTGACAATAAATGGGTTGAATACAATATAAAGCAACAAAATCAAGAAACCAAATGCTAAAGGAACTACCGTAAACCATAATATAATGGGTTTATCAGCAGTTTCAAGCCAACCGTTTATTTCATCAAAAACTAATTTTGCATTCAGCGAAACGATAATGGTTGCCACAATCCAAGAAGTAATTTGGGTAACTTTACCAATGTGAAATCCCTTCATTTTTGATTTGTCGCTTACAAAATGAATCAGCGGAATAATCGCAAAACCCAATTGCAAACTCAAAATCACCTGACTTAAAATCAGTAATTTTCCTGTGACGCTTTCGCCAAAAATAGAGATTACAATTACGGCTGGAACAATGGCGATTAATCGGGTGATTATTCTTCGAACCCAAGGTTGGATTCGTAAATTTAAATAGCCTTCCATAATAATTTGACCGGCTAATGTTCCGGTAACGGTCGAACTTTGTCCTGCCGCAATCAAAGCCACGGCGAATAATATTGGTGCCCATTTACTCCCTAAAAGCGGTGCTAAAAAGCGGTGCGCATCTTGAATTTCGGCGACTTCGAACATGCCGTTTTTATAAAATGTGGCTGCAGCCAATATTAAAATAGCGGCATTTACAAAAAAGGCCAGATTTAACGCAATAGCGGAATCAATGAAATTGTATTTTAAAGCTTGCTTAATCCCCGCATTGCTTCTATCGAAATTTCTGGTTTGCACCAATGAGGAATGCAGGTACAAATTGTGTGGCATAACCGTTGCCCCAATAATCCCGATGGCGATATAAAGTGCTGCTTCGTTAGGCATGGAAGGAATCAATCCTAATAAAACCTTGTCCACCTCAGGCTGGGCAAAAATCATCTCAAAAATAAAAGAGAACCCAATGATTGCAACCAATACAATGATAAAAGCTTCCATTTTTCGGATGCCTTTATTGATTAGAAAAAGCAATAAAAAAGTATCTAAAACAGTTATTATTACCCCTTCAATGAGGGGAATATCAAATAGTAAATTGATTCCGATAGCCATTCCCAAAACTTCGGCAAGGTCACAGGCAGCAATAGCGATTTCGGCAAGAAAATACAGGATGTAATTGATAAATGGGGAATAGGTTTCCCGTGACGCTTGCGCCAAATCGCGTTGAGTAACAATTCCCAATCGTGCGCTCAAACTTTGCAACAACAAAGCCATCATATTACTCATCAATAAAACCCAAAGCAAGGCATAACCAAACTGGCTTCCACCGGCAATATCAGTGGCCCAATTTCCCGGATCCATATAACCAACACTGATTAAATAGGCTGGTCCAAAAAAGGCTAATATTTTTCTGAACACTGATTTTTTATCCTGTGTAACTACCGATCCGTGAACTTCTTCTAAAGATTTTCCCATGGCTGTTTTTAAATTATTGATACAAAAGTAATTAAAAAATTTGTTTTGCAAAATATAATTTTTAGCTTTGTCTAAATTTAATTTAAGCATCGTGAAAAAAATATTTATTTTATCCCTTTTTCTTGTTGTAGACTTCAGTTATGCACAAGAAAAAACTTTTGTTTCAGGATTCGTCTCATCAGAAAAAAAAGCGATTCCTAATGCAAGTATTGTTATAATGGAAACTAATTATAAAACTAAATCCGATAGCTTGGGCAACTATACATTAAACAATATTCCAGAAGGCACTTATAAAATTCAGGTTGTAGCCAACAGTTTTCAAATATCCAGAAAAAATATAATCGTCAAAAAAGAGGGAAACACAATTGTAGATTTTGAACTCTCCAATACTGAAAACCAACTGAACGAAGTAGTTGTTTCAGGAACTTTAAAAGCGGTAAAAAGACTGGAAAGTGCCGTCCCAGTTGAAGTTTATTCCCCTATATTTTTCAAAAAAAATCCTACCGCAAGTATTTATGAAGCACTTCAAAACGTAAACGGAGTCCGACCGCAACTTAATTGTGGTGTTTGTAATACCGGTGACATTCACATTAACGGACTGGAAGGGCCTTATACTTTGGTTTTAATAGACGGGATGCCCATTGTAAGCAGCTTATCAACAGTATACGGATTATCCGGAATCCCAAATTCCTTGGTAGAAAGAATTGAAATTGTAAAAGGTCCTGCATCTTCATTATACGGCAGCGAAGCTGTGGGTGGTTTAATTAATATCATCACTAAAAACCCGATAAATGCACCATTATTTTCCGCGGATGTTTTTAGTACTTCATGGCTGGAAACCAATATTGACGTAGGTGTAAAATTGAATGCTGGTAAGAAAGCAACGGCGTTATTAGGTCTAAATTATTTCAAGTACAACAATAGAATTGATAACGATAAAGATGGATTTACCGATGTTTCGCTCTCCAACCGAATTTCACTTTTTCAAAAATGGACTTTTGATAGAAAAGAAAATCGATTGTTCACTATTGCTGCACGTTCGGTCTATGAAGATCGTTTTGGCGGAGACATGCGCTGGGAGAAAAAAGACCGTGGAGGAGACGAAATTTACGGCGAAAGCATCTATACAAAACGGGCGGAACTTATAGGAAGTTATCAATTGCCATTTCAAGAGAAACTGATGCTTTCATTTTCTGGAAACGTCCATTACCAAGACAGTCGTTACGGCCTGACAAACTATATAGCCAACCAAAAAATTGGTTTTATGCAATTAACTTGGGATAAAAAATCAGGAAAAAATGACCTGCTCACAGGAATAGCAGCCCGTTACAATTATTATGATGACAATACTCCTGCGACAGCAGCTCTTGGAGATAACAATCCGGAGAAAACTTGGTTACCCGGTATTTTTGTTCAAGACGAAATCACGTTCACTGAAAAACACAAACTATTATTAGGAATGCGTTATGATTACAACTCCTTTCACGGAAGTATTTTGACACCACGATTAGCCTATAAATGGAAATTGAATGACAATAATATTCTTCGTTTAAATACTGGAACGGGTTTTAGAGTAGTAAATTTATTCACTGAAGACCATGCAGCCTTAACAGGTGCTAGGGAAATTGTAGTTGCTAATAACTTGAAACCGGAACAATCTGTAAACGTAAATTTTAATTACATCAAAAAAATAAATTTTGGCAATGGTACATTTATTGGAATTGAAACGGCACTTTTTCATACCCGATTCAGTAATAAAATTGTTTCCGATTATAAGACTGATCCCAATAAAATAATTTATGACAACATCAACGGATACGCAATAAGCCAAGGAATAAGCACCAATATAGAAATCAATTTCCCTAACGGATTAAAAATCATAGCAGGCGCTTCCTTACTTAATAATAAAAATGTTGAAAACGGAATTAAAGAAACACCTTTTCTAACCGAAAATTTTACTGCAACATGGAGCGTATCCTATAAAATAAAAACGATCGATTTGAATATTGACTATACCGGAAATGTATATGGACCAATGAAATTACCATTATTAAGTCCTTTAGACCCTCGAAGTCCAAATTCACCCACATATAGTTTACAAAACATACAACTTACCTATTCTGGTTGGAAAAATTTTGAGTTCTATGTCGGAATTAAAAACATTTTGAATTTTCTGCCAAAACAGAATAATCCATTTTTGATTTCCAGAACAAATGACCCTTTTGACAAAAATGTAACCTACGATTCTAATGGACAAGTACTGGCCACACCACAAAACCCTTACGGATTAACATTTGACACTACTTATGTCTATGGACCTAACCAAGGTATTCGCAGCTTTTTTGGACTGCGTTATAATTTAAAGTAAATGAGAAAAAAACTTCTATTACTGTTACTTTTATTTTCGGTGATTCCATCTGGTTTTGCACAGCTAAACTTGGTTTCTTTTGAACAAATAGATAGTCTGCAAAATATTGAAAAAAGGAAAGTTGTCGTTTTTATTCATACCAATTGGTGCCAATTCTGTCATGCAATGAAAAACACGACTTTCAAAAACGAAAGCATCATAAAGGAACTAAACAATACTTTTTATTTCATTGCTTTCAATGCTGAAGAAAAACGAACAATCATCTTTAACAACGCTATTTTTAAGTTTAAATCTACGGGAAATACTTCCGGAATTCATGAACTGGCGATGCAACTAGGAACCATTAACAAACAGCTGAATTATCCTGCTTTATGTGTTCTAAACAGTAAAAACGAAATCATTTTTCAAGATAACAACTACATAAAACCAAAAGAGTTTAAACTCCTTTTAGAGAAACTAAAAGAATAAAATGTCTATTTTTGGTGTAATTGTTAAAATTCCCAATGAAACACTTCGATTACATCTTTACTGGAACTGGACTATCGGCTTTGATGACCATTTATAAAATGGTGCTTTCGGGACAATTCCAAGACAATAGCATGCTGCTCATTGATGAAAACGCTAAAAAAACGAACGATAGAACGTGGTGTTTTTGGGATAAAAATGGCACTGTATGGGAAGATTCAATTTCAAAAAAATGGAATTCCGCTTTATTTGCCAATGAAGACTTTCGTCGGAATTTAGATTTAAAACCGTATCAATACAACATGGTACGCGGCTTGGATTTTTACAACCAAGTATTTGATTTGATTTCGAAACAAGAAAATATCACTTTTGTCAATCAAAAAGTAATCGAAATTGAAGAATCCGAAAATATAATTTTGATACAAACTGATTCGGAAAGCTTCTCCTGTTCAAAACTATTCAATAGTATCTACAACAAACGAAAAGCCGAAAATCAAACTAAATATCCTGTTTTACAGCAGCATTTTATGGGTTGGTTTATAAAAAGCGAACAGCCTGTTTTTAATCCTGGCCAGGCTACATTTATGGATTTTTCAGTAGAACAAAGAGGAAATACGCGCTTTATGTATGTATTGCCCACTTCCGGGACCGAAGCTTTACTGGAATATACTTTGTTTTCTCAAAATCATCTTGAAAAAGCGGAATATGAAACTGAAATCAAAAAATACATTCAAAATCTTGGTATTACTACTTACGAAATCATAGAAAAAGAACAAGGAAGTATTCCTATGACCTGTTATCCTTTTTGGAAATTAAACACCAAAAATGTCATTAATATAGGTACCGCCGGCGGTTGGACTAAAGCCAGCACTGGGTATACTTTTAAAAATTCTAATAAAAAATCTACTGAATTGGTTTCCTTTCTTCAAAGAGAAACCGACTTTACCAAGTTTCATAAAAGAACCAAATTCTGGTTTTATGATTTATTACTTTTAGATATTTTAGACCGTAAAAACGAAATCGGCTCCACCATTTTTTCTTCATTATTTAAAAAAGGAAATTCGCAATTAATTTTCAAATTCTTAGACGAAGAAACTTCATTAAAAGAAGACATTCAGGTCATTCTAAAATGCCCCAAAATGCTATTTATTAAAGCTATTTTTCATGTCGTTTTCAAAACAATGAAATAACAATCAAACAATAACAAAACTTTATAATTCAACTACTATTCTTGAATGTAAACTTTGTAACTTTGCAAGCCCGTAGTTTCGGGATAAACAAAAAACGTTAAACTTTTTAAATAAAAAAGATATGTATCCAGAAGAAATGGTAAAACCGATGCGTGCTGAATTAACTGACGCAGGTTTTCAAGAATTACATACCGCTGACGCAGTTGAAAACGCAATAAAATCGGAAGGAACCACTCTTGTAGTCGTAAATTCTGTTTGTGGTTGCGCAGCAAGAAATGCACGTCCAGGAGCAAAAATGAGCCTAGACAATACTAAAAAACCAGCTCATTTAATTACGGTTTTTGCAGGTGTTGACAAAGAAGCAGTAGATGCAGCCAGAGGATTTATGTTTCCTTTTCCTCCATCATCGCCAAGTATTGCATTATTTAAAGATGGTGAATTAGTTCACATGTTAGAGCGTCATCACATTGAAGGTCGCCCGGCAGAATTAATCGCTGAAAACTTAAAAGACGCTTTCAACGAATACTGTTAATCCAGTAAAAAATTAAATTCAAACCATCCACTAGCTGGATGGTTTTTTTATATTTATAACGCTTATTAAAAAAGTGCGCTAAGATTTTTTTTAATCAAATCGCTGTTTCGCCACCTTTTCTAAATCCTATAAGCTGCCTGTATTTTAACTCTGTTTCTTTTAATTCTTGTTCGAGTTGTTTGTATTTACTGATGTCTTTAATGGTGACAACTGCAGCAACAACTTTGTTATTTTGATCCACTAGTGGTCTTCCACTAATGAGCACCCGTTTTTTTTGCTGAGCAACTGGATTCCACAGCACTACTTCCACATCATCAGTGATTTCACCGTTCAACGCCCGTTCCATAGGTAAATTTTGCGAAGGAAAAATAGTTTTTTCATCCGGAAAATACAATTCAAAATGGTCCGTCAAATGAGATGATATTTTTTCATCTTCTTCAATTCCAAAAATTTCATTGGCCATTTCATTGGCTAACACTATTTTTTTATCGGCATTGGCAACAATAACCCCTTCCCCAATATTTTCTACTATCAGTCTCAATTTTTCTTCATTTTCATAGAGATCATTTATGGCAGTTTGTTCTTCATCTTCTAGTTTGACCATTTCTGTAACATCCCGCCCAACGGAATAAAATACCCCCTGCTCCAGATCCATATTGCTATTCCAATCCAACCATTTATAGGATCCGTCTTTGCACAAAAATCGCGTTCTAAAGTTGACAACAGGTTCACCTTTTAAATGTTTAGATAATATTTCAGTAGCTGTTGCCTTGTCATCAGGATGAATTAAATCCATAAATTTCACTCGATCCATATCCTCCTGATTATAACCAAGTGTTTTGGTGAACGCCTTATTAATTTTAATAAAATGGTCTCCTTTAGCCACAGTAAGAATATCGAATGCCATATTAAAAAACATATTGGATATTTTTAAGGATTCCTCATTTTGTATTTTTTCCGTAACATCGCGAGCCACAGCATACATCATCCCTGTCTGGACATCAATTGCACTGGACCATTCTAACCATTTATAAGATCCGTCTTTACAGAGCGCTCTCGCTCTATAATTCAGCATAGTCCCGCCATTTTTTAATTTTTCAATTGCTTCAGTAGATGCTTTAAGATCATCTGGATGTGAAAAAGACAGAAATGGTTTGTCAT
This sequence comes from Flavobacterium fructosi, assembly GCF_042787335.1. Taxonomy (NCBI): domain Bacteria; kingdom Pseudomonadati; phylum Bacteroidota; class Flavobacteriia; order Flavobacteriales; family Flavobacteriaceae; genus Flavobacterium; species Flavobacterium fructosi. Next base: position 65,924 of record NZ_JBHZQA010000002.1, on the reverse strand, counting down.
TTATTTCTTCTGGACTAAAACCTAGAATTCTTGTAAAAGCCGGATTCACTTTTATAAAGTAATCTCCTTTGGCGACCACAAACAATTCATACGATAAATTAAAAAATTTATCGGCTTCTGCTATGGAATTTTCATTTGCTTTCATATCCGTAATATCTCTTGCAACGGCATATAATAGCCCTGTTGAAACATCCGGATAAACGGACCAGAGAATCCATTTGAACGATCTATCCTTACATATATATCTATTTTCAAATTTTAACGACACAATACCTGTTTGAAGTTTTCCAACCTCTTTTTTGGTAATTTCAACATCATCAGGATGAACGTACGAAAGAAAGGAATGACTTAAGAGCTCGTCTTCAGAGTAACCTAAAATTTTACTGACCGCAGGGTTTATTTTTATGAATTTATCAGCTGAAGCAATAATCAACATATCTAATGACATATTAAAGAATTTATCAGCTGATTTAGAGGATTCTTCCAGTTTTTTTCTATCTGTAATATCGGTAGAAATCCCTCCCACGGCATAAACCCTGCCATTAGAATCAAATAAAGGAAATTTGACGGCAATATAAGTATGTGGCCCATCCGGCAGCTCAATCGTCTCTTCTGATTTTAATTCTTTAAGTGCTTTTACCACTTCGAAATCAGAATTCCGATAGGCATCAGCCACATTCTTAGGCAGAAAATCTTCATTTGTTTTACCTATAATTTCTTCATTCGAAATCTGAAATAAAGACTCAAATTGCTTATTAATCAGCAAATATTCGCCATTTATTTTTTTTATAAAAATGGGATTAGTGGTATTATCAATTATGGACTGAAGGAGTTGTTTGTTTTCTAAAAGTAGATTTTGAGAAATAGCCTTAGCTTTTAATTGCGCCCGAATAATAAAGTACACCACGATTAACAAAACAACCGAAAGAAAAAAAAGGAAAATTTCTATCCAATTCAACCTCGAATCCATCGTCTCATCTCTTTCCTTGCTAAGTCGTGAAATAAAAATCCAGCCTGATGCAATTACAACAAGTACATTGATGACAAATCCTAGGAATATTTTCTTTTCAAAGGAGATTTCCATAACTCTAAAGTATTAAATTCAACGTCTGACAAGCTTAACAAAAATAAACTTACACACTTGAAAGTTACTCAATTATTTTTACTTTTCAATCATGGTTGTACGATATTATCATGCCATATATTCAGAGAAATGAACCAATAGAGCCAATTTACCGAAAATTTATACACCATTTTTCCAACAAATAGTTCCTTTTTTTAGAGCTAATCCAGCTATCATTCCAATCTATGCTAAAAGCATAGGGTTTTCCCGTCCATCTGAACTAAAAAACTTAGACCTTTCACAACTTTGCAACTCAGCAACTTTTTCTTTACTTTTGCAAAAATAATTTTCTCAACTTAAAACTGTTTATAGCATGCAACTGTATAACACATTAAGCGCAGAAGAAAGAGCCATCATGATCGATGATGCCGGGAAGCAAAGGCTAACTTTGTCTTTCTATGCTTATGCGCACATCCAAAATCCAACGCAATTTCGCAACGAATTATTTCTGGCGTGGAATCCTTTAGAGGTTCTTGGTAGAATTTATGTCGCCACTGAGGGAATCAACGCCCAGTTATCACTTCCGGCTGATAATTTCTATGCGTTCAAAGATGCTATTGAAGCCTATGATTTCATGAAAGGCATTCGGCTGAACATTGCGGTAGAACAGGATGACCATTCATTTTTGAAACTAACCGTAAAAGTCCGCGATAAGATTGTGGCTGACGGTTTGGTTGATGAAACTTTTGATGTTACAAATATCGGAATTCATTTAAAAGCCAAGGAATTCAACGAATTACTGGACGACCCAAACACCATTGTGGTCGATATGCGTAATCATTACGAAAGTGAAATTGGGCATTTTACCAAAGCCATAAAACCAGATGTTGATACCTTCCGTGAAAGTTTACCAATCATTGAAGAACAACTTTCTGAACACAAACAAGACAAAAAAATACTGATGTACTGCACTGGAGGAATTCGATGCGAGAAAGCCAGCGCTTATTTTAAACACAAAGGTTTTGAAAATGTGTACCAACTTGAAGGCGGGATTATTGAATACACCCGTCAGGTAAAAGCCGAAGGTTTAGAAAGTAAATTCATCGGGAAAAACTTTGTCTTTGATCACCGCTTGGGTGAAAGAATCACGGACGATATTGTTTCTCAATGCCATCAGTGTGGAAAACCTTGCGACGTGCATACCAATTGCGTAAATGAAGGCTGTCATTTGCTTTTCATCCAATGCCAAGAATGCAAAACCGCTATGGAAGGTTGCTGTTCTTCAGAATGTGTGGCTGTAATTCACTTACCGGAAGACGAACAAAAAGCCATTCGAAGAGGAATAAAAAACGGCAATATGATTTTCAAAAAAGGAAAATCAGATGTTTTAACTTTCAAAAATAACGAAAAAACTCATGGCCTTTTTGTCGCAGATAAGCCATCGCGAAGCATCGCGACTGCAGTAAAAAAAGAACAAAAAATCAAGAAAATATACATCGGAAAAGGAACACATTTCTTTCCAAAACCAAGTATTGGCCAGTTTCTTATCGAAGAAAACGAAATCAAAATTGGCGACACGATTCTAATTAAAGGTTCCACAACCGGCGAGCAAAAAGTAATAATCGAAGAAATGCTTGTTAACGATTTAGCTAAAGAAAAAGCAGCTCCTGGAGATACTTGTACTTTTAAACTGCCATTCAGAATTAGATTATCAGATAAATTATATAAAATTTTAGATTAAATAAAAGATAAAAAACCCTGGTAAATCAACCCATTATGAACCGAATCATGATGGGTTTTTTTATTAAAAATTTATGATTCTTTGACGATTTCAGCCATTGTAACTTAAAATTAAAAAATGCTATCTTTACACATTAATCTTTTTAAGAACTTAAGTTGCATCCTTGCAACACTACATATAAAATTATGGCATGTACAAGTTGTTCAACTTCTGATGGTGGCGCACCTAAGGGTTGTAAAAATAATGGGACTTGCGGCACCGATAGCTGCAACAAATTAACGGTTTTCGATTGGCTTTCTAATATGAGTTTACCTAATGGCGAGGCTCCTTTTGACTGTGTTGAAGTCCGTTTTAAAAACGGAAGAAAAGAGTTTTACCGCAATACTGAAAAATTGACGTTAAGCATGGGAGACATTGTTGCTACGGTTGCTTCTCCGGGTCACGATATAGGAATTGTTACACTGATAGGTGAATTAGTCCGTATTCAAATGAAGAAAAAAGGAGTAAATCCTAACAGCAACGAAGTTCCAAAAATCTACCGAAAAGCATCCCAAAAAGACATTGACATCTGGTCAACTGCTCGCGATAAAGAAGAACCTATGAAAGTTAGAGCGCGTGAATTAGCGATTGCTCAAAAACTGGAAATGAAAATCTCAGATATTGAATTTCAAGGTGACGGTTCCAAAGCCACTTTCTACTATACAGCAAACGATCGAATTGACTTTCGTGCTTTAATTAAAGATTTTGCAAAAGAATTCAGTACTAGAATCGAAATGAAACAAGTCGGTTTTCGTCAGGAAGCTGCACGTTTAGGCGGAATTGGTTCTTGCGGAAGAGAATTATGCTGCTCTACTTGGCTAACCGATTTTAGGAGTGTAAACACCTCCGCAGCCCGCTACCAACAATTGTCTCTGAATCCACAAAAACTAGCTGGGCAATGCGGTAAATTAAAATGCTGCCTGAACTATGAGTTAGATACTTATATGGATGCTTTGAAAGGATTCCCTGATTTTGAAACAAAATTGGTAACTGAAAAAGGAGATGCTATTTGTCAGAAACAAGACATTTTTAAAGGATTAATGTGGTTTGCGTACACTAACAATTTTGCTAACTGGCATGTATTGAAAATTGAACAGGTTAAAGAAATAATTGCTGAAAATAAGTTGAAAAACAAAGTTTCAGCATTGGAAGATTTTGCAATTGAAATTGTCGTGGAGCCAGAAAAAAACTTTAACAATGCTATGGGCCAAGAGAGTTTAACACGATTTGACCAACCAAAAGCAAAGAAAAAACATCCTAAAAAACGCAAACCGGCAGGAGAAAATTTAATTGTTGCAAATAACAACAATACTAAGCCCGCAAATAACAACAGACAAAATTCTGTTGACAAAAACACCGCTGACAAAAACACCGCTGACAAAAAACCAGTAATTGCAAGGAAACCTATAATTATCACCAAAAATGAGCCTAAAAAATAGCGCTTTATTGCTTTTGGTTACATTACTTCTTTTTTCATGCGATAAGAAAAGAGTTTTTGATGAATACAAATCTGTCGGGAGTGCTTGGCACAAAGACAGTATTGTAACCTTCGATCTGCCCGAATTAGATTCAACGAAACGCTATAATTTATTCGTCAATTTGAGGGATAACAACAATTATAAATATAATAATCTGTTTTTAATTGTTGCTATTGAAAGTCCTAATGGTTTTACAAAAGTAGATACTTTGGAATACCAAATGGCGAATCCGGATGGATCGCTGCTTGGTGATGGATTTTCAGACATCAAAGAAAGTAAACTCTTTTATAAAGAAAACGAAAAATTTAAAGGGAAGTATAAAGTTCACATCAAGCAGGCAGTTCGAGAAACTGGAAAAGTTCCGGGTGTAATGCTTTTAGATGGGATTACAGAAGTTGGTTTTAGAATAGAAAAAAAAGATTAAAATAGTATTATGGCTGTCAAAAAAAACAACAATCAGACTAAAAATATAGAGAAAGACACAACCTATTATAAGAAGAAATTTTGGAAAATCTTCTTTTACGGAATAGGTGCTATCGGTTTATTTTTCTTATTTGCTTCATGGGGACTTTTGGGCTCGATGCCCTCTTTTGAAGATTTAGAAAATCCAGACTCCAATTTGGCAACAGAAATCATCTCTTCTGACGGGGTAGTACTGGGAAAATATTTCGAAAAAAACAGGTCTCAATTAAAATATTCAGATTTACCAAAAAACCTAGTTCAAGCTTTAGTGGCAACGGAAGATGCACGTTTCTACGAGCATTCAGGGGTGGACGGCAGAGGAACTTTGAGAGCTATTGCCAGTTTAGGAACAAGTGGTGGTGCAAGTACATTAACGCAACAACTTGCTAAACAATTATTTCATGGTGAAGGTTCTAAATTTTTACCTTTTAGAATAGTTCAAAAAGTAAAAGAATGGATCATCGCCATTCGTCTGGAAAGACAATACACTAAAAACGAGATAATTGCAATGTATTGTAACGTTTATGATTTTGGGAACAATTCTGTAGGGGTTAGTTCTGCAGCAAAAACCTATTTTTCAAAAGAACCGAAGGATTTATCCATTGACGAATCCGCAATATTAGTTGGAATGTTTAAAAACTCCGGACTATATAATCCGGTTAGAAATCCAGAAGGGGTTAAAAATCGCAGAAATGTTGTGCTCTTGCAAATGGAGAAACAAAATATCATTACAGAAGATCAAAAAGTAAAATTACAAAGTTTACCAATCACTTTGCATTTTAAATTAGAAACCCATAAAGAAGGAACCGCTACTTATTTTAGAGAATACCTGCGTGATTACCTGAAAAAATGGGCTGAAGAAAATAAAAAACCAGATGGTTCTGATTATGATGTCTACAAAGATGGTTTAAAAATCTACACCACCATAGATTCTAGAATGCAATTGCACGCTGAAGAGGCCGTAGCTGCTCATATGGCAAATCTTCAAGAAGAGTTTTTCATTCAATCAAAAGGAAATAAAAATGCTCCCTTTGTTAATATTTCATCTAAAGAAACACAGCGCATTCTGACCCAAGCCATGAAATCTTCGCATCGTTGGGAGGTTATGAAATCACTGGATAAAAACGACGAAGAAATTATAAAATCGTTCAACGAAAAAACGAAAATGACCGTCTTTTCTTGGAAAGGAGAAAGAGATACGATTATGACTCCTATGGATTCTATCCGATACTACAAACATTTTTTACAGTCTGGTCTTATGGCTATGGAACCACAAACAGGAAATATCAAAGCTTGGGTTGGGGGTATAAACTACAAATATTTTCAGTATGACCACGTAGGACAGGGCGCAAGACAAGTAGGTTCCACATTCAAACCATTTGTTTATGCCACAGCAATCGAGCAATTGAATATGTCCCCTTGCGATTCCATAATAGATTCACCATTTACAATTCCCGTGGGACGTCACCATGTTACGGAATCTTGGACACCAAAAAATTCAGACAACAGATATAGAGGAATGGTTACTTTAAAAAGAGCTTTGGCTAATTCCATCAATACGGTATCTGCAAAATTAATGGACAAAGTTGGTCCTGAAGCAGTTGTAGAACTAACCCACAAATTAGGGGTAAAGTCTGATATTCCTGTACAGCCATCTATTGCATTAGGAGCGGTAGAAATTACTGTTGAAGATATGGTTGCCGCTTATAGTACTTTTGCTAACCAAGGTGTTTACACGAAACCGCAATTCCTAAGCCGAATAGAAGATAAAAGTGGTACCATAATCTATGAACCTATCCCTGAATCACATGATGTTTTAAATAAAGATATCGCATTTGCTGTGATAAAACTGCTTGAAGGAGTAACCGAAGGTGGATCTGGAGATCGTTTGCGCACAACCTATGGAGGAAGTGGGGATAATCGTTGGACCGGTTATCCGTATCAATTCAAAAATCCAATTGCAGGTAAAACAGGTACTACTCAAAACCAGTCCGATGGTTGGTTTATGGGAATGGTCCCTAATCTAGTAACAGGTGTTTGGGTAGGCTGCGAAGACCGTTCCGCTCGATTCAAAAGCATTACTTATGGACAAGGTGCAACTGCAGCATTGCCAGTTTGGGCTTATTTCATGAAACTCTGTTATGCTGATCCAGGTCTTAAAGTCTCTAAAGAAGATTTTAACAGACCGTCGAATCTGTCCATAAAAGTAGATTGTTATTCTGCACCAAAAGTAAAAGATACTACCGAGATTCAACAAGATACAGAGGAATTCGAATTATAAATAATATCGTAATTCCAGCGAAAATAAGAATTAGTAGCTATTTCCAGCTGTACACTATATCTTTTTATCTTATCTCGTTTTGAGAACGAGACAAGATAAAAAGGATGCCGTTTCCATCTGGGCTAAAAAAAATATATGATCAATAAAACAGTAAACAACGTTCAAGACGCACTTCAAGGAATTGAAAACGGCATGACTATCATGCTGGGAGGTTTTGGATTATGCGGTATTCCAGAAAACTGCATCTCCGAATTAGTAAAAAAAGAAACCAATAACCTAACTTGTATTTCAAACAATGCAGGTGTTGATGATTTTGGTCTTGGTTTGCTTTTGCAAAAGCGTCAAATTAAAAAAATGATTTCCTCTTATGTAGGAGAAAATGCTGAATTCGAACGCCAAATGCTTTCTGGAGAACTAGAAGTTGACCTTATACCACAAGGAACATTAGCAGAACGTTGCCGTGCAGCGCAAGCTGGGATTCCTGCTTTTTTTACACCTGCCGGTTATGGAACTGAAGTAGCCGAAGGCAAAGAAGTCCGCGAATTCAATGGAAAAATGCATGTTATGGAACACGCTTTCAAAGCTGATTTTGCCATCGTAAAAGCGTGGAAAGGGGACGAAGCCGGAAACTTAATTTTCAAAGGAACCGCAAGAAACTTCAATCCATGTATGGCTGGAGCAGCAAAGATTACCATTGCCGAAGTAGAAGAATTATTGCCTGCAGGAAGTTTAGATCCAAATGAAATTCATATTCCGGGCATACTTGTAAATAGAATTTTTCAAGGTGATAGGTATGAAAAAAGAATTGAACAAAGAACCGTGAGAAAAATTTTCTAATTATGGCTTTAGATAAAAATCAAATTGCAAAACGCATTGCAAAAGAATTAAAACACAACTATTACGTCAATCTCGGAATCGGAATCCCAACCTTAGTGGCTAATTATGTTCCAGAAGGAATAGATGTTGAATTTCAAAGTGAAAATGGTGTCTTGGGCATGGGTCCCTTCCCTTTTGAAGGCGATGAAGACGCTGATTTAATCAACGCAGGAAAACAAACCATCACTACTTTGCCCGGAGCAAGTTTCTTTGACTCGGCATTTAGTTTTGGAATGATTCGTGGGCAACATGTTGACTTAACGATCCTTGGTGCCATGGAAGTTGCCGAAAACGGTGATATAGCCAACTGGAAAATTCCTGGTAAAATGGTCAAAGGAATGGGAGGCGCAATGGATTTAGTGGCTTCGGCCGAAAACATTATTGTTGCTATGATGCATGTTAATAAAGCCGGAGAATCCAAAATACTTAAAAAATGTACATTACCATTAACGGGGGTCGGTTGCGTTAAAAAAGTAGTAACCGAGTTAGCGGTTTTAGAAATAACTCCCAAGGGTTTCAAATTATTAGAACGCGCACCAGGTGTAACCGTGGCACATATCATCGCTTCTACTGCAGCTGATTTAATTATTGAAGGTGACGTTCCGGAGATGGAAATTGATTAACACCTCCGCTTAAAATACACAAAAACCACAATCCCAGATAGTACTTAGATTGTGGTTTTTTTATACTTCGATATACGATTCCATCCAGTAATCAAATCGCTTCAAAATTCCTATTTTTAAAAGAACCAAGTCGCTACAAAAATTGCTGTAATCACACAAATCAAATCGACTATCAGCATTGTTCCTAGTGCGTAACGTGTGTTTTTAATGTTTACAGAACCAAAATAAACGGCTATCACATAAAAAGTACTTTCGGCACTACATTGAAAAATACTGCTCAATCTTGCCGTTAAGGAATCGGGACCAAAAGTGTTCATAGAATCAATCAAAAACCCTCTTGATCCGGCAGAACTAAAGGGACGAAGCAACGCAACCGGTAAAGCATCTGTAATTTCTTTACTTACTCCCATATTTGAAAAAATGAAAGCGATCCAATTGCTAATAATTTCAAATAAACCACTGTTTCTAAACAGAGAAATGGCTACTAACATGCCCAAAACGTATGGAAAAATAGTCACTCCGGTTTTTACACCATTATTAGCTCCCACTACAAAACTTTCAAAAACCGTAGTAGATGCTTCAGTAAATTTTTTCTCATGAATAAACGAAAAAATCAAGGTAAAAGCAATTATTCCAATTAATATTAAAGCAGAAAGATTAGAAGTAAAATAGTTTTTTCCAATTAAATCCAAATGATTGACATACATCAACAAACCAACAATTGCAGCTATTAATGTCATCAATACAATCACCAAAGAAGCACTTTTGAAATTGATTTTTTGTTTGATTCCAACAATTAAAAAGGCTGCAATCGTACCGATAAAAGAAGTGATGATACAAGGCAGCATCACATCAGCAGGATTACTCGCATTAGCCGCAGCACGATACCCTATAATAGAAGTAGCGATCAAAGTAAGACCCGAAGCGTGCAAACACAAGAACATAATCTGTGCATCACTGGCCTTGTCTTTATCTGGATTTATTTCCTGCAAACTCTCCATGGCTTTTAGACCAAATGGAGTTGCAGCAGAATCTAAGCCGAGAAAATTAGCAGCAAAATTTAAAGTCATATAGGATATCGACGGATGGTCTTTGGGAATACTTGGAAACACTTTTACAAAAACAGGACTCAATGCTTTAGCCAACTTTCCAGAGGCTCCTGAAATGATTAAAAGTTCCATTAATCCACAGAAAAAAGCCAAATAAGCCATCAGCGGAAGGACTAATTCTAGTAAAGTACTTTTACAAGTGGGCAATAAACCATCTGATTTTTGAACACCACTGTAAATTTTTACAGTTTTGTTTTTAAAAACATAGGTCGTGTCCGCATTTAGCGTGTCGCGATTGATAATCATGGTTTGTTCTGGTGCTTTCTTAATGCTGTCTTTAATAAAGGCAGGAAGTTCTTCGGCAAATTTCTCCGAAACTAGAATTGGATCATCTTTCTTTCCATTCAAAACGTGGTCAATGGTATAACTGTCTCCCGAAAACAAACTAAACACTACAAATACAATTGCTGAAATAAAAATGACCAACCAAAATCTACTCAATACCATAATCTATAATTTTTGTAAATGTAATTATTTAAGCATACAAAGCACCAAAAATTCAAACACAGATTGCACGGATTTACGCAGATTAAATCTAACTTCTTTCGTCTATACATGAATAATTTCGTCCTCAATCAACAATTCTTCTCTGCGTAATCTCAGGAAAATCTGTGCTACGGCGATCGTGTCTTTTTCACAATAGGTTACAATGCGGTCAATGTCTTTTTCTACATAAAACACATGTCCCACTTGACTGCCGTCGATATCGCCTTTTGGAGAAGGAATTCCAAGGACTTTACACATTAATTTTAAAGAAGTAAAATGCTTGTAATCGCCAAATTTCCACAATTCCAACGTATCCAAATGTGGGATTTCCCATGGTTTTTTTCCAAATAAATTCAGTTTGTTGGGAATGGCAATTTGGTTGATAATCATGCGTCGGGCAAGGAATGGAATATCAAATTCCTTGGCATTGTGACCACACAAAACGTGTTGTGGCTGATTGAAATGAGTGTTCAGCAAATTATTGAAATCCAATAATAGTTTCTTTTCTTCTCCAAAAAAAGAAGTCACCCTAAAATTCCGAATATCGCCTTTGATAGTAAAATAACCCACCGAAATACAAACGATTTTCCCAAACTCGGCCCAAATTCCCGCTCGGTCATAAAAATCCTCAGGCGTGTATTCGTCTTTGCGCTGGTATTGCGTTTTATGTTCCCAAAGATCTTTCATTTCAGCATCTAATGCATTAAAATCTTCGGCTTCTGGAACGGTTTCTATGTCAAGAAACAGGATGTTATTAAGATTTATTTTTTCTATCATCAGCTAGATTGGTTAGATTTTTTGACTTCTTAGAATTTTAGATTAAATACAAAAACCTAAATTAGTAAACTTGATCGATTTTTTTGAATCTGAGACAATCTAAATTTCTAACAATAAAAGAAATCTAAGAAGTCTCTTTTAAAACAAACTTTGTTGTGCCGTTGGATTCTCATATTCTAATAACCATTTTTTTCGCCATAAACCACCAGCATATCCTGTTAATGAACCATCTGTTCCAATGACTCTGTGACACGGAACGACAATCCAAAGCGGATTTTTCCCGTTGGCAGAAGCAACGGCTCGAATGGCTTTGACATCTCCCAAAATTTTGGATTGTTCTAGATATGTTCTGGTTTTCCCATAAGGAATGTCCAATAAAGATTTCCAGACTTTTTGTTGGAATTCAGTACCTTTTGGATTGAGTTCAAAGTCAAAATCGGTTCTCTTGCCTTCAAAATAATCGTTAAGTTGAGTAACGGATTCTTGCAAAACCGTTGGAATTGCGTTTGAAACTTCGCCCGCATCGGAAACTGAAATTTGGGATATTCCATTTTCATCGCCTGTTATTGTGGCAATTCCTAAAGGTGTTTTGATATATGCTATTTCCATATTTTAAAGATATAAAAATTACCCACATTGTTCCTAAAGAAGTAACAAAGTTCAGGAATAAATATGCTCAAAACGTTTTGAACATAAAAAAACCATTCGCAGAGACGAATGGTTCTTGTATTTTAGCCCCGATAGCAGCGGCATCTCCCGATTTAGAAAAACAAGTGTTTTTAGCCGTAGTTTTTGTTTATCGGGAATATAGCGTAGAGCGGGATTAGCTCCTGAAAAACCCCTGGATTATTTCAAATTTGAATATACGTAAGCTTCTAAGGCATTCAATTCCTCATCAGACATGGCTTTGGTAACAACGAAGTTTGTTTTCATTACTTCATATTGGCTTGGGTCAACAATAGGCTCACCTTCGCCTTTTAAAAACGTTACGATACTTGCGTTTTTATCTTTATAAATCTTAGCGATATCCTGCAGACTTGGCCCTATCACTTTCTTGTCTACTTGATGACAGGCAACACAATTCCCTTTTCCTTTGAAAATTTCTTCCCCTAATTCCTCTGGAGTTTGCGCAACTTCTTCGGTAGTAGTTGGGTATAAAGGTTCTTTTTTGACTTCTTCTTTTTTACAAGAAGCTAAGGCTAAAACGGCAAATAAAAACAACGTCTTTCTCATGTTAATTTGTTTAATTATAAGTATCTAAATTGCAAAATTACCAACCAATATACTTGGGAGGTCGAATTCCATTCAGGTTCAAATATACTAAAATTTGCGCTCTGTGATGGGTAACATGATCTTGCATCAAGTTGAGTATTTGTAATTTTGATTTTGGACCAGCAAAAAAATCTACTTTTTGGGACAGTTCAATATCATTGGTTTTTGCTACAAATGTCTTTGCTTTATCAAAAGAGGCTTTTATTTCTTGGATCATTTGAGCTTTTGAAAGTCCTTTTACCGCTTCTTTTTTTACATATTTCTCTCTCGAAAAATGCGTTGTGCCCAACCAATTCATATTGTCTTGTATGTGAAATAATTGTTCTCGAAAAGACATTTCCCGGGCAGCAGGCTTGTAATCGTATTTATCTTCCGGCATAGCTTCTGCAACGGCTACTAAATAATCTTTGGAATTATCCCATTTCTCAATGAAAGTGGAAACCACCTCAACTTGTGCAAAAATGCTATTGGAAAGCAATAAAACAGCGATTATTAAACATTTTATCATTTCTATTTATTTAAAAGTATCGCAGCTTCTTTAGCAAAATAAGTCGAAATTAAACTGGCTCCCGCGCGTTTGATACACATTAATTGTTCCATCATAATTTTGTCATGGTCCAACCAACCTCTTTCAGCAGCGGCTTTGATCATTGCATATTCACCCGAAACGTGATATACCGTTACTGGAACATTTACCGCATTTTTGACTTCACGAACGATGTCTAAATAGGCAATTCCAGGTTTTACCATGACCATATCAGCGCCTTCTTCAACGTCCCATAGCGCTTCTTTGATGGCTTCAATGCGATTGGCATAATCCATTTGGTACGTTTTTTTATCTGTTGGAATATCATTTGCATCAACTGGAGCGCTATCAAGTGCATCACGGAACGGTCCGTAAAAAGCTGACGCATATTTAGCCGAATAGCTCATGATACCTACGTTATGAAAACCGGCAGCGTCCAGACCTTCCCGCAAACGCAATACGCGTCCGTCCATCATATCCGATGGCGCCACAAAATCAGCACCGGCTTGCGCATGAGAAACAGCCATTTTGACTAAGGCATCATTCGTCGAATCGTTTTCTATGTCACCTTTTGCAATAATCCCGTCGTGACCATAAATAGAATAAGGGTCCAAAGCCACATCTGGCATTACAATCATTTCCGGACAAGCGTCTTTAATGGCACGAATGGCGTTTTGCATTAATCCGTTTGAATTCCACGCTTCAAGTCCAGTATTGTCTTTTAAATTCTCGCTTACTTTTACATAAATATTTACCGCACGAATTCCCAATGCAAATATTTCTTTGACTTCTTCTACGGTTAAATCTATCGAACGACGGAATATACCCGGCATGGAAGAAATTTCCACTTGTACATTTTCGCCCTCAGCTATAAACATAGGAAACATAAAATCCGATGGACTTAAACTGGTTTCACGAACTAAACTTCTTATGGATTCATTCGTTCTTAATCTTCTGCCTCTGTGTAATGGGAACATATTTTTTAGTTTAAAGTTAAACTTTAATTTATTTTTTGAACCATTAAGAAATTAAGGTCCATTAAGCTCTTTAACTTAATTTTTCTTTATCGCTTAATTGTTAAAGTATTTAAATCCAATTTTTTGGATTCTCTAATACGTTTACTAATTTTTTTTCTTCGCTTCCCGCTTCCGGATGATGATCGTACACCCATTGTACATTTGGTGGTAAACTCATCAGGATACTTTCGATTCTTCCGTTGGTTTTCAGACCAAATAAAGTGCCTTTATCGTGAACCAAATTAAACTCTACATAACGACCGCGACGGATTTCCTGCCACGTTCTTTGCTCTGGAGTATAGGGTAAATCTTTTCTTTTTTCTATAATTGGTATATACGCTTGGAGGAAACTATTGCCCACTTCTGAAACATAATTGAACCAATCTTGCATACTCATCTCTGGAGTTTCTTTGCAATAATCGAAAAACAACCCGCCAATTCCCCGAGCTTCATTGCGATGCGCATTCCAGAAATAGGCATCGCATTGTTTCTTATATTTTGGGTAAAACTCCGGATTGTGTTTGTCGCAAGCGTTTTTACAGGTCTGATGAAAATGAATGGCATCTTCTTCAAATAAATAATACGGTGTCAAATCCTGTCCACCACCAAACCATTGCTGTATTACATTTCCGTTGTCATCGTACATTTCGAAATAACGCCAGTTGGCATGAACCGTAGGAACCATTGGGTTTTTCGGATGTAAAACTAAACTCAGTCCACAAGCAAAAAAATCAGCTTCACCTACATTGAACATCTTTTGCATGGCTTCGGGTAATTTCCCGTGAACTGCCGAAATATTGACGCCACCTTTTTCGAAAACTTTTCCGTTTTCAATTACGCGTGTTCTTCCGCCTCCACCTTCCGGACGTTCCCAAAGGTCTTCACGGAATTTGGTTTGACCTTCAACTGCTTCTAATCCTTTACAGATTTGGTCTTGAAGGTTTTGTATGTAAGAGTAAAATTTATTTTTCATTCATATGTTCATATAATTCCATATCTAATGGAGCTTCATTTATAGGAGTGAATTCATTTAGCAACGTTTTTTTCCAAATAAAATTAGAATTTTGAGCAACTTTTATACTTGCAAGATTCGTTTTATGAGCAATAATTTGAAGTGTTTTCAAATCTAATTCATTGTAAGCAAAATCTGAAATGGCTTTAACTGCTTTTGTAACCAGACCTTTTCCTTCAAAATTACTTCCGATGCAATAAGCGAGTTCACCAATTCTTTTTGTCCAATTAATCTTTTTAATGATAATCAATCCTATGATTTTTTGGGAATCTATTTCTCTAATGGCAAAGGTGAAATTTAATTTTTGTTGAATTTCTCTTTCTTTAATTTCAATATATTCTGCTGATTTTTCTACTGTTGCGTTACAAGAAAGTGTAAGCGGAAAAAATCTGCGAAATCGTTCCGCATTGTTAATTATGAACAGATGCAACTCATTGACATCTGAATATTTCAATTTATCAATAATGAAATTTTCGAAGGTTATCATCTATAAATTTGATTTTGCAGCAGCTATTTTACTATTAATTCCAAATGAAAACACTTTGCTTTCTTGTTGGATATAATTATAAATGACAATCGATTTTTCAGAAAAATTAAACTGCTTCTCTTTTGAAAAGGCAATCAAAAAATCAGCAAATTGCTCCAGCTGATTCCAATCTAAATGGCAACGCAACAAATGCGTAATTAAATCGACTTCATTTAAATCAATCAGACTTTGAATGTTTAATCCAAAGTCTTTTAACTGCTCTTCTATATTTATTTTATCTTCTAAATTCCAAAATTTAGGTACAAAAACTATAGAAAGCAACGTTTTTAGTACATTGTCTATTCGAATACTTTCCTGGTCTCGTAATCCTTTGTTTAGCATTGTTTAATTATTTATTATTCCACGGATTAAAATCCGTTGCTACAAAACACGCCGTTCCTATGGAACTTTTACGTACTTCTCAGAGCCATCGGCTCGTTACATTTGGTAAGGCTGGACTTTAGTCCAGTTTTCTGAAAAATGTTTACTACTGATTGTATTCTTTTACTGCATCAATAAACGCTTTCGCGTGATCAACAGGAATATTTGGTAAAATACCGTGACCTAAATTCACGATGTATTTATCTTTTCCGAATTCATCAATCATTTCATGAACCATTTTCTTAATCACTGGAATTGGCGATAATAATCTGGATGGATCAAAATTTCCTTGTAGCGTAATGTTTCCACCTGACAAGTATCTTGCATTTCTTGGCGAACAAGTCCAATCCACACCAAGTGCCGAAGCTCTACTTTTCCCCATTTCGTTTAATGCAAACCAACACCCTTTTCCGAAAACAATTACCGGCGCATCATCAGCCAAAGCTTCAATGATTTGGTTGATATATTTCCAGGAGAATTCCTGATAATCAACCGGTGAAAGCATTCCGCCCCATGAGTCAAAAATTTGTACCGCATTTACTCCCGCTTTTACTTTTTCCTTCAAGTACATGATAGTAGTGTCCGTAATTTTTTGCAATAAAACGTGCGCTGCTTCTGGATGTTGGAAACAAAATCCTTTGGCCATATCAAAACTTTTAGAACCTTTCCCTTCCACGGCGTAACACATAATTGTCCAAGGAGAACCTGCAAAACCAATTAATGGCACATCATCGTTCAACATTTCTTTGGTCAATTTGATCGCGTCAAAAACGTACCCTAATGTTTCATGAACATCTGGAACGATAACTTTCTCCACATCCTGAATCGTACGAATAGGATTTGGTAAAAACGGACCAAAGTTTTCTTTCATCAAAACTTCAATTCCCATAGCTTGCGGAATTACCAAAATATCCGAAAACAAAATCGCAGCATCCGGAGCAATTCTTCGTATTGGCTGAACCGTAATTTCGGCAGCTAATTCTGGCGTTTGACAACGGGTGAAAAAATCATATTTATCACGTAAAGCGATAAATTCCGGTAAATACCTTCCCGCTTGACGCATCATCCAAACTGGTGGACGTTGTACAGTTTCTCCTTTTAGTGCTCTTAAAAATAGGTCGTTTTTGATCATTTATTTAAATTTTAGCAGATTGCTAGATGCTTTCCGGTGTATAATATTCAATAACTTCCAAAATCACCTCTTCGATGGTTGGTGTTTCGGCAATTACTATGTTTTTAATTTTCTTTGTTTCTAATGTTGATGCTGTAGTTGTGCCTACGCAAAAACAAACTTCATTCTTGATTGTATTATTTGTCAAATAACTTTCAACGGCAGATGGGCTAAAAAACATGATTCCGTCAAAATTTTCTTGGTCTGATATTTTAAAGGGCGCCAATGTTGTTTGATACACTTCGATTTCGTTAAAAGTTATTCCAGCGCTTTTTAATGCTGCTGGCAACGTTTCTTTACGCAAATTTCCGCTCAAAAAAGTATAGCTTTCCTTATTGTAAATTAAAGTGATTATTTCCGCTAATTCAGATGCGTAATCCAAATAAACATCAACTGTAAAGCCATTTAATTCAAGTAATTCTTTGGTTTTGATCCCTACACAAAAAACAGGTTTAGTCTTTAAAACTTCCCAACCGTTTTGTTCCATCAAACTTAAAACAGCATTCTGGCTACTAAAAATTAAGTTGTTGTTGATTGTATTCAATTCAAAAAGGTTGTTTTTTATTTCGATAAAATCTTGTTCTAAAAGATCAAAATTAGCATCAATAAATACTTGCCTTTGTTCTGCGGACAATGTTTTGGTGGATAAAATGCTTTTTTGACTCATTATTTCTTCAAATTAATTTTAATTTCTCTCATCAATTCTGCTCCGCCATCCTCTAAAATTTCTTGGGCTGATGCAAATCCTAATTTTTTCCATTCTTGCAAGGAAACCGTTTTTTCTATTTCGATTTTCTGCTTACCATCAATAGAAAACAAAACGCCCTTAAACACTATTTCATCTTCTATAAATACGGCCAAAGCACCAATTGGTGCCGTACAACCACCTTCGAGCGTTTTTAGAAACTGTCTTTCGATGTGCGTACATACTTCAGTTTCGATATCATTCAATTCAGAAACGGCTTCTCTGCAAAACTCATCATTTGCCATGGCTACAATCACCATAGCACCTTGAGCCGGTGCTGGAATCATCCAATCCAGATCGATATAATTGGAGGGTTTCAAGTTGATTCTTTCCAATCCCGCTGCTGCAAAAACAGCTCCGTTCCAATCGCTGTCCTGCAATTTCTGCAATCTTGTATTGACGTTTCCACGCAAATCAACTACATTGTGGTTGGGGTATTTATTAAGCCATTGTGCCTGACGGCGCAAACTACCTGTGGCAATTGTCCCTTCTCCATTAAGAAAATCAAGATTTCCTTTGTGCACTAAGATATCTAACGTATTGGCTCTTTCCAAAACGGCTGCTTGTACAATTCCTATTGGTAAAGCCGTAGGAACATCTTTCATCGAATGCACAGCTATATCAACCTGACCATTGATCATGGCGATATCCAGTGTTTTAGTAAAAATTCCTGTGATTCCTAATTCGTAAAGTGGTTTATCAAGAATGATATCTCCTTGTGATTTTACC
Organism: Flavobacterium fructosi; assembly: GCF_042787335.1. Classification (NCBI taxonomy): domain Bacteria; kingdom Pseudomonadati; phylum Bacteroidota; class Flavobacteriia; order Flavobacteriales; family Flavobacteriaceae; genus Flavobacterium; species Flavobacterium fructosi. The sequence goes on along the minus strand of NZ_JBHZQA010000002.1, from coordinate 47,611 downwards.
GCTATGATTTCGGTTTTGTGTCCTAAATCGTTTAATCTTTTTTCGACAGTATGGGCTTGCCAAAGCGCGAGTTCACTATCGCGGGTTCCTATGCGTATGGTTTTATTCATTATTTTGTAGTCAATCCAATTTTAAAAACTTTTTCAATCCATTCGATACTTTCATCTACCATAGTGTCATCATCTTTTAAATGATTGGCAAAGTGTGTCGTTATTTTTTGGATGATTCGGTTGCTGATGATTTCCGCTTGCTCTTCATTGAAATTTAAAATTTTCTTACTTTGAAAATCCAATTCAGATGTTTTTATTGCATTCAACTTTGCTTTTAAAGCATTGATTGTCGGTGCAAATTTTCTGCCTTTGGTCCACGTAATAAATTCTTCTTTTATTTCTTCTATGATTGCTTCTGCTGCAGGAATGTGTTTTTTTCTGTTTTCTAAAGTTTCGTCTGTTAGTTGTGACAAATAATCCATGTGAATTAGCGTAACACCTTCAATTTCTTCCACATCCTCATTCACATTTTTGGGAATGGATAAATCCAAAATTAAAAGCGGTTTCTTCAAATTAAGAATGGCTTTATCAATCGTTGGATTTTGGGCTCCTGTTGCCACAACCACAACATCTGCATTTTGCAATTCCAAATGCAATTCCGAATAATCTTTTACAATTAAATTCAATTTTCCGGCCAGCTTTTCCGCTTTATCTTTGGTTCTGTTGATTAAAGTGATATGCTCATTTTTAGTATGTTTCACTAAATTTTCACAAGTATTTCTACCAATTTTTCCGGTACCAAATAAAAGGATGTTTTTGTTTCCAATGTCTTCTACATTCTTAATAATATATTGCACCGAAGCAAAAGAAACCGAAGTGGCACCAGAACTAATCTCCGTATCTGTTTTTATCTTTTTGCTGGCTTGAATGACTGCATTCACCAATCTTTCCATAAAAGCATTGGCCAAACCGAAAGATTTTGACTGGATAAAACTAGTTTTTATTTGGGAAATAATTTCGAAATCACCTAATATTTGGCTATCTAAACCCGTTCCTACGCGAAACAAATGACTGATCGCTTCTTGGTTTTTATAAACAAAGCCTACTTTTTGAAATTCTTCAATAGAACCTTGACTATTCTCGCAAATTAATTTGATTAATTGAAAGGGATGTTCCGCATACCCATAAATTTCAGTACGGTTGCAGGTAGAAGTAACTATTAAACTTTCTATTCCTTCATTCTTAGCTTGTTCCAGTAAACGCGTTTTTGCAGCTGCGTCTAAACTAAACTTACCTCTAATCTCAGCATCCGCTTTTTTATAGCTTAATCCAACTGCGTAAAAATAGTGATGCTTTGATGTGATATTTTTTTCCATATTTGTACTTTTCCAGAAAGTGGTACAAAATTATCACTATAGTATTTATAAAAGTAACGCTAGAAGTTCTTTTTGTGTCGCTAAGTGATTTTTTAGTACAAAATGCTTATTTTATGGTAAAAAAATCTATTTTTGTAGTGAAAACAAGTTGTTTGAAGCTCTCTATCTAGAGTCTTTCTAAATAAAATGACTTGATAAATATCATTTTTATTTTAAAAAAATATCGCTATGGGTTCTCAGGAAATTATAAAAATTGAGGATGATTTCACACTCATCCGCTTTCAGAACGACAGCAACGATTCCTTTAATGCGCAACGCGAAGTGGGCAGCGGTTTGATACAGTTTCATTTTGGATTAAAAGGAAGTGCCGAGTTCATCTTCAATCAGGGTAATTATGCTTTGGAATTAAAAGAAGAAAAATCATTGCTTTTATACAATCCTCAGAAAGAATTGCCTTTAAATCTGGAGTTAGCGCCAAATTCCTGGGTGATTTCTGTGATTATATCTATTAAAAAATTTCATGCCTTGTTTTCGACAGAAGCGGATTATATTACTTTTTTAAGCGCGGACAATAAGGACAAAAAATATTACAACGAAGGCAACATTAGTCCCTCGATGGCGATTGTTTTATCACAATTGTTTCATTATAATTTGCATCCCTCTATAAAAAACTTGTATTACAAAGGCAAAGGATACGAATTATTGAGTTTGTATTTCAATAGAACCGAAGATCCAAATGCAGAACAATGTCCGTTTCTAATTGATGAGGACAATGTCATGAAGATTAAAAAAGCCAAAGAAATCATCATTGCCAACATGGCCGAACCACCAGGATTACAGGAATTGGCGGATGAAATAGGTTTGAATCTTAAGAAACTAAAAATGGGTTTCAAACAAATTTATGGTGATACGGTTTACGGGTTCCTATTTGACTATAAAATGGATTTTGCCCGAAAATTACTCGACAGCGGTTCCTATAATGTAAACGAGGTCGGATTAAAAATTGGCTACAGCACCGGAAGTCATTTTATAGCGGCTTTCAAAAAGAAATTTGCAACCACGCCAAAGAAATATTTGATGTCAATCAACCCAAATATGCAATAAAGAATTGATTTTTTATATTAAACAATAAATAAAAAATAGTTAATCCCAATTTATAAAAAAGTAAGTTTATTTACTTTTGTACCAACAAAAAAAAGATAACATGAAAGGTGTATTATTAGTAAATCTTGGTTCTCCAGAAAGTCCAACTCCAAAAGACGTAAAACCATATTTAGATGAATTTTTAATGGACAAATACGTTATTGACGTTCCGTTTTTGTTACGAGCATTATTAGTTCGGGGCATAATTTTACAAACAAGACCTAAAAAATCAGCCGCCGCTTACGCCAAAATATGGTGGGACGAAGGTTCCCCGCTTGTGGTTATCTCCAAAAGAATGCATGCCAAAGTAAAAAAACTGGTTGATATTCCGGTTTCCTTAGCGATGCGTTATGGAAAGCCATCTTTATTATCTGGTTTACAAGAACTCCATGATAAAGGTGTGAATGAAGTATTACTTTTTCCATTGTATCCACAACATGCGATGGCTTCTACAACTACCATTCTGGAGCTGGCCGAAGAATTGCGTAAAAAGCACTTTCCAGAAATGAAATTTACTATCGTTCCTGCGTTTTACAACAAACCAGATTATCTCAAAAACTTGGCCGATTCCATTAAAGGTCATCTAGAAGGTTTTGATTACGATCATTTATTATTCTCCTACCATGGAATTCCGGAGCGTCATATTCGCAAAACTGATATCACCAAATCCCATTGTAAAATTGACGGTTCATGCTGCAACACGCCGTCGCCGGCACATGAGTTTTGTTACCGCCATCAATGTTATGAAACGACCAAACAAGTTGTAAAATTGCTGGGAATTCCAGAAGGAAAATACAGCCAGACCTTTCAATCGCGTTTAGCGGGAGACAAGTGGTTGACGCCTTACACGGACGTTGAAGTTAACAAAATGCCGGAAAAAGGAATTAAAAATCTTGCCGTTGTAACGCCTGCTTTTGTATCTGATTGCTTAGAGACTTTAGAAGAAATTGCCATGGAAGCCAATCATGAATTTAAGGCTCACGGAGGAGAAAATTTTAAAGCGATTCCATGTTTGAATGATGGGGACGATTGGTGTAAAACCGTGAGTAACTGGATTACGAATTGGTCTAACGCATCTTCGTCAGTTAAACTTGACTCCGAAAAAATAAACGCTTAAATGGCTGTTAGCGCCGATGAATTAGGAACACAAGACATCAAAAAACTCTTGATAAAGCAAGCGGTTCCGTCCTCTATTGGTATTTTATTCATGTCGGTTAATATTTTAATCGACACCATTTTTGTTGGACAATGGATTGGCTCTTTAGCCATTGCGGCAGTAACTGTTGTATTGCCCATTACCTTCTTGATTTCCTCTTTGGGAATGGCAATCGGTGTGGGCGGAGGATCCGTACTTTCAAGAGCATTGGGAGCAAATAAAAAGGAAAAAGCAAAAACTACTTTTGCCAATCAAATTATGATGACTTTTTTATTGTCATTCATTTTTGTTGCTTTTGGCCTTTTCTTTAGCAATGAGATGCTGTTGCTTTTTGGTGCAAAAGGAGCTATTATGAAACCCGCAAGAGAATTTTTCTTTCCGATCATAATATCGGTTCCATTCTTAGCACTTTGTATGATGGGCAACAATATTATTCGAGCGGAAGGCAAAGCTAAATTCGCCATGGTTGCCATGATTATTCCTGCTTTCATAAATATTATATTAGATATTATTTTTTTAAAATATTTGGATTTAGGAATGTTTGGCGCTGCTTTGGCTACAGCCATATCCTATTTTTCATGTTTCTTGTTTGTCCTGTGGTTTTTTCTTTTTAAAAGTGAATTAAAACTCCGAACAAGACATTTTAAGTTTAAACTTCTAATTGTAAAAGAAATATCGGAACTGAGCATTGTCACATTTTCCAGACAAGGCGTGGTTAGTATTTTAGCCATAATCCTGAATCATACTTTGTACACTTATGGCGGTGAACATTCCGTTGCTATTTATGGAATTATCAGCAGAATGTTGATGTTTGCTTTGTTTCCAATTCTGGGAATCACGCAAGGTTTTCTCCCTATTGCTGGTTTTAATTATGGCGCTCAAAATTATGAAAGAGTTAAAGAAAGTGTACAGCTTTCGATAAAATACGCAGCAATTTTAGCTTCACTTATTTTTGTAGTCATCTTACTTTTTGCTAAACCTATAGTATCCGTTTTTACCACAGACCCAAAAGTAATTGCAGAAACCCCCGAAGCGTTACGATGGGTTTTTGCGGCTTCCCCCGTTATTGCAATTCAGTTAATTGGTGCAGCCTATTTTCAAGCCGCTGGAAAAGCAAAAAAAGCACTGTTATTGACTTTGAGCAAACAAGGATTTTTCCTAATTCCGCTGGTGCTGATACTACCAAATTTTTTAGGTATTTTTGGAATATGGATTGCATTCCCAATTGCTGATATCTTATCAACAATACTGACCGGCTATTTTCTAAAAAAAGAAATAAATACTAAATTGATTCAAACTACCAATGGAATATTATAATTACCTTAAATCTTTGCACCTCATCTTTGTAATCACCTGGTTTGCGGGATTATTTTATATTGTCCGCTTATTTGTTTACCAAATTGAAGCCGCTCAAAAACCTTCTCCCGAAAAGGAAATTTTGCAAAAACAATACAAAATAATGACGTATCGTCTTTGGTATATCATAACTTGGCCATCGGCAGTTTTAGCGAGTATATTTGCTTTTTGGATGTTGTTATTTACTGATTTAGGTCAAGCTTGGTTAAAAATGCCTTGGATGCATGTAAAACTTGGTTTTGTATTTGCATTGTATTTGTATCATGGGAAATGCCAACAAATATTCAAACAATTGCAAAACGATGAAGTAAGACACACGACAACTTTTATGCGATTATGGAATGAAGGTGCAACTATTATCCTTTTTGCAGTGGTATTTTTAGTCATTTTAAAAAATGCGGTCAACTGGATTTATGGTGTAATTGGGATTTTTCTTTTTTCAATTTTAATTATGCTTGGATTTAAATTTTACAAACGCCTTCGCGAAAGAAATCAATCCTAATTATGTTCAATAACTTTAAAATGTCGATGCTTTCCTTACGAATCAGGATTTTCCTATCCATGATTGTATTGATAATCATGGCGTCCATTTTGTTAGCTTCTATTTCGATTATCCAATTCAAAAACGAAGCTAAAGAATACCATCAAGAGCGCTTAGAACGGAAAGAAGACGCGATAAAAGAACATATAAATTATGTGCTTTCTACCACAACATATCCTTTGACAACTGAGAATTTAGGTTTGATTTTTAAGGATAAAATTCACGAACTAGCTCAAATTCATAGTATTGAAATCAATATTTACAGCTTAGACGGAAAACTGTTGAAATCATCTAAAGAATCATTTTCTGTAGACAAAGTATCCCCTCCTATTCCTAAATATATCCTGAAATTAGTTCGTTCCTCCATAGAAAAAAGATATGTAGACATTAAAACTATCAATGGAGTAAAGAATCGATCCTCCTACAGCCAAATAAAAGATGATAAATTCAAAACGCTTGGGATTTTGAATCTGCCTTATGTGGAAGACGATGGTTTCTACGAAAATGAATTAAACAACTTCTTGATTCGTTTGGGTCAGGTGTATTCTTTTATGCTTATTGTAGCTTTTGCAATCGCCTATTTTCTTTCGACATATATTACAAAATCACTAAAAACGATTTCAGACAAGTTAAGCGAAACCAGTTTGAATCAAAAAAACGAAAAAATAGTATTAGAAGCCAGTAGCAAAGAAATTAATCTGTTGATAAAGGCCTACAACGGAATGGTGGACAAACTGGAAAAAAGTGCTATTAAACTGGCGCAAAGCGAGCGTGAAGAAGCTTGGCGCGAAATGGCAAAGCAAGTTGCGCATGAAATCAAGAATCCGCTTACCCCAATGCGATTGACCGTGCAAAGTTTCCAAAGAAAATTTGATCCAAATAATACCGATGTGATGCAAAAGATGAAGGATTACTCCGATACATTGATTCAACAAATTGATACCATGAGCGCCGTTGCATCAGCATTTTCAAATTTTGCTTCGATGCCGGCACAACAAAACGAAACACTAAATGTTGTTAACGTAGTTGATCTGGCAATGGACATATTCAATGAGGAATATATTATTTTTAAAAGCGATTCACCTGAAATAATTTCGAAAATAGATCGGACACAACTCATTCGAATCATTACAAATTTAGTTAAAAACGCAATTCAAGCCATTCCTGAAAACCAAGAAACCAAATCCATAATTGTAACGGTGAAAAAAAAGCAAAATAACGTCTTGATAACGGTTACTGATAATGGGATTGGAATTCAACCCAAAGATATCGGTCGTATATTTGAACCAAAATTCACTACCAAAAACAGCGGAATGGGTCTTGGCCTTGGTATTATTAAAAACATTATCGAAAATTATAAAGGAACGATTACCTTTGAGTCTGAATTTGGAAAAGGAACGACTTTTACAGTTTCCCTTCCAATAATTAACCCCTAAAAATTACAGTTATGAATTACGAAAATATTTTAATTGCAACAGAAAATAACATTGCAACAATTACCATTAATCGTCCTACAAAACTAAATGCGCTGAACGGAATGACTATTTCTGATTTGCATAAAGCAATTAAAACTTTAGGTAAAAACAATGAAATTCGGGTTATAATTTTAACGGGAAGCGGAGAAAAAGCATTTGTTGCCGGAGCAGACATTTCTGAATTTGCCAACTTTTCTATCGAAGAAGGAATGCAATTAGCCGCTGAAGGACAAACCAAATTATTTGATTACATAGAAAACCTAAAAACTCCTGTAATTGCAGCAATCAATGGTTTTGCTCTAGGTGGTGGATTAGAATTAGCCATGGCGTGTCATTTCAGGGTTGCTTCTGATAACGCTAAAATGGGACTTCCTGAAGTTTCACTTGGATTGATTCCAGGTTATGGAGGAACACAACGTTTGCCACAATTAGTAGGTAAAGGTCGTGCAATGGAAATGATTATGACCGCGGGAATGATTACCGCTGAGGACGCCTACAGAACTGGTTTGGTAAATCATGTGGTGCCACAAGCGGAACTTTTAGAATTTTGTACTGGAATTGCGAAAAGGATAATGAAAAATTCTCCTTATGCCATCGGCAAAGCCATAAAAGCAGTCAATACCAACTTTAAAGAAGGCAAAAACGGTTATGAAACCGAAATAAAAGCCTTTGGAAAATGCTTTGGAACCGAAGATTTTAAAGAGGGAACTACGGCATTTTTAGAGAAAAGAAAAGCGACTTTTAAAGGAAAATAAAAAATAAAAAGTCCGGATTGACCGGCTTTAATTGATATTTTACGAAATATAATACAATATCTTAAATTCAACTTATGTCATACCAACCTGTATTTGCCCAATTTTGGGAAAAGGTAAAAGAAAGCATCCAAAATGGAACATACGCTAAATTAACTTTAGCTAAAACGATTGGTGATACCGAATTAAAAAATATTTACGTTCGTCCCGTGTTGAACGATGACATTTTTAGTCTTTCGGTTACGGCGCGTTATAAAACAGAAGAAGTAGAAAGCTTTCATACCATGGATGAGACTTTTATTATATTGGCTCCTTATATGAATAACCCTTTTTTGACCGCTCTCCTATTTACAACGGAGAATGACATCACCTTTAAACTCAATAAAAAAAGAGTGGGAAGTATTGTTGAACAAGCACCAACTTTTAAAAACGCTGCAGATGTAATTATAGAAATGAAAGCAAAAGGAATTATTTAAAAATAATCGCACTGTAGAGACGCACTGCAGTGCGTCTCTACATATCGTGGATATTTATTTCTCCCCTTCCCATTCCGCATAAAACTGCGAAAGAAACCCTTGCATATAATTATGTCTTTCTTGTGCAATTTGTTTCCCAGTCTCGGTATTCATCTTGTCTTTCAAAAGCAATAACTTTTCGTAAAAATGATTTAAGGTTGGAGAATCATTTTTTTTGTATTCTTCCTTTGACATCTTCGTTTTTGGGGCTATTTTAGGATCATACAGCGCTCTATTCTTGAAGCCGCCATAATTGAAGGCTCTGGCAATCCCAATAGCTCCTATGGCGTCTAAACGGTCTGCGTCTTGAACAATATTCAATTCAATAGAAGAGAATTTCTTTTCGAAATTACCGCCTTTATACGAGATGTTTTCAATAATATTTATTACGTGTACTATTGTTGATTCGGCCGTGTTTTGAGATTCTAAAAATTCCCGGGCTATTCTGGGACCAATTGTTTCGTCTCCATTATGGAATTTACTGTCTGCAATATCATGAAGCAAAGCACCTAAACGAACGATTGTTGGATCACAAACTTCATTTTTGGAAATTAGAACCGCATTTTTATACACTCTTTCAATATGGAACCAGTCATGTCCACCTTCGGCATTTTGTAATTTTTCTTTAACAAAAAGAATGGTTTTGTCTATTATGTTTTCTTTGATCATGGATGACATCGGTTTTTATCAAAAATGTTGAATCCTGAAGTTAAACAACTTCAAAATTCAACATTATTTATTCTTAGTTCGAACTCAGAAATCTATCGTGCTAAAGCTGGCTCTACCCATTTGAAAATGTGGGATTCTTGCGGTATTACCATTCTTTCTGATATTCTCGCCATTCTTGCAGGCAATTTTATCAAATAATCACGTGCTTTCTCTGCTTCATCAGTCAAACCGGTAATCTTGTCAATTTCCCATTTTTCAACTAATTTTTGCATGATATCTACGTAATCCGCTGCTGTATAAACACCAATTCGTTGCGCCGAATCAGAAAACTGCTCAAAAGCTGTGCTGATCTTTTGTCCTGATTCTCTCAAGAAATGCGCTGGCATAACGATTTTTGCTTTCATCATGTATTGAAAAGCAAGCATCATTTCGCTAGGGTCTACTTGAAATATTCTGTTCACAAATTCGCTATACGCATGATGATGGCGCATTTCGTCACCAGCAATCATTTTACACATTTTAGACAATTTGTTATCCCCATATTTTTTAGCCATTTGCGCCACTCGATTATGAGAAACATAAGTAGCTAATTCTTGAAAACTGGTGTATACAAAATTTTTATAAGGGTCTGTTCCGGTACCAATATCAAAACCATCACTTATAAGATGTTGCGTCGTCATTTCGATTTCACGCATGTTTACACGACCGGACAAATACAAGTATTTATTAAGCAAATCGCCGTGACGATTTTCTTCACCAGTCCATTGTCTAATCCATTTAGACCATCCATTTCTCTCCACGTTATCAATACCATCTACATCCATTAACCAGGATTCGTAGGTTGGCAAAGCTTCTTCGGTAATGGTATCACCCACTAAAGTTACCCAGAAATCATACGGTAATTCTTTTGCAATTTCGCGTAATTCTTTAACCTCATCAAAAAAGGTATCACTTTCAGAATTAGGCAAAAAATCAGAAGGTTGCCATATTTTTTCTACTGGGATTAGATACTGATCAACAAAGCTATCCACGTTTTTTTCCAAAAACTGCATTACTTCTAATCGAATGTTTTTTATTGACATTATATAATAAATTAAATTTTTATTCCTTGAACAACCGTTTTTTCTGTTTTTTCCATCAGCTCTTCAAAACTATAATCTTTCACCGCTAACGGTTTATGAATTACAAAGGTAAGGTGATTTCCTAAACCTAGGGGAAAAAATCCGTATTTAACGATTTTCCAAGAATTGTTTATAGTTATCGGGACCACATAAGCAGATGGTGCATATTTACATAATATTTTTAGCCCGCTTTGAGAAAACTCCTTTGCTTTACCGGTTTTACTTCGCGTTCCTTCTGGAAAAATAACGGCTGAATGCTTATATTTTTCAATATATTCAGACAAACCTTTAATAGCAGGAATAGCCTGTTTTGGGTCTTTACGATCAATCAGTACGGAACCTCCATGTCGCAAATTATAAGAAACACTTGGAATCCCTTTTCCTAATTCTTTTTTGCTTACAAATTTACAATGAAAACGGCGTAAATACCAAATCATCGCGATAATATCGTATAAACTTTGATGATTCGAAACAAATATTAAAGGGACATTTTTAGGAATATCTTTTATATTTTCAAATTTATAACTAGTTCCTAAAATATTGGTACATCGCACTAAAAGAAAATTCATGTAGTCCACGCTTTTTTTGTGCGCCTGATAACCAAAAACAGTAAAGCAAAACCATTGAATGGGATGAAAAATGACCAATATAAGACCAAAACACAAGTAATAAATTATAGATATAGGATATGAAAATAGTTTTTGCATGCTTAAAAAATTAGCGACAAAAGTAAGAAATATATTTTTAGCCCGATTTTAAATCCCAAACAATATATAGACTCATGGTTTAATTGTAACTTTGTAGGCTAAAATCCATGTCTTTTTTCTCCAAAAATGAACTTCACCTATCCCAAAAACGAAAAGCTAAAAAGTAAAATCACCATTGGATTATTATTTTCCGCTGGGAAATCTGTATCCAAATATCCACTGCGATTGGTTTATTATTCTGGTTTTTTGGAGAATCCTGACACTTCGGGTCAAAAGATAAAAATGGGAGTTTCGGTATCAAAAAAACACTTTAAAAAAGCCGTTGACCGTAATTATTTCAAACGTGTACTTCGCGAAACTTACAGACTCAACAAACATCTCCTACTGGATAATCTAGATAAACCGCACGCATTTATGTTGTTTTACCAAAGCAAAGAGCGGTTGTCTTATCAGGAAATCAACACTAAGACAATACAACTGTTTGAGAAGTTTCTGCAACAAAATAACAAAACTACTTTACCAGAAAACACTTCGGATTTAGTAAAATTATAATTTTCTTCTTAGCCAAATTCACCAATATAGTATTTACATACAATACCTTAATTATTATTGGCGATTTATTCTTATTTTAGCGGTAACAAATTTAGTTAAACGCTATGAACTCCTTTTTTACAAAAAAATTCATAATTCCGGTTGCTGCTTCGGCATTTCTGTTTATTGGAGCGAGTTTCAAGGATGATTTTTTTGAAATTGCTAAGCAAATAGAAATATTCACAACACTTTTTAAGGAAGTGAATAAGAATTATGTTGATGAGACAAATCCAGGTCAGTTAATGGATAAAGCCATCAATGGAATGTTAGGAAGTCTTGATCCCTACACCGTATATTTTAACGAACAGGATGTAGTCAAATTTAAAATAAATAACACCGGAGAATATACCGGAATTGGCGCTTTATTAACTAGAAAAGAGGATAAGCTTACGGTAAAAGAAATATATAAAAACTTCCCTGCCGACAAAGCTGGCCTTAAGCCCGGTGATGAAATTATTCAAATTGGTGATGTTCTTTTATCAGATTTCAAAGAAGACGCCTCACAACTCTTAAAAGGCGCAAAAAACACCAAGGTCGATATTAAATATATTCGTCAAGGGAAAATCAATACTACCCAAATTGTACTAGATGAAGTCGAAATAAAGTCGGTACCATTTTTTGGAAAAATTGACGCTAAAACAGGCTATATCGTTTTACTGCGTTTCAATAAAAAAGCTGCCCTTGAAACCAAACAAGCACTAGACCAATTAAAAAGAGAAGGTGCAGAAAGAATTATTTTAGATTTAAGAGACAATCCAGGCGGACTTTTGAACGAAGCCGTAAATATTTGTAATCTGTTTGTTCCAAAAAATGAAATCATTGTAACTACAAAATCAAAAATAGAAAAACACAATAATACCTACAAAACAACCCAAGAGCCTATTGACACTCAGATTCCACTAATTATTATTGTAAATGGGAAAAGCGCATCGGCTTCTGAAATTGTTTCCGGTGCCCTGCAGGATTTGGACCGCGCAGTAATATTGGGAAGCCGAAGTTACGGAAAAGGATTAGTACAAAGACCCGTCGATTTAACGTATGGAACGCAGCTAAAAGTAACCATTGCACGTTATTACACGCCTTCAGGAAGATGTATTCAAGCCTTAGATTATGCCCATAAAGACAAAAATGGCATCGCTGTACGAACTGAAGAAAAAAACTATAATGCCTTTAAAACCCGAAAAGGAAGAACAGTTTATGATGGGGGCGGTATTCAGCCTGACATAGAACTTAACGAAACAAAATTAAGCCCGATCACCAATGCCTTAATCAAAAATGATGGGATTTTTAATTATGTAACTCGTTATTATTATAAAAATCCAACTTTAGGGGATCGCATCCCGTCGATTTCTGATTCCGATTATTCAGACTTTAAACAGTTTTTAAAATCCCAAAAATTCTCTTTTGACACGGAAACCGAGTTGGCATTGAAAAATACTTTGGCTGTAGCCAAAAAAGAAAAAATGGAAGAATCTATCGCTTTAGAATACCAACAATTGCTTAGCGCGCTTCAAAAAAGTGAAGACCTATTATTGGATAAAAATCAGAAAGAAATCAAAAATCTTATTTTAGATGAAATTATAAAAAGATACCAATACCAAGAGGGTTTGTATCAATATTACATCAAAAATAATGCAGAAGTTAAAAAAGCTATTACTATTTTAGATAGCAATTCAGAGTATAAATCTATTTTGAAAATTTAATGAATATTATTTTCCGAATACTCGTTTTACTGTTTTTTTGCCATCTATCAGCCCAAGTAAAACCGGTTGAGACGGTTTATTTTGAATTTGACAAATCCGATCTTTACAACTCCCAAATCAAAACCATCCTTGATTTTGCAAAAAATGCCGATACTTCTAAAATAGAATCTATACAAATTTACGGTTATTGCGATGATAGAGGTGACAACGGATATAACTATAAATTGTCTAAAAATAGAGTAAAAACGGTACAGGACATTTTGACTTACAATGGTTTTAATAAAAATAAAATTGTAATTATTGAAGGAAAAGGACGTGTAATTATACAAACGGACTCTATTGATGACCTTACGGAAATACGTAATAAAAACAGGAGAGTTGACTTATTTGTGGTTAAGAAAAATAGCTTTGAAAAAGGTATTTATAACTCCTTTCAGGAAAAACATAAGGTTGGAGATCGGATCTATTTAAAAAACATCTTTTTTGCATTAGGCCGAAGCGAGCTTACCGCACAATCTAAAAAAGAATTGGATAAAATCGCCATACTGTTGCAAAAAAACAGGACGCTTCAATTCGAAATTAGAGGACATGTCTGTTGCACGCCCAATTCGTTAGACGATGCAATTGATGAAGCTACTCATGAAAGAAAACTTTCGTTGAATCGAGCCCGAAATGTATTTAAATATCTGGTATCCAAAAACATTTATAGTCTTCGAATGAGCTATAAAGGTTGTGGCAATAAATTCCCTCTTGGGAAGGGGGAAGCTTTTGACAGAAGAGTAGAATTCCTTATTTTGAAAATATAATTTATTCTCGTTTCATCTCAATATGCGGAATATCATCCTCTAAATACATCTCGCTGGTTTGAACAAAGCCATGACTTTCATAGAATTTTTTAAGATACAATTGCGCTCCAATGGTAATTTGGCTTTCTCCAAAATGAAGCAGAACACCGGCAATAGCTTCACGCATTAAGTTGTGACCCAATTTCCTGTCGCGGTAATTTGCATCAACGGTTACCCTTCCAATAGAGGCATTATCAAAACTGATTCCAGCCTTAAAAAGTCGGGCATGAGCTACAATTTTTTCTTCGAATTCTCCAAAAAGATGCAACGCCACCTTGTCCTTACCGTCAAGGTCAAGATACACACAGTTTTGTTCTACTACAAATATTTCGCTTCGTAACCGTAGTAAATCGTATAGTTCGTGAACAGAAAGTGCCTCAAAAGGCTTTATACTCCATTTTAACATCGTGTGGTTTTTATACTATTTTATAGAATGCAAATTAAAGAAAATAAAAATCAGTTTTTCAAAACAGTGACGGATTTTATAATGGACTCTAATTCGTGCATTAAATCGCGTTTCTCTTTTGAAGGCGCGTAACAAAAACCCTCCAAAACTAAGATTCTATTATTATCCCTATCAATAATGGCATAATTAATAAAAGGTCCTGCCATAAAATCATTTTTTAGTTCCCAGGTTCCTTTCGTCTCATAGGTTTCTTTCCCGTCAAGGATAATCTTAAATATGTAGGGCGCATAGGCCTCTTCTGTAATCATATTAGATTGCAGCTCGGTACCACTGATATATAAAGCACCAATTGAATCTCGCATTTTAACAATACTGCTAATCAAATTTGAATTCTTTTTTAGGAAACTGATAGGAACTTGATAAATTAACAGGCTTGTGTTCCCACCGATTATTTCCCTTTTTAACCAAATAAATTTGCTTTTATGAAGTACATAAGCGTAGCAAGAGGGGATCTTTATCGATATCTTGAATTTGTTGGCAATAATTTTAGGATCGAGTAGCGATTGACTGTTAATTCTTTGGCTTTCGGCAATTTCCATTTGTTTGATCAACCTAATCATTTTGGGTGCATTTTTTTCAATGCTTTTTATAATATCAGTACTTGTTCTTCCTGAAATATGAAATATATTTTGAGGGGCTGCGTACTGATTTTTAATGATTTCAAACTTATTATCCTCTCCTTTTTTCACCACTATAATTGTCCTATTGTCGGTCATAAAACCTTCCAAAAGTTTAATAGGATATTGATTTATGGAAAAAAGGGGTTCTTCTTGGGGCAAACCAATGACTGGCGCGGCAAACTTATTGCGGATGCTATCGCCCACCTCACCATTCCATAACTGATCATCAATAATAACAGAAATCGTATTAATTTTTCCAGTTGTTTTTCGAGGTAAATTATCACTTTTCTTTGCACACGAAAAGAATAGAAAGAAAATAAACAGAAATAAAAAAAGGGCTTTATTCATTATAATTTAATTATGAAATAAAACCCAAATTTATAGAAGTTAATTGTATTATCCGTTTATTTTTAGCTTCATTCCGGGTTTAATATCTTCCCCGCGAATATCATTCCATTTTTCAGGACTGAAATTGCGAACAAAAAAATTATTCCGCTATTTTTTAATCGGCTGGTATAATTTCAAAGTTGTATTGTGATTATTCCAATATCGCAGCAATTCCTGGTAACACTTTTCCTTCAAGCATTTCTAACATAGCCCCTCCGCCAGTTGAAACATAGCTCATTTTGTCTTCTAACCCAAATTGTTTTACAGCAGCTACTGAATCTCCGCCACCTACAAGTGAGAAAGCACCGTTTGCAGTTGATTCAGCGATGAAGTTTCCAAGGGCAATTGTTCCGTTAGCAAAACTTTCCATTTCAAAAACGCCTAATGGACCATTCCAAAGAATAGTTTTAGACTCCATAATTACTTTTTTGAAGTTTTCCAATGATTTTGGCCCAGCATCAAGTCCCTGCCATCCATCAGGAATTTCTTTTACGTCAACAATTTGCGTATCGGCAGTATTTGAAAATGCATTTGCTGCAACAACATCAACCGGAATATGAATTTGAACTCCTTTTTCTTTAGCCAATCTCAAGATTTCTAACGCCAATTCTTGTTTGTCATCTTCACAAATAGAATCTCCAATTTTACCTCCTAATGCTTTCACAAAAGTAAATGTCATTCCACCACCAATAATCATGTGATCTACCTTATCCAAAATATTCTCGATAACCGTAATTTTAGAAGATACTTTCGATCCTCCAAGAACTGCTGTTACGGGTTTTTCACTGTTTTTCAACACTTTGTTTAAACTTTCGATTTCTTTAGCCAATAATAATCCGAAACATTTTTCAGTAGGGAAGTACTGAGCAATAATTGTAGTCGAAGCGTGTGCTCGGTGTGCTGTTCCAAATGCGTCATTTACGTAAATATCTCCAAGTGAAGCTAATTCTTTTGCAAAAGCAGCATCTCCAGCTTCTTCTTCACTATGAAAACGTAAATTTTCTAATAACAAAACTTCTCCAGACTGTAATTTTTCAGCAGCAGTTGCAGCTTCCTCTCCAACACAGTTTGAAGCAAACAGAACTGGAACTCCTAACACTTCCGAAGTTGTTTTTAGAATATGTTTTAATGAATATTTTTCTTCAACACCAGACGGTCTGCCTAAATGTGACATCAAAATTACACTTCCGCCTTGAGCAAGAATTGCGTCTATTGTAGGCTTTGCTGCTTCAATTCGAGTAGCATCTGTTACCTTGAAATTTTCGTCCAAAGGAACATTAAAATCAACACGTATTATTGCTTTCTTATTTTTGAAATCAAAATCGTTTAAAGTTTTCATTAGTTCTTTTTTTAGTTTGTTTGTTTTTGAAATGACAACAAATATAGAACTTTTAGACTAGTAATAAATTTGATGAAATAAAATAAATCCGATTCTAACGAACGAAATCGATATAAATTAATAAACAAAATTTCTTTTTAGTTTTATCACTGTTTTTAAATCCTATGATATGTTAAAATTAATTATTTAAAAACCACTTTGATTCAATTGTCAATTTGGAAGACCAAACCATAAAACTTTGCATGCTAAAATTTTTGACTAAACCATTTTCTTCTATCTTTGCTTCATGCAATTTTCAGAAATTTTAGGTCAGGAACATATTAAAAGTCATTTGACAAAAAGTGCTAATCTGGGTAGAATTCCCCATGCACAATTGTTCGTTGGTCCTGAAGGAACTGGTACTTTGCCCATGGCAATCGCTTATGCGCAATATATCATTTGCAGCAATGAGAACGCTGAGAACGACGGTTCAAATGAAGCGTGCAACCTGAAATTCAATAAAATTTCGCATCCGGATTTGCATTTTATTTACCCGACCGTAAGCACCGAAGAGGTAAAAACAAAACCAAAAAGTATTGACTTCATTACAGAATGGCGGCAGTTTTTAAGCGAAAATATTTACGGAAGTTTATTTGATTGGTATCAAACTCTTGGCGTTAAAAATAAACAGGGGGAAATTAGAGTAGACGATGCGCAGGAAATACTGAAATCTTTGGCTTTAAAATCTTATGAAGGCGGATACAAAGTGATGATTATTTGGATGGCTGATAAATTGAATATTGCCGCTTCCAATAAATTATTGAAATTACTGGAAGAGCCTACTGACAAAACTGTTTTTATCTTAATTTCGGAAAACGAAGAAGATATTATTCAAACGATTCGTTCCCGTTGTCAGGTTTTACATTTTAATGGTTTACCAGAAAAAATTATTTCTGAAGCCTTAATCACAAGAGAAAATATTGAATCTAAAACGGCTGTAAAAATAGCGCACCAAGCGCAAGGAAATTATAACAAAGCGCTACAATTATTGCAACCTGACAGCGAAACTGTTTTTTTTGAAAAATGGTTTGTTGACTGGGTTCGTGCCGCTTTTAGAGCCAAAGGAAATGCCGCAGCCATTCAGGATTTGATTCAATGGAGCGAGCAGATTGCGGGTTTGGGAAGAGAGACTCAAAAGAAGTTTTTACACTTTTGTATCGATATGTTCCGTCAAGCCTTATTATTGAATTACCAAACTGAAAGTTTAGTTTACATGGAGCCGCAAGTAGAGAAGTTCAAACTCGAGAATTTTGCGCCCTTTGTCAATGGCAATAATATAAATGATATCTTTAAAGAACTTTCGGATGCTATGTATCACATTGAGCGCAACGGAAATGCAAAAATAATTTTAACCGATTTATCAATCAAACTTACCCGCTTAATTCACAAAAAATAAAAACATGAACAACATTACTTCTATTTTAATTTTAATTTTTTTGGCCATTACTTTTCTTCAATCCGGTTACGACAAACTGTTTTATTGGAAAGATAATGTGGAGTGGCTAAAAGGTCATTTTGCAAAAACCCCATTAAAAAACCAAGTGCCTTTAGCCTTGCTAAATATTTTAATTTTAGAATTAATCTCCGGTATTTTATGTGTTGTTGGCTGTATCGAATTATTTGTAAACAACGGAAGAATTTTTGGCTTTTACGGAGCTGTTTTTTCTTGCGTGACTTTACTAATGTTACTTTTCGGACAGCGACTGGCTAAAGATTATGATGGTGCCAGAACTATTGTTATTTATTTTATCCCCGCTATACTGGCTGTGTATTGGTTAAACTAAAAAACACAAATTACATTACAAACAATAATTACATTGACAAAAAAAATGACTCCAAAACATCCTTCCGAATCTTTAACGACATTAACCGATTTAGTTTTACCAAGTGAGACCAATCCTTTGAACAATCTTTTTGGCGGTGAATTATTAGCCCGTATGGATCGCGCAGCAAGTATTGCGGCTAGAAGACATTCAAGAAGAATTGTAGTTACAGCATCCGTAAATCACGTGGCTTTTAACAGAGCTATTCCTTTGGGAAGTGTCGTAACTGTTGAAGCTAAAGTTTCCAGAGCTTTCAAGAGTTCAATGGAAATATACATCGACATATGGGTAGAAGACCGGGAATCTGGTAACAAAACCAAGGCTAATGAAGCTATTTATACTTTTGTGGCTGTAGATGACACCGGAAGACCGGTCGAGGTTCCCCAAATAGTTCCGGAAACAGAACTGGAAAAACAACGTTTTGATGCCGCTTTACGCCG
Organism: Flavobacterium fructosi; assembly: GCF_042787335.1. NCBI lineage: Bacteria > Pseudomonadati > Bacteroidota > Flavobacteriia > Flavobacteriales > Flavobacteriaceae > Flavobacterium > Flavobacterium fructosi. The sequence continues at coordinate 28,557 of NZ_JBHZQA010000002.1, read as the reverse complement.
CAAGCAATTGAGTTTGGTTTTAGCAGGAAAAATGAACCCTCACGACGCTACTGAATTGAAAGCATTGTTCTTCTAAAAAAGAAATAAATGTATTGCCTCATGACACAAAATAAGGTTTGAAAAATATTTTCGAAAGAAAAATTTCACATCAAAAAAAGAAGTATTTTTACGAAAATATAGGTTACTCTAATTGAAATTTTCAGGAGAATTATTCATCCTGTCAGTTTTTTACAATTATAAAAATAATACAAATAGATGAAAGAAAAGGTAAAAGAGAAGATGAGTACAGAGAAAGAAGCTAAATTAAAAGCGTTACAACTTACGCTAGACAAATTAGACAAAACCTACGGAAAAGGTACGGTGATGAAAATGGGTGACAAAGCCATTGAGGAAGTAGAAACTATTTCTTCAGGATCTTTAGGAATCGATTTAGCCTTAGGAGTTGGTGGATATCCAAGAGGAAGAATTATTGAAATATACGGTCCAGAATCGTCTGGAAAAACGACTTTGACACTTCATGCCATTGCTGAAGCTCAAAAAGCGGGTGGTATTGCTGCATTTATCGATGCGGAACATGCGTTCGACAGAAATTATGCGGAAAAATTAGGTGTAGATATTGAAAATCTAATCATTTCTCAACCAGATAATGGAGAACAAGCATTAGAAATTGCGGAAAACTTAATTCGTTCAGGAGCAATTGATATTGTTGTAATTGACTCCGTAGCGGCTTTGACTCCAAAAAGTGAGATTGAAGGTGAAATGGGAGATTCTAAAATGGGCCTACATGCTCGTCTGATGTCTCAAGCCTTACGTAAATTGACAGGAACAATTAGCAAAACACATTGTACTGTTTTCTTTATCAATCAATTGAGAGAAAAAATTGGAGTAATGTTTGGAAATCCAGAAACTACAACTGGGGGAAATGCACTGAAATTTTACGCTTCGGTACGTTTAGATATTCGTCGTTCTACTCAAATTAAGGATGGTGATAACGTGCTTGGAAACAGAACCAAAGTAAAAGTGGTGAAAAACAAAGTGGCTCCGCCATTTAAAATCGCTGAATTTGATATCATGTACGGTGAAGGTATTTCAAAAACTGGAGAGATTTTAGATCTTGCCGTGGAATTTGAAATCATCAAAAAAGCGGGATCTTGGTTTAGTTATGGTGAAACCAAATTAGGACAAGGTCGTGATGCTGTTAAGTCTTTAATAAAAGACAATCCAGAATTAGCTGATGAGCTTGAAGAAAAAATTAAAGCTAGAATAAAAGAATTAGCAGAAGCATAAAACTAAAAAAGAGTTCACCAAGGTGAACTCTTTTTTTTATATCATAGTTACTAAAAAGCAAACTTATTTTCATCTTCAGTCTTCTCAAATTCCTCTAATTGAGAATAAATGATGTCTCTAACTTTTTCCCTCATCTCTTTTCTGTTCTCCCCTGTCTTTCCCAATGTCTCTATATGAGGATGAATTTTGACCCTCATAAAACCAGGACTACCACTGAAAAAAGTATAGGAAAATCTTTTTTTATTGTCTGCAAAAGTAATGGGAACAATAGGGATTTTATGTTCTATAGCCAAACGAAAAGCACCGTCTTTAAAAGTATCTAATAATACCGATTCATCTTCGGGGACACCGCCTTCAGGGAAAATGCAAATACTTAGCCCTTGATTTATTCTTTTTTGAGCGCGATTAAAAACACCCATTTTACTTTTAGAACAATTCCTGTCCACCAAAATACAGGTTCTTTTGTAGAAAAATCCAAATAAAGGAATCTTTGACAGTTCTTTTTTGCCTACAAAAACAAAAGGATTTTTGATCGTAGCGAGCATCAGCATAATATCAGCCATTGAGGTATGATTGGCCACAATCATGTAACTTTTATCGGATTTCAGCTCTTGGTTTTCATCAATTTTATAGTAAAAACCCATTCCGAAAAGAATGAATTTTGCCCAAATTCGAGCCATCTTAAAAAAGTAAGGATAGCCACTTTCAGTCAAAATAGAAAGTACTAAAAAAGGAAACATAACCAATATAGGAATAGCCATTAAAACATAAAACCATACGCGCCAAAGTGTCCAAAAAATAATTTTTAATCCTCTCATAATGTCAAAAGTAAGGAATCGAACGTAAATACCGCTAAAAGAATTCAATTTGGCAACTTTAGTCTTAGAAAAAAATTACAATCCGTGCAAACTTTGCGAAAAACTTTGCGAACTTTGCGGTTAAAGTTAAAAATTACAATGGCAAAAATACTTACCGGCGTACAAAGTACCGGAACACCGCATTTAGGCAACTTACTTGGCGCAATCATTCCCGCAATAGCATTATCAAATAAATCCGAAAACGAATCATTTCTTTTCATTGCCGATTTGCACTCGATAACGCAAATAAAAAGCGGTGGAACCTTACGAACAAATACCTACAGTACTGCAGCAGCTTGGCTTGCCTGTGGCTTGAATGTAGACAAAGTTGTTTTCTACAGACAATCTGATGTGCCACAAACTGCGGAATTATCCTGGTATTTAAGTTGCTTTTTTCCTTTTCAACGCTTGACATTAGCGCATTCATTCAAAGATAAAGCGGACAGACTGGAAGATGTCAATGCCGGGTTGTTTTCGTATCCAATGCTGATGGCTGCCGATATTTTATTATATGATGCTGAGTTTGTTCCTGTTGGAAAAGATCAATTGCAACACCTTGAAATTACTCGTGATGTAGCCTCTCGCTTCAACCACCAAATGGGGGAAACGTTCGTAATTCCAGAAGCGATAATACAAAAGGACGGTATGTTGATTCAGGGAACAAATGGCGGAAAGATGAGTAAATCAGCTAATAACATTATCAATATTTTTCTGGATAATAAAGCGCTGCGCAAACAAGTGATGAGTATTGAAACTGACAGCACGCCGCTGGAAGATCCAAAAAATCCAGAAACTTGTAATGCGTTTGCTATTTATAAATTACTAGCAAATGAAGAACAAATAGCCACAATGACTGCCAATTATCTGGGTGGAAATTACGGTTACGGTCACGCGAAACAAGCCTTGTTTGAACTGATAACTGAAACCTTCAAAACTGAAAGAGAAAAATACAATTATTATATGAACAACCTTCCTGAAGTAGATGCTTTGCTAAAAATTGGTGCCAAAAAAGCAGCAGTTGTTGCTAATGGCGTTTTGGGAAAAGTAAGAGAAAAATTAGGATTTGAAGTGTAAACTTTTTTTTTAACCATATAAGTCATTTAAGTTTTTTTGCGGTTTAATATTATTTTACAAAAGCTTATATGACTTATATGTTAAAATCTATATCGCCTCAAACAATTTCCCCGGCAAAGGTCGAATCAAGCCTTTCAATTCCATATTCTTAAAATATCACCAAAAGTGGGTATTTTTTCACAATCTATTATTCTATATTTTTGGTAAAGCCTATTCAAAAGAATAGAAATAACTTTAACCAACCAAATTATTAAACAAATCGTGAAAAAATTTAAGCAATTATCATTGCTATTTATGGTATTGTTACTAACAAACTGTCAAGTAGATGACATAATTGTTAATGAAAAACCTGTTGAAAAGAGTATTCAAAAAGGAAATGCAATTAAATATGTATCTTTATCTTTGATTCCAGAGATAAAAGAACAGTTAGACGGTTTAAAAAGAATTAAAAAAGAGAAATCTGTTCAAAATAAATCATTAAGTTATTTTGAATTAAATGAAAAAAAAATTATTGAATTAATTAACCCAAACGGTGATGCAAATTATAGTTTTATTATTGAAAAACCATATGTAGAAGACGAACCTTATACTGTAGAAAATTTAAATATCACGTTAAAAAATGGTGAATACCAATCCTTTATAACAAAATGGATACCATCCGATGGAAAAGAATTTTATGATATAAAAAAATTTAATGGCGAAGTGCAATATTTAGATTTAAATGGTGTCATACTGCATAGTTTTAAATACCCATATGCAAACAAAACAGCAAAATCCCTATTACAATACGCCTTTACAATAGGGTGTTATAGTTATGTTATAGCATCTTTTGACGTGAATAATGAAAATTGGTTTGTTTATAGTTCTGAAAACATTTGTGGTGGTGGTGGTGGTGGAACGCCTTCAGGTGGTGGAACAACTTCAGGTGGTGGAACAACTTCTGGAGGAACTACCAGTAGTAGTGATTCATCGGGTCTTTCTGGATTAATCGGAGGTGGTGGAAGTACTAATTATTCAGGTAGTGGCACAACTTCTCTTGTCCCCAACTTACCAAGTCAAGACGAAGTTGAAATAAAAAAATACAACACTTTTTTAAATTCATTAACTACTACTCAATATAATTATTTATCACAAAATCTAAACTTCAATGATTTGTTTTTTAATTATTTGCTAGACAACTTTTTTTCTACTAATAGTAAAAATTTTGAAAAATGGGCTATAAACTATATGATTTCAAATCCTGATACATCTGTATTTGATTTATTTACTACTAGAACTTCTTTTGATTCTAGTACAGGAGACATAGATAACAATACTGTGGGGGGTTATGACAATACTGTTTATAGTGAATTTAATCCACAACAAACACCTTGGTCGATTATCCCAAATGTAATTCCAATAAGTCAATTTGTTGGATGGAATAGAAGTTTACATCCAACGTGGCAATGTATGGAATATGCAAAAGACCAAATTGCAAAAAAAGGATATAAAATATCTAATTATTATGATGTTGGGCAAACTTTTCAAATCTACAAAGAACAAACAGGGGTAAATCAAACAGAACTTACAAAAGGACTTAGTTATTTGAAATACGCTTTAACAAATGGAATTCCTGTAATTGTTGGTGTCGACGATGCTTCTGGAAGTCCTGGCAATATAGATAATACAACTGATCATTTCATCGTAATTGTTGGAATGGGTTCAAATAGCACTGGTAATTATTTTCAATTTTATGATAATGCATCTGGGGATGTTTCACAAGGAGCAAATTCTGCTAATTTATTATACTATAATTCAAATACTGGTCTTATTAGTGGTAGAACACAATGTTCTGCTTATCGTGATCGCTTTACAACTCACAACTATATTCTTACTCACATTAGAAAAAGTAAACTGTAATTATGAAAAAATTAAATCTCTTTGTTATTGCTACCGTGATAAATTTACTATCAAGTAATTTATTTGCTCAAAATGTGACTGATACTATTTTTTTATTAAAAGAAAAAAGTCATAATATTTTTATTGAACCAAATAATAATTCTGTAAATTATGATTACTTATTGGATTTTAGTTCATTTCCTAAAAAATCGAAAACTAACAAAAATAAAATTCTAAATTTACCAACAAAATGGATTCCTATATATTTGTATAATAATAATTACTATTTATACAGACCTTGTAATCTGGGCACTAGTTCAAGAATTTCTTTTTCAAATAATAAAATTGCTTTTGATGGATTTGAAATTTATAGTTTCGAGATAGATTCGAAGATAAAAAAAATTGAAAATTCTTATTATAAATTTACCTATAAAAACCCTCTAAAAGAGATTACAAATGTTGAAATTCATATAATTGATAAACAAAAAGGAATTGCGGTTTTTAAATTTATATCTAACACCAATCAAATTTCATATGATTTAATGTTGGATTCTGAAAAAATTAAAGCATTTTCAATAATCGTAAATAATTGTGAATATGAACGAACTGAAGAAGTAGTTTTTGATAAATTAAACTTTGAAGAATTATTAAACAGGAAGAATAATTAAACTCAGGCATCTTCAACCACAAACAAAAAGCAGTTTCCGTATTTAGGAACTGCTTTTTTTATATAGCCTCAAACAATTTCCCCGGCAAAGGCCGAATTACGCCTTTCAGTTCCATATTCTTAAAATATCACTAAAAATGGGTATTTTTTTATAGTTTAAAATTTAATAAATTTATTTACAACTATTTAGTACTCTTTTAAAGACAAATTATGTCTCTAATTGATTAAATAGACATATGGATTTAAAATTAAAAAGTATGAAAAAGTTAATGTTTTCTCTGATTATTCTATCAAATTTAATTTCTTATTCCCAAGAAATAAGAAATACAGATAGATTCTTTTTTAATAGTCAAAAATATAATTATTTGCATTTTAGTTGGGGTCAGAGTAGCTATAGCAAACCATTTAAAATAATTGTCTGTTCTTCTAATGATTTAAAAACTATAGAAACTAATTTAAGAATATGTCAAAAATTTAAATTAGAATATACAGATTATTATATTTTATCTCTAACAGATTTCTCCAAAAGCCACCAATATATTAAAATAATTAAAGCTTTTCTACTAAGAGTAGATGAAAAGAGAATAGCTAGAAATCTTTCAAGGGTAATTGTTAGAGAAAAAATGAAAAATAAAACTAAATTTAATACAGAAACTAAAAATTTTAAGGAAGTTTTTGAAACTACTAATCTGAATGACGTTGAAGATTTATATATAAATATTAAACCTGAATTAATATGTAATACTGTTAGAGGTTTAGTCTTACCGAAATAAAAAAACGATGAGCAGTTTGAGAAAACCCTGAAACTGCTTTTTTTATATCGCCTCAAACAATTTCCCCGGCAAAGGTCGAATCACGCCTTTAAGTTCCATATTCAACAGCATTCCTGAGATTTTATAAATAGGGAAATCACAGCGCAAAGCAATAATATCCATCAGTTCTTTTCCAGTTTTTAAAAGGTAATCGTATACTTTTTGTTCATCGTCCTCTAAGGTCACAAACAATTGTTTTTGTACCGCTTTTGTTTCTTTTTGAATATCCCAATTCAATATATATATTAAGTCGGCTGCACTGGTCAAGACATTTGCTTTTTGAGTTTTTATCAGGTTGTTGCAACCTTGGCTGTATTTGTCCGTAACACGGCCGGGAACGGCAAAAACATCGCGGTTGTAATCATTGGCCATGTTGGCCGTAATCAATGAACCTCCCCTGTCTGCGGACTCAATTACAATGGTCGCTTCAGACATTCCAGCTACGATTCTGTTTCTTCGAACGAAGTTTTCTTTATCCGGATTCGAGGAACTCCAAAACTCGGTCATGAAACCGCCGTTTTGCTCGACTTTAGCGACATATTTTTTATGGGTTTTCGGGTAAATTTGGTTCAAACCATGAGCGACGACGCCTATCGTCTGCAAATTATTTTCCATTGCCAGTTGATGCGCCACAATATCAACACCGTAAGCAAAACCACTCACGATTATGGGATCAAGCGGTGCTAAATCTTCTATTAATTTTCTACAGAATTCCATACCGTAAGACGTAATTTGGCGCGTTCCTACAATACTGATTATTTTTTTATTCTTTAGATTGATATTTCCTGATGTGAATAATAAAAGTGGTCCGTCAATACAATGTTTTAAGCGATCGGGATAATTTTCGTCCTGAAAATAAACTGCATTAATTTCATTCGATTTTATAAATTCCAGTTCCTGAGTCGCTTTTTCGAACACCGATTTGTCTTTTAAATTTTTCAGTAAAACAGATCCTACTCCATCAATAGCAGCAAGTTGCGATGCTTTTGTATTAAAAACTGCTTCCGCACTTCCAAAATGAGTAAGCAGTTTTTTGGCCATTATATCTCCCACTCCTTCTATTCTTTGCAATGCCAATAAATAAAATAAATCTAGTTCGTTCATGCTAATTATTTGAAATTGAAATGTATAAAATTTAAAGCGGATTGTTAATAAAAATTGTGAATAAAATTTTGATACCTATATTCGTTGTATAACTTTGTAAGTATGAAAATCGAACTATACATCGCGCAGCTTTTATACCGTTATCAATGTGTAACCATTCCGGGTTTAGGAGCTTTTTTGACCGAAATTCAATCGGCTCAACTGAATGAAAGCTCGAATTCATTTTCTCCGCCAAAGAAAATGATTTCTTTCAATGCCAACCTTAAAAACAATGACGGTTTATTAGCCAATCATATTGCCCAAGCCGAGAAAACTTCTTATGAATATGCCGTTAGCGCTATTCAGTATCAAGTTTTCAATTGGAAAAAAGCATTAGAAGAAAACGGTGTTTATGCAATAAAAAATGTAGGTGATCTTTGCCTGAATGCTGATTCCAATTTAATATTTACTCCATACGACCAAACCAATTATTTGACTAATTCTTTTGGTTTAAGTCCGTTTGTTTCTCCACTTGTGAAAAGAGAAATCTTCGAACAAAAGATACAGGCGATTGAAGAAAAAGAGCCAATTGTTTTAATTCCGGAAACAAGAAGAATGAATCCGTATTTAAAATACGCTGCTATTTTTGTTTTGGGACTAGGTTTAACAGGAAGTGTTGGTTATCCAATATACCAAAACCAAATAGCAGAACAAACTACACTTGTTGAAACTGCCGTTCAAAAACAGGTTCAAAATAAAATACAGGAAGCTACTTTTTTTATCGAAACTCCAATTCCGGCTGTAATACTATCTGTAAAATCAGCTACGGAAGTAAAAATGTCCTATCATATTATGGCAGGAGTTTATAGAGAAGAAAAAAATGCACAAAAAACATTTAATCAATTAATTCATTTAGGATACAAAGCCCGCCGAATTGCTACTAATAAACATGGATTATTCCCAGTACTTTACGGAAGTTATGCTACAATTGCAGAAGCAGAGAAAGCAAAACAAGAAATTCAGAAAAAACACAATCCAGAAGCTTGGATATTGATTCAATCACTATAACAACAACAAAACCTATTCTGAACGAATAGGTTTTTTTTAGCTGTTCTTTAACGATACTTAATTCAAACTCGCTTTATACATTCGAGCCTCATCCCAAGTGAATTTTTCGCTGTTTTTTTCCATTAAAGCGTTCAGCGATTCTTCTTTATATCCTCTAAAAGCATCGGCTAATTCCTCAATTCTGTCTTGCGGCAAAACCTCCTTTATATCTATTGCTTTTTCCTGAATCAATTTGACGAAATGACTGTAAATCGTTTGTTTGGTAAGCACTCGTATGGTTGCGATATCTTGAATAGAATTTTTCTCAATCCACAATTCATAGGTTTCCTGAACCGTTGATTTTTTTGGCGCTTTTTTAGTTGCCTTTTTCGAAGTATATCGTTCTATATCTTTTTCATCATCAATCAAAGTGACATTTACATTTTTGAATTCTTCTCGAATCGCATCCGTTTTTTTGATTATATATTGCTTTATCTCTGCTGATGTCAGTTTTTCTTTGGAAATAGTTTCTCCGGAGACAACGGTTTCTATCAATAATTTGGCTTTCATTAAACGCAAAACCGCTTTCGTTTGCAACTCTTCCAAAACGATTAATTCATCGTAATAGGCTTTCACTTTCTTGATGCGTCTCACTTCTTCTAATTTCCAAAGGATTTCGTAAACTAATTTATCCATTGGAACCAGAAAATAACTGAATGCTGCTTGTATTCTGTCAAAAACATGATTTAAATCGACTGTTTCCTGTGCAAAGAGTTTATTCAATTGCAAAATGAATTTTTTGGATGGTTCCAAAAGCTGATCGATACTTTCCGTTTGCTTTTTAGCCCAAAGCGACTGTTTTGATTTGGCTGAACTTTCCGATTTATCGTTGTAACTGTATTGATGATTGCGCCATTCCTGTGCTAAATCTTGCCAATCGAAGGTGTTTATCAAGTAATTATGAATGAAATTTTTAGTCTCGAAATGCAAGGCATTCTTTAATAATTCATCAGAAGCTTTGTTTAGCGCATAATCCATCACATCCTGATCATTCAAAATCCCATTCATTCGCAGTGGAGACAGCAAAATAAGCCCCTCTAACGAACGCAAACGCGACAATGCGACATATGCCTGTCCCGGAAGGAAAACTTGCGAAACATCAAGCGCAGCTTTATCAAAAGTTAATCCTTGACTCTTATGAACCGTTATGGCCCACGCCAGCTTAATGGGATAATGAACAAAAGTCCCTAACACCTCTTCAGCAACTTCTTTGGTCGTTTCGTCTATTTTATATCTAATGTTTTGCCATTCGTATTTTTCGACTTCTATGGTTTTGTTTTCTTCAGGAAAATGTACCAGAATTTCATGGCTGGATAGCGATTTGATAACACCCATTTTTCCATTGAAATAATTTTTATCCAAAGACAAATCGTTTTTCACAAACATAATTTGCGCCCCGATTTTGAGTTTCAAATGCTCCTCAACAGGAAATATTTTATCGGGAAAATCGCCAACAATTTCCGGCTTATACGTTACCTCTTTGCCCGATAAATCTTTCAAAGCTTGTGAATTCATAGTATCTGCCTTGACATTATGCGTCGTTAGTGTAATGTAACCTTTGTTGGCTTTTAAATCAAAATCCGGTTTTACATATTGATTTAAAGCCTGGATATCTTCCTGTGAAATCTGATTGTTCCGTAAATTATTTAAGACGGCAATAAACTTATCGTCCGTTTGACGGAAAATTTTAGACAATTCAATATACAAAGGAGGGTTTTGCTGCACGACATGCGAATGGAAAAAGAACTTCCCTTTGTAATAATTGCGAAGTGTGCGCCATTCTTCATCACGGATTACGGGAGGCAATTGCAACAAATCGCCAATAAATAATACCTGAACACCGCCAAAAGGTGTGTTTCTTTTGCGAACGGTTTGCATCATATAATCCATCGCATCCAATAAATCAGCCCGAAGCATACTTACTTCATCTATGATCAGCAATTCCATATTGCGAATAACAGATTTCTTCAAACCGCTCATTTTGAAATGCCGGCGCAACGTATCTTTAGACTCGAATTTTACGCTTTCGGAAAATTGAGAATTTACATTGAATTCCGGGATAAAACCTCCAAAAGGCAACTGAAACATCGAGTGAATCGTAACACCCCCTGCATTTAAGGCCGCTATTCCCGTAGGTGCAACAACTACAGTATTCTTGTGGGTAGTTTGGATAATTTCCCTCAGCAGCGTGGTTTTTCCAGTTCCTGCTTTGCCGGTAAGAAACACCGATCGATGCGTTTGATTAATGAATTGTAAGGTATAAGCTGCGGCTTCAGAGATTGTTTGCATTTGGCGTGTATAGAGATAGCTAAAATATTGAAAATAGCAATAGTATTTTAATTTAATCGAATATTTTTTGTTTTGATTCCAATGTTTTTCAGCCCCGATAACAGCAGAAATCCAAGAGATTTATAAAGTTATTTTTTTCGGTCGGAAAAGAGCGACCGAAGCAAGCTCCTTTTAAGGGTCAGAAAAAAGTATTGTAAACGTGAGGTTGAAATGAAAAACAGGATTAAGCTACCAAAAAAAAGCCTCCAATCTAAATTTAGATGAAGGCTATATTTTGAATTAATAGTAAAAAATATTATTTTTTAACTTCTGCTTCTTTTGGAGTTACAGATTTGTATTTATCGTTCAAAGCCTTGACGATCACTTTTGTGATATCATATTTGTCTTCAGCATATAATATAGAGGCAGCATCACCTGTACCATAGATGTAAGAATATCCATTTTCTTTACCGTAGGTTTTGATGAATTTTTTTACACCACTAACCAAAGAATCCATTTCTTTCCCACTTTCTTGTTGCAACTCTTGTGATAATTGTTGTTGAGCCGCACCCAGTTGTTGCTCTCTTTTTTGTAATTCCGCTCCTTTTTGTTGCGCCCAAGCTTGACCGTTAGCTTGTGCCTGTGCTTGAAAACCGGCAGCTTCTTGCTTAAATCTTGCAATCTCAGCATCTAGTTGTCTTCCTTTTTCCGCTGATTTAGCTTTGTATTTGGCTTCAAGATCTTTTGCTTCGGTATATTCTTTCATTAACACTGAAGTATCTACGTATGCTGTTTTTACTTCCTTAACTGCAGTGGCAGGTTTATTACAAGATAGTACTGTAATTGAAAGTGCGATAATTACTAATGCTTTTTTACTCATATTTTTAATATTTCTTTTTTGATATTCGTGAATCTTCAATTTCATTTGGTGAATTTCTAATTTTTAAGTGCGTCTGACAAAAATATAAAAAAATAAGTAGCATTGACATAAAGTTTAAAAAATGCTTAACTATTTGTTGTATCGATTTTTATTATCGCAAATATCTTATTAATAATTTAAAATTATAGAAATCAGATTGTCTAGCCTTTAATTTAGCGCTCTTTCCAAAAAAAACACCCGGAAATCGGTTTTAAATATAAACAGGGCTTAAATGTGCCTACAATGCGATTTAGCTGTTTTTTATGATGTAAATATGAGAGGAGTACTCTAAATTCTTCTTGGCTTTCCAATTCGACTGTAATCCGACAAAAAACGCTTTTATAAAATTCATTTTCCCAGTTTTATATTTTTCTGAAAGCAAGGCAACGTAAAAAGAATCAAACTTCATAGGAAGTACTTTTATCAATTTCATTTTTTCTTTTTGGAAAAGAGATTGTATTGCCGTTTTGGAAAAATGCCAAAAATGAATCGGCACATCATAAGCCGCCCAAAATTTTCCATAATGTTTTGCGTCAAAAGATTTGAAATTTGGCACTGCAATTATTATCGTACCATTTGGTTTTAACAGACGTTTCAATTCTTTTATTTGTTCGTCTAAATTAGGAACATGTTCCAAAACATGCCACATCGAAATAACATCAAAAGATTGATTGTCCAATTCCGTTGTTTTCTCTACAAAAGAAACGCCCTTGTTTTTTGCGATTACTTTTGCTTTATCACTAGGCTCTACTCCTATTGTTTGCCAACCGTCTTGTTTTGCCACCGATAAAAAATCACCTGTCCCCGCTCCGATATCCAAAACCCTTCCTTTATCAGGTTGTAATGAATTAATCAAATCGAGTTTGTTTTTTAGCGCAATGTTTTTCACAAAGTGATACGCTTTTTCAAAAAACGAACGTCTACTGTCTGTATGCGAAATATAATCTACGCTTTCGTAGTATTTTCCTAAATTTTCTAAACTAGGTTGTGGAGATGTAATCAACATGTCTAAATCTTCATCATGATACAAATCAAATGTTTCTTTAGAAACGGAATAATCTTTAACGGTTAAAAAATGCTTTTTGTTTAAAATATCCATTTTTAGTTTTCAGTGGTCAGTTTTCAGTAGTCCGTTTAATAGGATTTCTAAAATTATTTTTTTAAATTAGTTAATAGTTTCACGTGGAACAATTTTTACTATTCAGTTTTCATTATCAGTATTCGTTATAAGTCACAAATCAAACTGACGACTGTACACTGATTATTGAAAACTTTCTCAACGTCCCATATAAATCAGCAGCACCGAAACATCACTTGGTGAAACACCACTAATTCGCGAGGCTTGGGAAATAGTAATCGGGCGAATCTTGCTTAACTTCTGCTTTGCCTCTATCGACATCGATTTGATTTTATTGTAATCGAAATTTTCCGGAATCTTCACATCTTCCAATCGAAGCAATTTATCAGCGTTATTTCTTTCCTTTTCGATGTATCCCGAATACTTCACCTGAATCTCGGCTTGCTCACATATTTCCTGATCTACATCATTTGCTGCAACATAAGCCGCAACTTTCTCAAATTTCATGATGTCTCCCAAATCAATTTGTGGACGCGAAAACACTTTAAACAGTTTGTCTCCTTGTGTAATTAGGGCCGTATCCTTTGATTCTAAAATAGGATTTGCTTCTGCAACTGAAACACTCGTTTCTTTGAAAAAAGCCACCATTTTTTCAGATTCATTTAATTTATGTTCCATTCTGCGCAAACGCGCTTCTGAAGCCAAACCAATTTCATGTGACATTGGCGTTAATCTAAAATCGGCATTATCCTGACGAAGTAATGTTCTATATTCTGCACGAGAAGTAAACATTCTGTATGGTTCTTCTGTACCCTTGGTAATTAAATCATCGATTAAAACACCAATATATGCTTCATCTCTTTTCAATATTAACGGCGCTTTTTCATGCACTTTTAAATGCGCATTAATTCCCGCCATCAATCCTTGAGAAGCCGCTTCTTCATATCCTGTAGTCCCATTTATTTGCCCTGCAAAATACAACCCTTCCACTAACTTTGTTTCTAAAGTATGTTTCAATTGTGTCGGAGGAAAATAATCATATTCAATAGCATATCCCGGACGGAAAAATTTCACCTTTTCAAAACCCACAACAGAACGCAATGCTTTAAATTGAATATCCTCCGGAAGCGATGTAGAAAAACCATTTACATAAACCTCACAGGTATCCCATCCTTCTGGCTCAACAAACAACTGATGTCTTTCTTTGTCAGCAAAACGATTAATCTTATCTTCAATTGACGGGCAATATCTAGGGCCCAGACTTTTTATTCTACCGTTAAACATTGGAGAACGATCAAAACCTTCTCTCAAAATATCATGCACGTCAAGCGAAGTATAGGTCATGTGACACGATCTTTGATGAATTAAAGGCGAGGTGATATCCGAATAAGAAAACTTATCTGGCTTAGCATCTCCCTTTTCTTCATTCATTTTAGAATAATCCAAAGAACGGCCATCCACTCTTGGAGGCGTTCCTGTTTTCATTCTTCCTGCTTGAAATCCTGCATTCACTAAATCTTCCGTAATTCCATAAGCGGCACTCTCGCCTGCTCTTCCTCCACCAAATTGTTTTTCGCCAATATGAATCAAACCATTTAAGAAAGTCCCATTGGTTAACACAACCGATTTAGATCGAATCTCCACTCCAAGCGAAGTGCGAATTCCCTTTATCTTATCATCTTCTATAATTAACCCTTTTACCATTTCCTGATAAAAATCGAGATTTGGAGTTCCTTCTAACATCATCCGCCATTCCTCAGCAAAACGCATACGGTCACTTTGAACCCTTGGCGACCACATTGCAGGACCTTTGGACTTGTTCAGCATCTTGAATTGAATTGCCGTTTTATCGGAAACAATTCCAGAATAACCACCTAGCGCATCAATCTCGCGAACTATCTGTCCTTTGGCAATTCCACCCATGGCAGGATTGCAAGACATTTGAGCGATGTTCTGCAAACTCATTGTAACTAATAAAGTTTTGGAACCCAAATTAGCGGCCGCAGCTGCAGCTTCTGAACCGGCGTGACCCGCACCAACAACAATTACATCGTATTCTTCTTCAAACATTTTTATATTATTTTGTCCTGAGAAAACGCAGGATTAAGATTTAAGCTTTATATAAACCGCCCAAACCTTGAGTTAATCTATTGTTCCACGTGAAACATCTAATGCAAATCTATTTTAAAACTGTTCCACGTGAAACAACCGCTCTTTTTTTCTAAACCCAACCTATAGTTCCACGTGGAACAACACAATCTTTTCATCTTCTTTAGAACGCATCAGCAGTTCCTCAGCTTCCCCTTTGTCTTTATACCCGCAATAATGCAAAATGCCATGAACCAATACGCGCTTCAATTCATCTTCAAAAACAACACTAAAATCCTTAGCATTATCCTTTACACGTTCAATAGAAACAAATATGTCACCACTCAACTCATTGCCCATAGTATAATCAAAACTAATGATGTCGGTTAATGTATCGTGATTTAGATATTCTAAATTGATTTTGTGTAAGTACTCGTCATCACAAAAGATATAATTTATTTCGCCCTCTTTCTTGTTTTCTGAAGTAATTACGTTAGTCAACCAAGCAGCAATTCCTTCTTCGTTATCTAAAGTAAAATCAGTTTCGTAATTAAAATTGATCATTTTTTATTAAAATATTCTTGAACTTTTTGATTAAAATTCGAGCGCAAAGGTAAGGATTGTCTATTTAATATTTCGATGCTATTCAAATAATCTAATAAAGCGGATGGCAATGCGTTAGATTGATTACTAAATTCCTTTTTATTGATTTCTGATTGACGCTTATTTTCTTGTCCTTGTTGCTGAACCGCTGTATTTAATTTCAATAATTCTTGTTTCACATTCAGGATTTTTTGAAGCGTCTCGTTTTTAAAACCTTTACTCAAAAGCTGTTTTTCTATTTGCTTCATCTGCTCCAAAGCACTTTGACCGTTCCCTCCTAATCCTTGTTTGTTTAATTCGTTTTGCAACGCTTCACGCAATTGCTTTTGTTCATTATAAATTTCCATAATCGCTTTAGCATCTCCTTCACCATCTTCGCCGTTTTCTCCGTTTTCTCCATTTTGACCAGTTCCCTTTTTACCTTTTTCACCTTCCCCTGGTTTTTGACCTTCTCCTGATTTCTTCCCTTTCTCTATTCCATCTTTCATTTTTTGGCCAAGTCCTTCCTGCTTTTTAATAATATCCGGCAACTGCATTCCTTGTCCCTCACCTAGTTTAGGTTTACCGGAACCCATTGCGGACAATGACATTTGCATCCCATTTAAAATTTCGCTCAAAAAATCAGCCAGTTTATTGGCCGCCGAAATCGTATACTGCTGATGTGACAATCCTTTTGAAATTTGTGAGTCCGATAAAGTCTCCAGCGATTTATCAATATTGTAATGAACATTACCTATTTCTTTCGTTACCTCCTCCGCAATTTTTTGGTTTCGTAAGGATAGCGCAAACAAACTATCATCGACATGTTTGAATTGTTGTTTTAATTTTTGCTGTACTTTAATATTTTTATTAAAAGAAGGAGACCCGGTTTTCAGCCCTCTGAACTGCAGCATCACATCTTCCTGAGACAATGAAAATGCCAACAAATTATCTAAAATTTGTCTCAACATTTTCACATCTTCGTCCAGTTGTTCTTTCTCTGCACCTTCCATCCCTTGTTTCATTTTCATGGACATCTCTTTCATTTTCTTAGAAGCACTTTTTTGTTTAGGTTTAGCTTTAGATTGACTTTCCTTTTTTAATTCTTCGAAAGCTTTCTTCAAATCATCATCAATGCTTTTTTCTTTCTCCGTATCTTTTGGAAGATCCATTGGGGATTTAAGATCCTTATTTTCCTTTTCCAAATCTTTTAAATCGTCTTGAATTTTATCAAAAGTATCATTTATTTCCTGCTGTTTCTCTGATTTATTTTCCTTTTCGTTATCCGATAATTCATTTTGTTTCTCAGAAAGCTTGCTTAATTTATCCGAAATTTGTTTCGCTTTTTTATCGACATAATAACGCTTAGTCAGTTCAACTAATTGCGCTAAGTTTTTAGTTTGGTTTTTACTATTTTGCTTAAATTTTTCTAATTTATCCAGCAAGTCTTCATTTTTGATTTTATCATTTAATGCTTTTAATTCCTCTAATAATTTTTGATTTTTATCTAAATCTTTATCGGCTTTATCTAATCGTTTTTGTAAATCTTCTTTTAGTTCGTCTTTTTTATCTGTTTTGAATTTATCTAAATTGTCTTTCATTTTCTCCGCAAATTCCTTCATCATTTCATCTTGTTGCATTTGACGCTGGATAAAATCATTTACTTTCTGCTGATCATTAAATTCTAAATTGTCTTTTTCCTTTCCGCTCTTTTGAATTTTTTCAATGGCAGAGATTTGTTTGTCCTGATTTTTTAAAGACTTCTCTAAACTATTAATATTATCATTTTGTTGTTTCAAAACCTGATCATCCTTTTCTTCATCTGTAGAAACTCGATTTGAGAAAACAGATGATTTCGTGCTTTTAAAACGATGGATTGCATCATTATCAAAAACCTCAAAATAATAATCATACGACTTGCCTTGCTCTACCGGAAGGTTTCCAGGAAAAGTAAATACGAACTGATCAAATACAGATGCCTTCACAACAATTATTCCACGTTTGGCCGTTTGTGGCTTGTCTCTTTCATAATAAACCACTTGCAGTTTAGACAACCCATAATCGTCAGAAATTTGTCCCAATACATAGTTTTTATCCACCTTCAAACTGTCAGGAGCAGTATTGACTCGGATAGTTGGGAACTGATCTTTAATTATTGAAAGCTGATAATCCAACTTTTCATAGTTTTTTACTTTATCATTCGAGGTAAGAATTTGATATTCTGTATTTTGAAGAATATATTTTGATAAAGTGAACGTGTTTTCAGCTTTCGAAAAAGGAAAAATGGATGATGCCTCCTTCAAAACCACATTCTCGGTTGCTTGAGTGTTCATTTTCCAAGTAACTCTGGTTCCTTCCGGAATTATAGCGTTTCCGGTTCCTTTGATGTATTCCGGTTTTCTATTCAGATAAGACGGAAAATTTAATGACATTTCAAAATTAGAAATAGATGGTACAGTCACTACTTTCAATTCATAATCCTCAGAAGAAATCCCATTGGCCTCCACGTGAAACAAAATATCTTTCGCCGGTTTCGAAATCTTAAATTGGAAATCCCCGGATTTAGTGGTTTCCATGAAATAACTTTCATCGTTAATAAAGATTGTGGCGTTTTCAGGAACAACTTTCCCCTCTGTTTTTACATGAACGACGAAATCTTTACTTTGTTCTGTTTGCAGATTCTCATTTAAAAGAATGAATTTGAATGGTGCCGGAGGTAAAAATGGAGAATTAAAATGCACTACTCTATTCAAACTTTGAGAAAGTATTGTACTGTTACCCGACAAATAAAAGAAAGATAACACCACGATAGGAAACAAAGCCAGCGGCAAAAACTTCTTATTCTTATTTAAATTAATCGCGTTCCCAAAAGGAA
Source organism: Flavobacterium fructosi (assembly GCF_042787335.1). Taxonomy (NCBI): domain Bacteria; kingdom Pseudomonadati; phylum Bacteroidota; class Flavobacteriia; order Flavobacteriales; family Flavobacteriaceae; genus Flavobacterium; species Flavobacterium fructosi. Next base: position 9,982 of record NZ_JBHZQA010000002.1, on the reverse strand, counting down.
TTGGCTGCAAAGTTTTCGCTTTCTGTTCTATTGAAGCTATTAATAATTCGGATTGATCTGTATCATTTGATAATTGTAAAAAATTAGTCAGCTTATCACTTACTTCGGTAAAATGATTTCCGATAATGTTTGATGCCTGTTTGTAATCAATTCCTTTTTGAAGCTTGAACAGTTTAAATATTGGAAACAAAATAAATCGGAACAACAGTAAAACTTCAATAGCAACAAAAGTCCAAAACAAGAACCTTCTTCCCATTGGCTTAAGCCAAAGAAAATACTCCACAAAAAGAGTGAACAAAAAATACAACAACCCTAAACCGACGAAGAATAACAATCCTCGTATCAGTTCATTGGTGTAATACTTTTTGATAAAAGCCTCCAATTTTTTAAAAATAACATTTCCTGTCTCCAAAATTTCTAACTTATTTGTAATAACCAATAAAAGTACTAATTTTTAATTAGAAAATTTATCAAATAGAAGATTAGAAAATGAACCAATTGTCTGAATTATCCAATTACAAACATTTTCTCATTGTCTAATTAGAGTTGTATCTTTGCCACAAAATTTATAAAAATGTCGAAGCAAGTTCGTGTGCGTTTTGCACCAAGTCCAACTGGACCTTTACATATTGGCGGAGTTCGTACCGCATTATTCAATTATTTGTTTGCAAAAAAAAATAATGGTGTATTTTTCTTAAGAATTGAAGATACCGACCAAAACCGTTATGTTCCAGGTGCCGAAGAATATATTATGGAAGCACTGCAATGGTTAGGAATTGCACCAGATGAAACGATTGGAAAGAATGAAAAATTTGGTCCTTACCGTCAAAGCGAAAGAAAAGATTTGTACAAACAATATGCTGATCAGTTAATCAATTCCGGTAATGCGTATTATGCTTTTGATACAGCAGAAGCTTTGGATGCAGCAAGAAAAGTCAAAGAAGAACAAGGTAAAACCTTTATATATAATCACAATAACAGAGAAAAATTAGATACTTCTTTAGTCATTTCTTCTGACGAAACTGCCAAAAGAATTACTGATGGAGAACATTATGTGATCCGTTTTAAAACTCCGGTAAACGAAACATTGCATTTACAAGACATCATTCGTGGTGCCGTAAAATTTGAAACAAATCTTTTAGACGATAAAGTTTTGTTTAAAAGCGATGGTATGCCAACCTATCATTTAGCTAATATCGTGGATGATCATTTAATGGAAACTAGTCACGTGATTCGTGGTGAAGAATGGTTGCCATCGATGCCTTTGCATGTTTTATTGTACAGAGCTTTTGGTTGGGAAGCACCAGAATTTGCACATTTACCATTGATTATGAAACCTATCGGCAACGGAAAGTTATCCAAACGTGATGGTGACAAAATGGGATTCCCTGTATTTCCATTGGATTGGAAAACCGAAGAAGGCGTTTCATCAGGATACAGAGAAAAAGGGTTCTTTCCAGAAGCCGTTATCAACTTCCTGGCTTTATTAGGATGGAACGACGGAACGGAAAAAGAATTATATACGCTTGAAGAATTAGTTCAAGCATTCGATTTGAGTCGAGTACATAAAGCCGGAGCTAAATTTGACCCGGAAAAAAACAAATGGTTCAATCATCAATATTTGGTTAAACAGAAAAATGAAGATTTGGCGAAAGCCTTCGCTCCTATTTTGATTGAAAAAGGTTTCAATGTTTCTGAAAACGTAGTAACAAAAGTGGTTTCTTTAATCAAAGAACGCGCTCATTTTGTTTCGGAATTTTGGGAACTATGTGATTTCTTTTTTGTGGCTCCAACATCGTATGATGAAAAAGCAAGCAAAAACTGGAAAGCAGAAACACCGGCATTAATGCAAGAATTGATATCCGTTGTAAAGGAAATAACTGATTTCACCTCAATGAATATCGAAACCATCGTAAAAGACTGGATGACGAAAAACGAAATAGGAATGGGCAAAGTAATGCAACCGTTTCGATTGAGTTTGGTTGGCGCACTGAAAGGTCCTCACCTATTTGATATCGTTGAAGTAATTGGAAAAGACGAAACGATTAATAGAATTCAGAAAGCGATAGCTACTTTATAAAAACAAGAAGAATAAAAAAAGCTTCCAACCTTTTGAAGGCTGGAAGCTTTTTAATTAGACCCTCTTTTACGATTAGGCTTTAAAGAAAGTTACTTTATAATAGTCTTTATTATCTGATTCTAGTAACCAAATGCCTTTATCTGAAAATATCGTACTGAAATATAATTTGTTTTTATTGTCAATGCTTTTTAAATAGTCTGCCACTTTCATATTGGAATCTATAGCAACTAAACCGTCATAATCAAACACTTTGTTTTTATATCCTTCATATTCATAAAAAGAAAGAAGAAAGTATCGAACGTCCGACATTAGTGTAAAAATTTTATCTTTCTTATAAGAAATCTTGTTTTTGTTTAAAATAGTACCCGTGTTTTTATTTAAAAAACTATAGTGAACGTACTCTTTTGAAAAATCAGTACCTGTAGAAAAATACAACTTATCTTTAGAAAACTTGAGGTTAGAAAACAATCGTAACAAATGTGTTTTGTCGTTAAACTCTTTCTTATCATCTATAGTATTAATAGATTCCCATATTTTTTTTCCTGTTTTATCAAATTTAAAAATATAATAACCTAAAGCAGAATTATCATAATTTAATCCTTTTGATTTTTCTCCAAACAAACCATAAATATATACCTCTCCTGTTTTCGCATCTTGCAAAAAATTATTAATAGACAAATCATCTACAAAAATTGGAATTGAATAACTATTAGCTCCAGTCCCACTAGTAGTTCCTGCAAATCCACCACCATTATTAGAATAAATTAAGAAATAATTATTTAAATTGATTACAAAAGAGGTTTCATTAAGTTTCTTCCCTTCCATATTATAATTTGTTCTATATAAAATAGTTGTTTTATAATCTTTAGAAATAGACTTGGTAATAATTTCAAAAGCTTCTGTGTTAGTTATAATAGCAGCAAACCCCAAATCCTTGTCAGGTTTTATAAACGAATCTCCCTTTAATCTAGTGATATCAGGTTTTTCTATACTGAATCTATTATTTACTCTAGTGAAAATATCAGTAACTTCTAAAAAAAGATCGTCTTTTTCAAAATCAATAGTGTTTTTCGATTTTTGATCAGTAAAACCAAGCTCATATTTATCGTTAAAACAATTAATTTTTTTATTATTAAATTCTGTAGAATTAGTCAAATATGCAGCTGATTTCATCATTTGATCTCTAATTATTTCTGCAGAACTAATGTGGGAAAGTGAGTTTATAAATAGCCTATGATTGCTCTTTTTTAATTCAGAAAAATCAGTGAAAGAAGTTGAATTCTCATTCACAATATATTTATACGATTTTCCATATGAAAACTTTGAAAAATCACTAATTTTAATAGTGTTTTCTGCAACAGAAAAATTAGAATTCATAAGTTCAGCATTTTCAACCAAAATCTCTTTTTTTCCATTACTATCAAATTTATTAATATTAGTAATCAATCTATTAGTAGACATAGATTTATATTCTCCTTTTTCTATCACTAACTTATCACTTTTTGGAAGATAATTGTAGCTCAATGGTACATTATCCTTTTCAAACTTTTCCTCTACAATAGTGGTCTGAGCATTCATATAAATGCTAGAAAGTAATACAAAATAAAAAAGTGGCTTCTTCATAAATAAGTTTAGTTATTAAGTTAAAAATAGAAATCCCTCAAATGTTTTACATTTGAGGGATTTCTATTTTAATTTTTTAAGATATTTTAATAAAATTTTTCCTATAATTAAAATTTTATAAATAAAGAATCAAATTACCATTGATAATTCCAGGATTTCCTTTGAAATTTACACCTAAATTCTTCGTGTTCAAGTTACCCAACATATTGTTCAGACCATATTGATAAGATACATTAACCCGGAAATGGCGAACTCCCGCGGTTATTCCTACGGTTGGATAGAAATTAAATTTAGAAATATCCACAATATCTTTGGCTAACAATGTGGTTCCTGAAATGTTGTTATTTTCTTTATTAGAATCAATTTTAAATTTTCCGTTCACTTGAACCAGAGGCCCAAATTCAACACTTAAATGATTTTCGATCAATTTATAACTCAACTGCAGCGATATCTGAGCTGATGATAATTTGTAATTCACGGCTTCATTTGCTAAAAAAAAGCTTTTGGTGGCAACCGTAAAATTGTTTTCGCTAAACTGCAAAGCATAAACCATATCCCAATTATTATAGAAATTTCCTCTCACGGAAAGTCCACCGTTCCATCCTGAACCAGCATTCGTCTGGAAATTACTAGTATTCAATGTAAACTGATTTACTCCAAAAGTAATCCCGATCCTATTGGCATCTCTATAATTATATTGCGCAAAACCAGCAATTGAAATGAGTATAAAAACACTAGTTAAACCTATCTTTTTCATGTTTTAAAATTTAATTAGAACAAACCTAAAGTTTTTTTGTAATTTAACGGTAACTTATTAATTAAATTATTCATACTATGAACATTACACTAATTATTATTATTGTCTTCGGATTATTTATTTTACTATCTTCCTTTTTTACGGTCAAACAGCAAACCTCGGTTATCATTGAACGCTTTGGAAAATTCTTAAGTGTAAGGCAATCGGGGCTTCAACTTAAAATTCCTTTAATCGACCGAATTGCCGGACGCGTTAATCTAAAAATCCAACAGTTAGATGTTATCATCGAAACCAAAACGAAAGACAATGTTTTTGTAAAACTAAAAGTATCAGTACAATTTATGGTGATCAAAGAAACCGTTTATGATGCTTTTTACAAATTGGAATATCCTCATGACCAAATTACTTCTTACGTATTTGATGTCGTGCGTGCCGAAGTTCCAAAATTAAAACTAGATGATGTTTTTGAACGAAAAGATGACATTGCAATTGCTGTAAAAAGAGAATTGAACGAGGCAATGACTACTTATGGATATACCATTATCAATACTTTGGTTACTGATATTGACCCGGATATTCAAGTAAAAAATGCGATGAACAGAATTAATGCAGCGGACAGAGAAAAAACAGTAGCAGAATTTGAAGCTGAAGCATCCAGAATTAGAATTGTGGCTAAAGCCAAAGCAGAAGCAGAAAGCAAACGTTTACAAGGACAGGGAATTGCGGATCAACGCCGTGAAATTGCAAGAGGTTTGGTAGAAAGTGTGGATGTTTTAAACAAAGTGGGGATAAACTCTCAGGAAGCTTCGGCGCTTATTGTGGTGACACAGCATTATGATACTTTGCAAGCCATTGGCGCAGACGCTAACTCTAATTTAATATTGTTACCCAATTCTCCCCAAGCCGGAAGTGACATGCTGAATAACATGGTGGCTTCTTTCAGCGCATCTAATCAAGTGGGCGAAATGATGAAAAATAAGAATAAAAAAAGAAAACCAAAAGCGGGTGAGGAATCTCATACAGCTCATCAAACACCTCCCACTCCGGAAGAACCTGAAATAGAAATATAACACTACACAAAAAAAGAGGCTTAATTGCCTCTTTTTAGTTTTGATACCCATTTGAGAACCTTTGGAAAAACCTTGGAAACAAATGGAACTGCTTTAATAACGTACGGTATTGCAAGATTTACTAGCGTCCCATAATTACCTGAAAACGCATTCAACGAAGAACCTATTACTCCACTAACAATGTTTTGTGGTGTCAAACTCTCTTTGGTTTTTTTGATCCCGCAAACCAATTTTTGATAACTGATTTCTTTTTCTATTTTCAATATTTCCAATTCCCTATCAATCTGAGCATAGGATGAATATTTTCTTGTTTCCATGATTTAGTCGTCGTTAAAAAATATTTCAGAAAATTTTTCTAATACTGATCCTTCAAAAAACCGATCTCTGATTGTAAATAAAAGACCTGTTAAGACAAGGTATACCCCTGCTATACTTAAAAATCCTAATGGATAACTGTCTAAATATTTGCCTATTGCCAAAGCTCCAGCTATGGAACAAAATAATAAAACAATACCAAAACATATAAAAATCAACGTGAACTTAAGAATCATGGTAGTTGATTTCATAGCAACCTTAAAACCCCATAATTTGTAATAAGCCACATTGCTTTCCAAAAAAGACTGCAGCTGTTCTTGAATATTCTCTGTGTTTTCTTTCAACTCTTCAAAAGCCATATATCTGTTTTTTAATATTAATTAGTACTGGTAACCAATATTATTTTTGAAGCTTCGCATTTTGCGCTTTCAAACTAGCTAATTTTTCTTCTAAAAAAGAAATTACATCTTCGGTTTTATGACTCACATTGGAAAGCATCTCATCATAAGTATCCTGCAAATTATTTTGCTTGAAAAGAGAAATTTTATGTTTCAACTCATCAGCTGCATTTTCATATTTATGTTTCAAATTATTTTTGGTATCATCATAGCCATCTTTAATTTTTTCTCTGGTTTTGGAACCTTTGTCTGGTGCATATAAAATTCCGAATCCAGCGCCAATAGCTGCACCCGTTAATAAAGCCAATAATGTACTTCCTGCGTTATTTGACATAATTTCTGTTTTTGTTGTTAATAACCTAAATCTACGGATTTTATTAACATCGTGTTGTTAACAAGCCGTTAAATTGTTTTTCGTAAGACCAAAACAGTAAATAAAGGACGCTGTTGTTCAAAAAACAACAAAATATAACCCAAGTGGTGAAACTTAAAAAACTACTTTAAATTCAATTTATGTAAGTTGTTTTTAATTGCTAAATCTTATGTTTATTACTTTTTTAATAAGAATTTACTATAATAACAAAAAGCGCCTTTTAAGGGCGCCTTCAATTAAAAAAATCTATATTGTTTATAGAGCGCTATAATTTTAAATCATTTAATAATTTTAAAACTTTCTCGTTTTTTTCAACATTTTTAATTTCTGAAAGTTGAGTTTCAAAAAGACTGTAATTATTTAAATCATTTTGTAAATTCTGAATCGCTAAAATTCTAACGGTGGCCATTTGACTTTTTATAGACATCGAATACAATTTAGTCAACGACTCTTCTTCTATGTCTTTAATTTTAACTTTATCAGAATAGTACAAAATCAAATTAGAAAACAACAGGGAGTTATTATCATTCTTAATATTTTTGACAATTGTCTGAATAATTAAACTGTAATTATCAATACTTTTTATGTTTTGAATAATAGAATTTAAAATCAAAACCGCATTATTCTCGTCTTTTTCCTTTACATATTTATTGATTTCCTTTTGAGTATTCATCAATAAATTTTCTTCCTTCTTGCCTTTTTCTTCCCAAGCATCTTTCAAACCAACCGTTTTATTAAAGACAATTTTACCTTCGGTTGTATCTTTATCAACATTGAAATAACCCAAACGTTGAAACTGAAATTTTTCATCCGCTTTTATGTCTAATAAACTTGGCTCAACAAATCCTTTTACAATTTGCAATGAACTAGGATTGATAAATTCTAAGAAATTTTTCTCTTTATGACTGTCTGGCGCTTCATCTATAAACAAACGATCATACAAACGAACTTCGACCTCTAAAGCATGTTGTATAGAAACCCAATGCAAGGTTCCTGCCACTTTACGCTGACTGGCTTCACTCCCACTTCCACTTCGGCTGTCTTCATCATAAGTAACATGTATTTCCTTTATGTTTCCAGCAGCATCTTTTACAACACTTTCACCTTTGATGATATAAGCATTTTTAAGACGAACTTCTCTGCCTAAACTCAAACGGAAAAATTTAGCTGGTGCTTCTTCAAGAAAATCTTCTCTCTCAATGTATAATTCTCTTGAAAAAGGAACTGTTCTGAATCCTGCACTTTCATCTTCCTGATTATTTTCGGCTTCAAGCCATTCTTCTTTATCTGCTTGATAATTAGTAATAATCAATTTTATTGGATCCAAAACTGCCATAACTCTCGGAGCCGTCTTGTTTAAATCTTCCCGTAAGCAAAATTCCAAAAGTGAAAAATCGATGACATTTTCTCTTTTGGCAACCCCAATGATATCACAAAATTTACGAATAGAAGCAGCTGTGTAACCACGTCGTCTCAATCCTGAAATGGTAGGCATTCTGGGATCATCCCAACCATTTACTATATTTTCCTTAACCAGTTGCAGTAGTTTTCTCTTACTCATTACCGTGTAATTCAAGTTCAAACGAGCAAATTCATATTGATGTGGCCTTACTTTTGTATCATCATAAATTTGGTCTAAAAACCAATTGTATAATTCACGGTGCATAACAAATTCCAGCGTACAGATAGAATGCGAAATCTGTTCGATATAATCACTTTCACCATGTGCGAAATCATACATAGGATAGATTTTCCAATCGTTACCAGTTCTGTGATGATGACGGTGTAAAATACGATACATCAAAGGATCACGCATCAACATATTAGTTGATTTCATATCAATTTTGGCACGTAAAACATGACTTCCTTCCGGAAAATCACCCTTTTTCATTCCTTCAAATAAACTAAGATTTTCTTCTATTGAACGGTTTCTATAAGGACCATCAATACCCGGTTGTGTTGGCGTCCCTTTTTGAAGCGCCATATCTTCGGAAGATTGACTGTCTATATACGCTTTTCCGTTTCTAATCATGGCAACCGCCCAATCGTATAACTGCTCAAAATAATCAGAAGAGTATAATTCTTCCGTCCAATTATAACCCAACCATTGCAAATCTTCCTTGATAGCGTCAACATATTCCTGCTCTTCTTTGGCTGGATTAGTGTCATCAAAACGCAAGTTAACTGGCGCATTGTACTTTAACCCCAAACCAAAATTTAAGCAAATCGATTTGGCGTGACCAATATGCAAATACCCATTAGGTTCCGGCGGAAAACGAAAACGTAATTTATCTTTAGGAAAACCGCTTGATAAACTGTCTTCAATGATTTGTTCTATAAAATGGAGCGATTTTTCTTCGGTTGACATATTTTTTCTTAATTTTAGCAAAGATAAAAAAAAGGTTTAAGGTTTACGGTTTAAACTTCATACTAAGAACCCTAAAATTTAAAGCCAAAACAGTAGATAAAAAATGGGATTTATAAAATTAAAAAACATCAGAACCTTCTCCTATCATGGTTGTTTAATTGAAGAGAGCAAAATAGGTTCCGATTACAGAGTAGATTTAAAAATAAAAACAGATTTACGACAGTCCTCATTATCAGATGAATTAAATGACACCGTAGATTATGTGCATTTAAATCGAATTGTAGAAGAAGAAATGGCCATTAGATCCAACTTATTGGAACATGTGGCACAACGTATAATCACTAGGACATTCAAAGAAATTCCTTCTATTTCCAGAGTAATTTTAGAAGTTTCAAAATTAAATCCTCCTATTGGTGGTGATGTTGAAGCAGTTACTATAGAAATGGATGAAACTAGAAGTTAGGTTAATTACGAATTACGAATTGGCGATAACAAATTTTAAAAACTTTGTGGTTATTGGCTTTCCTCTTTTAACTTTTTTAGTATATTTGCACACCAATAAATAATTGGCGTCGTGGCCGAGTGGCTAGGCTGGGCTCTGCAAAAGCTCCTACTCCGGTTCGAATCCGGACGATGCCTCTAAAACCTTCAAAGCAATTTGAAGGTTTTTTTATGTCAAATTTTTAGGAAAAATTAAGTAAAGATAGGGTTCGAATCCAGACACAACTCTAATCTTTCAAAGCAATTTGGAGATTTTTTTATGGCTAATTTTTAGGAAAAATTAAGTAAAGACAGGGTTCGAATCCAGACACAACTTTAATCTTTCAAAGCAATTTGGAGGTTTTTTTATGGCTAATTTTCAGGAAAAATTAAGTAAAGATAGGGTTCGAATCCAGACACAACTTTAATCTTTCAAAGCAATTTGGAGGTTTTTTTATGGCTAATTTTCAGGAAAAATTAAGTAAAGATAGGGTTCGAATCCAGACACAACTTTAATC